>JACPYL010000027.1:0-300000 GCA_016196065.1 Acidobacteriota bacterium | reverse complement strand
TGCTTCACCTCGTTCCCGGAACGTGTGACGGTCAACGCTACGTCCCTGCCCGTCGGAAACTACACTGGCGAGATCAGCATCATCGAGTTCGCCAACCCCGGACGCTCCATGCTCGTTCCCGTGAACCTGACGGTTGTCTCTTCCGCGAAGGCGTTCTTCGATAACCTGCCCGGACAGACCAGCTTCTCGTTCACACCGAACACAAAGAATCCGCCGGTGCAAACCATTCAGGTGGGTAACGGCGGCGGCTTGTCGCTGAGCTGGTCGGTTGCTGCCAGCACGGCAGATCCTGGCAAGTGGATCAAGGTAACTCCGACCAAGGGTGTGGATGCCGGGAGCTATACGGTTTCCGTCACCGCCAGCAAGCTACCCGGCAAAGGGCTGATCGCCGGCACATACATCGGGCAGCAAGTATTGAAAGCGAAAACCGGCAACGTGACGATTCCGGTCAGCGTAACGGTCTCAGACCCGGTCTTTGCTCAGCTCCCGACCGTCACTTTCAACACCACTCGGGGCGTGAACCCTGCTAACCAGGTGATCTCGATTGCCAGCACTGGCGCTGTGCTGCGGTTCACTCCGATTGCGGCGTCGGGCAAGGGAGGGAACTGGCTGGGTATCACTCCATCGGGCAATGGCTGCTGCAATACGCCCACCAACATCACGGTGAGCGCCAATGCCAGTGCTCTCGCGGCGGGAACTTACGTCGGAGAGATCAACATTCTCCAGTTCGCGAACCCGGGACAGTCGATGACGATTCCGGTTGTACTTAACGTCGCGCCCTAGAGTTCGCGAGCCGTAAAAACGCTCGGGGTAGTCGTGCCGAACCCACGACTACCCCATTTTTATTGAATGATCGCGCGTTCTTTTAGCGAAGACCGCCCGCAATGACCAGGGATTCGCCCGTGATCCACGAAGCGTCGTCGGAGGCAAAGAACACCACCGCCGGAGCGATATCGTCGGGCTGCCCAACCCGGCCAAGCGGAGTGGTCGCCTCGATGTTCTTGCGAAAATCTCCTTCGGCCATTCCTGCGCTGTGCAAGCCTTCCGTTATCACCAGCCCCGGATTCACTGAGTTCACGCGAATCTTGCGCGGCCCCAATTCCTTCGCCAGAATTTTTGTGACCGCGTCGACACTTTCTTTCGTAGCGGAGTACACCGAGGAAGAAGGCGGGGTGAGAGTGCTCACCACCGAACTCACGTTCACGACACTGCCACCCGCGGCGCCGAAGTATTTGGATGCTTCTTTCGTGGGCAAGAGTAGACCCATGACATTCAGGTTGAATTGCTTGTGGAAGCTTTCTTCGGAAACGCTTTCCAGCGGCGAAAACTCGTAGATTCCTGCATTGTTGACCAGAATGTCGAGTTGGCCAAAAGCCTTCTTCGTCTCCGCCAGCAGACGCGTGATGTCAGCCTGCTTGGCGACGTCGGCCTGCACAGCAACAGCTTTCCCGCCTTTGCCGACAATTTCCGTCACCACCTGGTCAGCACCGCTCTTGCTAGATGAATAATTGACAATGACAGATGCGCCCTCCGCGGCCAGATGCTTCGCGATTGCGGCGCCGATTCCTTTGGATGCGCCGGTGACGAGCGCAACTTTCCCTGCAAGTTTCCTAGACATTGTTCCTCCGTGAATTGTGTTGTTCGGTACGGTACAGATGCGAACCGGGACGGGCAGGATTCAGGAACCGAATCTCACCGGCAGCGTTGCCACGCATCGAGCGACGATAAGTCTTGTGAATTGATTGACGTTCAAGAGAAAGGGGACCGCGCGGAATTTATTCCCCGAACAATCGGCGTACGACGGAGCGACGGTAGGCGAAGATGGATTCAACATCTTTCTTCACTTTCAAGTTGTGCGCAAGCGAACCAATAGGTCCGAGCGGGACACGGTATTGCACTTCATCCAGAATGCGTGTTCCGTTGCCTTCGACGACGAACCGATGTTCATGACTCCACAAGCTGTACGGTCCCTTGAGTTGCACGTCGACGAACCGATATGGAGGCTCCCATTCGGTGATCTCAGTCGTCCAGCGAATCGGGAATATTCTCCAACGCAGCGCATATTGGATCAGCGTCCCTTGGCGCAACGGGCCTGGAGATACGCTCAAGATGCGGAAGTGAAGCCAGGGCGGCGTGAGTTCTTCCAGGTTCTCGGCTTTCGCAAAGAACTCAAATACTTCCTGCAAGGGACGCGGTACGAATTGTTCGACGCGAAAAATGTGGGGAACGGCAGGCAGATCAGTTCACCCAACCCGACTTCGATCCACCGTTAGGCTTGTCGTTTTCATCGGGCGGGACGTAGTTGCCGTGCTCGTCAAATGTAACTTTGCGGTCGTGATCGCGCATGTAGACTTCAAATTTCTTGGCCGCTTTCTTGCGCTTCCAACGGTAGTAAGAATTTCGCAGGCCAAAATATTTTTCCGTCGTCGCAAAGCTGATCCCACGCTTTGGCAAGAGTTTCAGGTAAAGAAAACCAAAGAGCGCTCCACCCAGGTGAGCGAAATTGGCGACTCCGCCCTGGGAAGGCTGGAACGCGGAGATCAAGACGATGAACATCAGGATGGCGACTAAATACTTCGCCTTGATCGCGACCGGAAGCGGGAAAAGGAAAAGTTCGCGATCTCCGTAGAGCATGCCAAATGCAATCAGGAGACCGTAAATCCCGCCTGATGCACCCAACGTAATCGTTCTGGGAGTCATACCCCATCCCAAATAGGAGACGCCCATCGTCACCAGTGCTGCGCCCACTACACAAAAGAGGTAGAACTCGATAAATCGGCGGGAACCCCAATCCTGTTCTTCCTGCGAGCCGAACATCCAAAGCGTGAGCATGTTGGTCAGCAGATGCCAGAGTCCGCCATGCAGGAGAGAATACGTAGCTAACTGCCAGACCCTCCCATGCTCCACCACAGCTGCGGGCATGAGGCAAAAGTAGTCCTGCAAGAATTCGCCGAAGCCGAGATTCGGCGCCACTCTCCCCAACACTTCCTGGAGGAAGAAAATCCCCGTGCACGCGATCACGATCCTCTTCACCCAGGGTGTGAAGGGAGGGAAACTCAGCGAGACCGTTTTTCCGCGGTACATAGAATCAGTGGCTAGTGATTAGTGGTTGGTGACTAGGGCGGCTTGAACTGACCACTAATCACCAAACACTAGCCACTCGCTCCTATTATCTTTCCGGCTCCGGCACTACCGGCAGGCTGCGATGTCCTGCTGCATCGACGGCGCGCACGGCGAATATGACATTATCCTTCGAAACCTTGAGCGCTGCACTGGTCGTGCTAACCGTTTGGACGTGCTCCCAATCCGGACTGCTGGTCGCGCGCCACAGCACCTCATAGCTCGCCACTCCGTCCGCGGGCTCCCAGGTAAGATGCGTGTCGTTCTCCAGTTCCTTGGTCAACATCTTTACTTTCGCTGGAGGCGCCGGACTCGATGCCAATGACGCCAGCGTGGCGGCATTCAGTCGTGCGACCTCGGCCATGTAGTCGAAATTCACGAATTTCGGTAGATCGCCATATTCGATGCCGTTTTCGGTCCGCACGTTCTGATGCTGATGGTTGTAATCTTCGCGAAATTCGGTGAAGCGCACTGCTGTAAATCCATTTTGATTGAACGCGTAGTGGTCACCGCCGCGCAGAAACCGGTCAAGCCGAAAAACCGCCATGGGCTTCACACCCGAGGAATACGTCCGTCCCACTTCCAACACGTAGCGAGCCAGTTCGCGCGATGGCGAATCACTTTCCCCGCCGAGCCCGCGAATCCGTCGGATGTCCTTCTCTGTCGCCGCGTTGGGCAGGCCTTCGGAAAATACTCGCACCACGCTCGCATCCTGTTGCGCACTGCGATCGCCGCCTACGATGTCGTTATTGAGAACGGCCTCCAGCTTCCAACCTTCTTTTTTCGCCATCTCGGCGAAATGCGTGCTGCCGTTCAACCCCTGTTCCTCTCCGGCTACGGTGAGAAAAATAATTGTGGCGGGAAACTTCAGCGTGATCAGGACGCGCGCGCACTCCAGGCTGACGGCCGTCCCACTGCCATCGTCATTCGCTCCTGGCGCGGGGTCGGTGGTGTTGAACGTGTCGCTGTTCCGTGAATCGTAGTGGCCGGTAACGAGCACGATGCGGTCAGCCTGCTTTGGATCTGTGCCGCGCAATACGGCATAAACATTCGTGATCTGCGTCGGCTTCGGAATCCGGTCGGCTGGCTTTTCGAGGAAAGAATCGGTTTTTACTTCGAGACATCCGCCACAGTCTTTGGAGTAGCGTTCGAACTCGCTCTTAATCCACTCCCGCGCCGCGCCGATGCCTTTCCCAGCCTTAATGGCATCATCATCCTGCGCTGAGATCGTGGACCGATTTCCAAAGCTGACTAGTTTTTGTATGGTTTGCTGCACATGCTCGGCAGATACCTGCTTCAAAGCGGCCGCAATCTGCGGATCGACTGCGCTTTTCGGCGATCCCTCCTGAGCCTTGCAGATAGAACCGGGTTGCACCATTGTCAGTGCAATCAGCGTGGAGGCGAGAGCCAAACGGCCGACTTCTCGATGCGACCAACGGAATGTTTTCAGCATCACAACAAAATCCTACGCGAACCTCTTGACCTTTGGCTTGCGAAGAAACTAAATATAACAGGGGTATCCTGAACTTGGAGGCATCAATGGTGAACTGTCCTGAATGCGAGACCGATCTGGACATTGAGGAAGATGAGGTCGACGAAGGTGAAGTCGTGTCCTGCCCGGAATGTGGCAGTGACTTCGAAGTGATCACGGCGAATCCCATCGAACTCAAGCCGGTCGACGACGAAGATTACGACGACGATGATGAGGACGATGAGAAGGTCGTCAAAGAATCGGACGACGGAGACGACGCCTGACGTCTGACACTCAGCTCACGCCCTCTGCGCGGCGCCTTGTCCGTATTACGGCGGTCCTGCTTCTGGGTGCGTTGTCTGCATTTCACGCCTGGGCGGCCACTGCACCGGGCGACGAGAAGAATCCAGCGAAGAAAGCTCCCGACAAAGAAAAGCCCTACGCGCTCATCTTCGGAACCGTGTTCGCACCTGACGGCCGTCCGGTCTACGGCGTGAAAGTCAGGATCCGGCGTGCCGACCAGAAGAAGGCTCACTGGGAACTCCTTTCCGACCATCGCGGTGAGTTTGCCCAGCGCGTTCCTGCCGGAAAATCGGACTATATTGTGTGGGCCGACTTGAAAGACTTTAAGTTGCCGGATGGCAAGCACTTAAAGGCGAGTACGGAAGTAACCGTCCATATCGACAACGAGGAGCGTTCGGATATCGGTTTGCATCTAATCTGGTAGGGTATTTGTTGCAGGAATTTTGGTGTAAACCCGATACACCGAGGAAGGGAACTCTATGAAGAAGACGATTGTCGTGACCGCGCTTCTGCTTCTGTTCTCGGCTTTGGTACTGGCGTCTCCTCCGCCGCAGTTTGGCTCGCGCCCGAAAGCCGACAATACGCGCCTGCTTACGGGCAAAGTGCTCGATCGTGGAGATAGCCCCCTGCCCAACGCAGTGGTCTACCTGACCAACACGCGCACTCGTGCGGTCAAAACCTACATCGTGAGCCAGGATGGCTCCTACCGCTTCCCAGCGCTCCAGCCGAACCTGGACTACGAAGTCTATGCCCAGCACAACGGCCACAAGAGCGACGTAAAGACGGTCAGCCAGTTCGACGACCGCTCGCAAGTCTCCATCAACCTGAAAATCGACGCGAAGTAACTACTGCCTTCTGTGGGGCGGGCGCCCTCGCCCGCCGCCGTTGGTGTTGGAGTTGATCTTGGGGTTGGTGTTGGATCTTGGCGTTTGACCTTGCTGTTCCGCTCTAGTCCAAACAAGTCCACCCTAACCCCAACTGCGGCGGGCGAGGGCGCCCGCCCCACACCACACTGCCCCGGCACACCACCAGTAACTTGTCCCAGTTCCGGCCTTTTGGCACCATTCCCATAGAGAAGCCATGACGCTCTTCGCCACCGCCACGCTCGCCCTTTTTCTGGCCGGAGTCGCCATCTACGCCGTCATCCTCTACAACGAACTCGTCGGACTACGTAACGAAAACGACCGCGCCTTCGCCAACATCGACGTCCTGCTGAAACAGCGTCACGACGAAATCCCTAACCTGGTCTCCTGCGTAAAAGGCTACATGGACCACGAGCGCCAGACTCTGGAGGCCGTCACTCTGGCCCGCACCGCTTCAATCGGCGCCGCCAGTATCCCGCAAAAAGCGCAGGCGGATTTGCGTTTGACGGGAGCGCTGCACACGCTGTTTGCCGTGGCCGAGCGTTATCCCGACCTCAAGGCCAATCAGAATTTTCTTGCCCTCCAGAAACGCATTTCGGAACTGGAAGAGCGCATCGCCGACCGCCGCGAATTCTTCAACGACGACGTCGCCACCTACAACACGCGCATCGCGCAGGTTCCCGAAGTCGTCCTCGCGCGTAAGATGGGACTGCGTCCCCGGCAGCTATTTCAGGTGACCGAAGCGGAGCGGCAACAGGTGGAGCTGAAGCTGGCCCGGGCGCAGGGCACGGCGTGACTTCTGTATCGATCGCATGACTCAGTCATCAACCCGTAGCCGATGATCCATTACTATTCCGGAAATGCTGACTCGGGGGCTCAGGGGAGAGGCCCTGTCTTGGCCGGCGTGATTACTGTCCAGGAAACACCGCCATCGCTCGTTGCCAGCAAGCCGCTGTGAGTGGACGCCCAACCATGCGACAGATCAGCAAAGCTCAAATCCGGAATTTCCTTAAAACTATTCAGTACGATCCTCTTCATATCGCTGGCGGGAGAAAGTACCGTCAATGTGACCTCGCCGCTTGACCTTGTTGCGGCTATAAGAGATGAACCGCACACGGCGGAAGACACCATTTGTCCCTGGGAGGTCTCGTCCAGTTGAGACAGCGTGACGCTCGGCTTCCAAGTACGCCCTGCGTCATCGCTCGAAAGTAAGACTAGTGCCGACTTAGCACTATCCGGACCCGAATATGTCACTGGCAAAAAGCCGGTCTTGCCAGGCCCACATTGGGGTCGGCCAAAGGTGGGAAATTCTGCTGGGGCGATCGCAGTGGGAGCCTTCAGCGACAGTTGCTGCCAAGTCTTCGAGCCGTCGTGGGTGGCCCAAAGTTCGGAACTATCGACCCCACCAGCCAGCAGACCATCGTTGAGGCTGAAAAAACACAGGTACCCCGCCTCGCCGGAATCTCCTAGAGGAAATTTCCACGTCTTTCCCCCATCATCCGATACCAGCAGGTCGCCAATTGCAAAAGCGGAACTGCTTTTTCGATCTACTTTTATCCAACCGTGGAGTTGATCCAGGAAAAAAACGTTCGCTCCGCCCGCATAATCATCGGCCATCCGTTTCCCGGGAAACCGAATCGGGGACACCGACCAACTCGCTCCCGCGTCACGGGTTGAAGCAACGCGAAATTGCGCCAGTTCCTGATCGTCCCCGTGAACCAGAACCGCCCATCCGCTGGAACTGTCCAGAAAGAACACACCGGTGAGAAACTCTTGCGGCGATTTCGGGGGCGTGATCTCCTTCCAGTGAGCGCCTTCGTCCGTCGTCCAATACAAGTGATACAGATTGCTTTGTACCCACCCCGTAGTCGGAGTGAGCAACTTCATTGCAGACACAGCTTGTGCGGAGCTTGCTACCGGATACAGGAGCATAGCCGCCAGTAGAAGGCAGAGTCGCTTGGAGATCAAGTTCATCGTTTAGAACTCCGATCTGCAAAAAAGGCCACCGTTACCGGTGGCCCTTGTTCGTTTGTTCTCCGCGAAAATCCGCGTCGATCCGCGGAGAAGAAGTTAGTTGTTGTCCCCGCCCGCCCGCTTCCAGTTAATCAGCTCGCCAATCGTCGAACTGGTGGAAGATGCCGGGTGCTTGTAGGACTCCACTTCCTGGCGAGAAGCTTCCTCGCCAACCGCCTTGATGCTCAGGCCGACTTTTTTCTCTTCCTGATTCATCTTGATGATCTTGAAGTCGAACTCAGCATTCGGCTCGAGCGCGACCGGCTGGCCCTTGTCGTCAACCGCTTCCGAGTTGTGGCAGAGGCCTTCGACGCCATCCGCGATCTCCACGAATGCGCCGAAGTTCGCCACCCGCAGCACTTTGCCGTGGACAATGTCGCCCACGCGATGCTGCGCGAAGAAGCTGTCCCAAACGTCGGGCTGAAGCTGCTTCACGCCCAACGACAGGCGGCGCTTATCCGGTTCGATCGCGAGAACGATGGCCTTGACCTTGTCACCCTTCTTCAAAACTTCCGAAGGATGCTTCACACGCTTGGTCCAGCTCAGGTTGCTGACGTGGACCAAACCGTCGATGCCATCTTCGATCTCGATGAACGCGCCGAACTCAGTCAGGTTGCGAACCTTGCCTTCGACCGTCATCCCAACGGGATACTTATCGTGCAACGTGTCCCAAGGATTCGACGCCAGTTGGCGCATGCCCAGCGAGATACGGCGTTCAGTCGGATTCACACTCAGTACCACGCACTCGACCTGATCGCCGACGTTGACCAGCTTCGACGGATGCTTCATCCGCTTGGACCATGTCATTTCGCTGACGTGGACCAGGCCTTCGATGCCCTGCTCCAATTCGACGAACGCACCGTAGTCGGTGACGCTGATCACGCGTCCGGCAACGTGCGCGCCCACCGGATAACGATGCTCGGCATCGAGCCACGGATCGGGCGTCAGTTGCTTGAAGCCCAGCGAGACGCGTTGCTTGTCCTTGTCGTACTTAAGAACCTTGACCTGAATCTGGTCACCGACGTTCACCAGGTCGCGAGGATGCGTGAGGCGTCCCCAGGACATATCGGTGATGTGCAGCAGGCCGTCGATCCCACCCATGTCGACGAATGCGCCGTACTCGGTGAGATTTTTGACGACTCCGGTCAGGATCGCGCCTTCTTCCAGGTGCTCGAGCGTCGCGCCGCGCTTTTCGGTCTGTTCTTCTTCCAGCAGCTGTTTACGCGAAACCACGATGTTGCCGCGTTTCTTGTTCAGCTTGATGACCGCGACTTCGATGGTCTGGCCCTTCATGCCGTCCAGATTGCGTACCGGACGCAGATCCACCTGCGAGCCCGGAAGAAACGCCTGCGCGCCTTCGATATCGACCGTCAGGCCGCCCTTGATGCGATCGACGACGATGCCCTTGATGGGCTTCTTTTCGTTGAACGCCTTCTCGATGTCATCCCAGGCGCGCAAACGCGCAGCCTTCTGGTGAGAGAGGTTGACGTAACCCTCGTCCGTCATCCCTTTTTCCCGCATCACATCGATGGCATCGCCGGGCTGGAACTTGGGCTTGCCCTCGTGATCCATGACTTCCGCGATCGGCACCATGCCTTCGTTCTTAGTGCCAATGTCGACCACGACGTGGGTCGCAGTAAGCTTCACCACGGTACCGTGGATCACATTGTCTTCACCGGCCGCTTCCTCGGATTCGGTCGTGAAGTTTTCAAGCGCAGTAGCGAAATCGTCGCTGGCGGCTCCGTCATCGGAGGCAGAAGCCTGCGGATCGGTGGAGTCGGCATGCGGCGCTGCTGCGGGTTGAGACGCGGTTTCGGGTTGTACGGACTCCGGATGTTCCTCTACGGCCGGGCCGCTGGTCATAGTTTCGGTAGCGTTTGTCATGGGTTCAAGGTTGCGGGCTGTGCTGTCATCAAACAAAGTCGTAAGCCTCTCTGGCGAGCCGCACACTTCGGTGTGCGACGGATGCGGGACGGTGTGTAGCGGACTGCTGGCGTGGTCTTTGGTTGTGTTGAGGCTGCCCTGGCGGACAACCCTAATGACAATCCCAGCTTGCCGGAACGTCGCTTCGAACCCGCGTCCAAAGGGGACTCTTGGACTATAGCAACCGTCTCCGAACAGTGTCAAACGCGAAACCGGGTTCAGAGCACTCTGGCCATGAAATTTACCGTTCCTTTACATTCTCGGAATCGATTTCAGTAACCGTTACCTGTTGCATGTGGCTTCTGCTACGCTGCCCGCATGGACTACCTTTGGACTCCGTGGCGTTACGCCTACGTCACCGGCGCCTCTTCCGCCTCAGGCTGCATTTTTTGTATTGCCTCTCAAGAGACGGATGAGAAAGCGCGCATCGTTCATCGCGGCGCGCACTGCTTCGTCATCCTGAATACCTTCCCCTACACCAATGGCCACGTGATGATCGTGCCGTACGCTCACCTCGACAGCCTCCACGGACTTCCCTCCGACGCCTCGCAGGAGATGATGATGTTGACGCAGCGCATGGAAGTGGTTCTGCGCGAACTCTATCGGCCCGACGGGATCAATCTGGGGATGAACCTGGGAAAGGCGGCTGGCGCGGGCGTCGCAGGACACATCCACATGCACATCCTGCCCCGCTGGCTGGCCGATGCCAGTTTCCTCAGCGTGATCAGCGAAACGAGAGTGCTGCCCGAAGACCTGGAAGTCACCTGGGAGCGGATCAGAGCTGCGCTCCGGACTAACCTCGAATCCTGACACGGACCTTGGCTCACCTTGGTAAGAGTCTCGGAAATCCATGAGTCGCAGTTGTTAACGAGAAATAACTCGCTGCAAGTCAAGAAAGACGGTTGACAGCCCCTTCCGGCAATGCTAAAAACGCGGCCAATATGATGAGGCTAGCCAAAGTCGGCCTAGCTATCGTCATCGTGGTCTCGGTCGCAAGCATACTCATCACTCCAGACCCTTCCGATGACGTAAATGGCGTTTTGCAACAGCGGCACGCCGTAAAAGCGGCGAGCATCACTGTGTCTGTCGTGCCGTTGCACATCGTGCCCCGCATCAGCGTCAGGCTCGCACCTGAAAGCTTGCGACCGATGGTCCGCTCCAACCTGCTCGATCTGGTTTGTGTCTTGCTCTGCTAGCTCTCCTGAATAAACAAAGACGGCTCCGTACTAGTTATCCGGTATCAACCTCGTCTTTTATTTCTATGGAGAGATCATATGGAGAGGCTTGCATTACAGAACCATGCGAGTGTTGCGCCCTTCGTGCAACCGAGAAGGCTTGCTCGCAAGAGAGTATCTTCGGCCCGGAAGGATTCGTTCAGCCCGTCGAATCCTGTAACGAGTAACAAGAATCCAGCGCTTCCGCGCTATCAACCTGAACCGGTGCAAGCAGCGACGGGAATGCTCTCTCCACTCAAGACACAAGTGCAGAGTTTCTGGCAGAAGTCTCCTTGCGATTCGTGGTTCACCGACGAAAAGCAAGGAACGCCTGAGTTTTACCAGACCCTCGATCAACATCGCTACCAGGTTCATCCGCGTCTGCACGAGGCGGCTGGCTTCGAGAAAGCGCACGACAAGCGCGTCCTCGAGATCGGTTGCGGCTGCGGGAGCGAGGCGGAGCGCTTCGCGCGCGCGGGAGCAAGTTACACAGCCGTCGACCTGACCAATGCTGCGGTGAGTATCACCCAGCGGCGCTTTCAGCTGAACGGACTGAAGGGCTGTTTTACCCAGGGAGACGCTGAAAACCTTCCCTTCGCGGACGGTTCCTTTGACGTGGTCTACTCCCACGGCGTCCTGCATCACACTCCGGATACCCCGAAGACAATCCGCGAAGTGCACCGTGTGCTGGCGCCCGGCGGACGAGCGGTGATCATGCTGTACTACGAGAACTCGTTTAACTACCAGGTCAACTTGCGGATCGTGCGCCGCCTTCGCGCTCTGCTGTTGAGGAGCGAGTTGGGTATCAAGATCTCTCGCAAGATGTGGCATGAACCGGAAGAGGAACTTCGGCGACATGCGGAACTGGTCAAGCAGGACCCCGACGCCTACCTCGACATGCAGAACATGCTGAACCGGAACACCGACGGACCCGACAACCCTTTGTCTCAAGTGTTCTCAAGAGAATCGGGCAGCGACATGTTCTGGCAATTCAAGAATGTGCGAACCGAGGTGATGTTCTGGAATCCGAATTATCTGCCGGGAATCGGAAAACTTCTTCCCAAGTCGATTGAAAACTGGCTGGCTTCGCGCTGGGGATGGCATCTGTGGATTTATGCGGACAAGAGCCCGGCGGAAAGTACCGAACAGTCCGTTGCTCGTCCGGAGAAAGTTGGGATCCCACACGTTCAGTCCGAAGCTTTCGCGGGCTGAAGGAGTCAGATTAGAGTCAACGGTTAGCTCGAAGGAGGGTTCCGAAGAATCGTCCCCGTCGCCCCGCTTTGTACTTCGCTACACTCTGATGGCGGACTGGAGCATTGGAATAGCAATGGCGGTAAGAAATGGCAGGGCAAGCAAAGTTCTCCTGGTTGGGAACTATCCGCCTCCCATGTGCGGATGGGCCATCCAGACCTACCTGGTGACGGCGGAATTGCGCCGCCGCGGGCAAGTTTGCGACGTGCTTAAGATCAACGAGAACCGCAAGGTGAAGAGCTCGGCCTATATCGATGTCCAGGGCGGGTTGGATTATTTCGCCAAGGTCGTTCGCTTCACGCTGCGCGGTTATCACGTGAACGTCCACGTGAATGGTAAATCCAAGAAGGGATACACACTGGCACTGCTCGCTACCCTTGTCGGCCGCCTCGCGTTTCGGCCTGCCTCACTGACTTACCACGGAGGTATCCCGCAAGATCACTTCCCTCGCCATGATTCGTGGAAGCTTTACCACGCGTTCCGATTGTTATTTCAGACTGCCGGCAAGATCGCCTGCGACAGCGTCGAAATCAAGCAGGCGATCGTGGACTACGGGATTAGTCCGGAAAAGGTTTCGGCGATCGCAACGTTCTCCCCGCAATATGCGCAATTCACACCGGCTGGTCCATCGGCTGCGATCGAGGAATTCCTATCTGCGCATGCGCCTGTCTTTTTTTCTTACCTCGCATTTCGTCCGGAATACTACCTCGATGTAGTGCGCGAAGGGATGAAGCAATTCCGGGAAACATACCCGGGGGCTGGTTTCCTCTGGCTGGGCTTCACCGAAGGAGAACTACCGGCGGCACGTGCCTACGCAGCAAGCTGGACCGAAGAGGAGCGCCGCTCTCTCCTCTTGCTCGGCAATCTCTCGCACGACGAGTTCCTTACATTGATGACGCGCTGCTCGGCGTGTTTGCGCTCGCCTGCCTGCGATGGCGTCGCGGCTTCCGTTCTGGAAGCCTTGGCGCTGGGAGTACCCGTGGTCGCGAGCGAAAACGGCCGCCGGCCCGAAGGAGTGATTACCTATGGGGAGCAGGACGCGGACGACATGTGCGCCAAGATGATCTACGCGATCAAGAACCGCGACTCGATCCAAGGCAAGGGCCCCTCAGCAGATCGCAATCTTCGCGAAGACAACGTCGCCTGCATGGCAGATTGGCTCACTCAGTAAACGACCGAGTGAGATCTACCCCCGTGCTCCCCGACGTAAATCCGCTATCGAAGCTGTCTCCCAAAGAACTCTTCGGTCGCTGAGTACGCTTTGATCCAATTTTTCCAAAGCAGAAAATCATGAATCTCATCCGGATAGATCAGTTCCTCCACGTGCACGTTCTGCGCTCGCAGCTTCTGAAGAAGATCCACCGTCTGCGAGAACTCGACGTTGCGGTCATCATCGCCGTGAATGAGCAGTACGGGAGACTTCCACGTCGAGATCGCCGCATTGGGAGATGACTGAAACGCCAGTTGCAAAGCCGCTTCGCGATCGGGAGCATCCTTGGGAAAACTTTCCGTGAACGCCGCCCAGTCATGCACGCCGTGCGCGTCGACGCCTGCGGCAAATAGTTCGGAATTGTGCGCCAGGCCCATGGCAGTCAGATAACCGCCATACGATCCGCCCCACAATCCGATTTTTTTCGGATCGACGTTGGGCAAGCTTTGGAGGTAATGCCCTGCCGCGACAATGTCCTTGTATTCCGCCCCACCGCGAGGACCGCCGTCTGCCGGTTCGCGGAAGGGGCGGCCATACATGATTCCAGTGCGATAGTTGACCGCGAGGACGACATAACCACGGCTCGCCAGGTATTGATTCATCGCATAGGCGTTGTGGTAGTAGTCCATGTAGTGGAAGCCCAGCATCATCTGCCGGATGGATCCGCCGTGAATGAAAATCAACGCCGGCCTGCGCCCACTTTCTTTCGGCTGAAATAGCTGCCCGTGGATCTCCCATCCGTCTGCCGCTTTGAAAATTACTTGCTTGGGCGTGACGAGTTGCGTTGCCGGGAAGTCCGCAGGTAGCGCGCTCTTCGCAATCATGTCGCGGCCTTGCGCTGTGATCGCGTACGGCATGGCAGGCGAAGTTGCAGTAGATCCGATGCAGACGACTTTGCCGCCCACTTCAAGAGGCGCCCACTCCATCGTTTCACCGTGCGCCACGGCAACTGGCGTTCCACCTTCGACGCTGACTCTCCAAAGATGACGTCGATCATCGTCATCCTGATTTGAAGAGTAGAGAACAAAGTTGCGCCCCGACGTTAGCGCGACGTCTTCGGTCTCAAACTTGCCGGGCGTGAGGAGCGCTGCCGGTCCGCCCGTGGTGGGTACCGAGTAAAGGTGATTCCAGCCATCCTGCTCGGAGGCAAAGACGATTCGATTCCCTGCTGCAAAGTGAAACGATGCATCCGCAGTCAGTCCGGGGAGAGAGTCGTCGAGTGCGCCACCGCTCTTCCAGACTTCGCGCGCAGAATCTTTCGCGACATCATACACCCAGATCGACCATGGCTGCGGAGTCAGAGGAATAAATGGCTGCTTCATCTGCCGGCCGACCAGACGGATAAACGCGATCTGGCTGCCGTCGGGCGACCAGCGCGGAGACTGATCGCGATCAGCACTGGGCGATACGTAGCGAAGTTCGTTCTTCCCGAATTCGTAGATTGCAATAAAGCTGTGGTCGCCGCGATCGCTTACAAATGCGATCTTCTTACCGTCCGGCGACCACTTAGGCTGCGCGTTATTGCCGCGCACGTAAGTGAGCGCTTTGGCTTTTTCTTTCCCGGAGACAGGAGCGATCCAGACCTGCTTCTTCGCTGACCAGAGTGCATACTCGCCGCTGGGCGAAATCTGGATGTCCTCGCACCCCTCTTCGTCGCAACCCATCTCACCCAACAGGCGCGGCTCGCCCTTGTCGGCGTCAGCAGCCCAAACTTGTTGTGTGCGTTTTTCTACTCCGCTGGTCGGGTCGGCAATTTCGCCCGCGCCGTTTGCTTCGGTTCCCCGCGCATAGACAACCGTGTGGCCGTCGGGCGTGAGTTTCAATGCTGCCAGCGGTAAGCCGTCATCGCCCGCGTAATGCGTAACTTGCCGCGCTTCGAAGTTTGGAGCATCAGCAATCCAGACGTTGTGCTCACCCTTAGCGCTGAAGATCCAGGCGATGCGCGCGGACTGCGACGCTCCGACAAGGTTGGTGGGAAACGGCGAACTCATCACCTGCTGCAGTGAGAATCCCTGTGCAGCAGCTTGCGCACAACACAACACCGATTGAATGCCGATCGCCAGCGCGCACAGGAACAATACAACGGTCGCGACCTTCCTATTTTCCATGCGCGCAGCCTACTTGAAAACATGGCCGCCTGACAACCGGACACAAGCCGGATTTCCTCGTGTTCGCCCCTTGAAAATCGCCGCCCGCCCCCATCGTGGGCGACAAGAAGGCCCTGTATGTATGCCCTTTCGCGTTTGACCGGCACGCTTTTTGCCCACTATTATCCTCACCAAGAGCTCCCGTCCAGCGGCCTGTTTGCCTCACTTAGTCTCTGAAATAAGACCCATAGGGCGTTGCCAGATTTAGAACTGCGTAATTTTCACCCAGGAGTGTGTATGTCGTTTCGCTCATTTGCAGTCGGTTCACGCGTGGCCATCATTTTCATGGCGCTGCTTCTGCAAACGGTTTTGGCGTTTCCGCAATCCGCGGTGACCACATGGCATTACGACAACGCGCGAACTGGCGCCAACACCAGTGAGACAAAGCTGACTCCCGCGAATGTGAACCAGAACTCCTTCGGTAAACTATTCAGCCAAACCGTGGACGGCGCGATTATCGGCCAGGCACTGTATCTGCCCAACGTCGCGATCCCGGGCAGCGGAACGCATAATGTCGTTTACGTGGCGACCATGCACGACAGCGTCTACGCATTTGACGCCGACAGCGCAACCGGCAACAACGCAGCGCCACTATGGCATACCAGTTTTCTCTCCAAGGGCGTAACTCCCATCCCGGTTAAGTTGCAGCGCTGCGGCGGGACGACACGTTGGAAAGAGGTTGGAGTGCTTTCCACTCCAGTGCTTGATCCGGCGACCGGCACGCTCTTTGTGGTGGCAAAAACTCTCGAGAACAATGTCCAGGCACACCGTCTGCATGCGCTCGATGTAGCGACGGGACAGGAAAAACCCCGCAGTCCCGTGAAAATTAGTGCGAGCTTCCTGAGCGACGGTCAGAAGTATGTTTTCGCGGACGCCATGCAGGTGAACCGTCCAGCATTGATGCTCCAGGACGGGCGCGTCCACATCGCCTTCGGCTCGAACGGCTGCCGTGGCGGACAGGAACAGGGGTGGGTGATTTCTTATGATGCGTCCACCCTGCAATACAAGGGCACCTTTGACACTGAACCAGGCAATGGTGGCGCTGGATTCTGGCAAAAAGGAGGCGGCCTCTCCGCCGACGCAAGCGGAAATATTTATGGCGAGACCGCGGATGGCCCCTTCACAGTGGGCAAGAATTTTGGCCTGTCCGTCCTTCGCTTCAAGCCAATGGGGAACAACTTGAAATTGACCGACTGGTTTACTCCCTACAACCTGGACTACCTCGACTCAAAGGATCTCGACCTCAATGCTCCCGTCTTGATCCTTCCGGACCAGCCCGGCCCTCACCCTCACTTGGCACTCGCCGTCGGAAAAGAAGGCACGGTCTATGTTCTCGACCGTGACAACATGGGCCATTTCTGTTCGACTTGCACCAACGGCAACACGCAGATCGTTCAAGACCTGCAATCGCTGGTCGGGGACGAAACAGGCGCCTTGGTTTACTGGAACAACATGATCTACTCATCGGCGGTGGCGGGGCCGATCCAGGCATACCCGATTGTCAACGGCCTGATCGGGACGACTCCTCTATTCGAATCACTGCGCGCAGCCGGTGAGCATTCGCCCATCCTGTCAGCCAGCGGCAATACATCCGGCGTTTTCTGGCAACTCAATCACGAGAACTTAACCGCATATGACGCGCTCACACTTAAGAAACTCTACACGTCGAAAGACGCGGCGAACGATCGCGACGTTCTGCCCGATCTTCCTCACTTCGCCAATTTCGTTGTGGCGAACGGGAAGCTGTACGTCGGGACCAATTCTTCGCTGGTGACTTACGGCCTTTTCTGAACCAGTGGAACGCTTTACGTTCGACCGCTAGCGCGGCCGCACTCCGGCGACGGCCATGAGTCGCCCCGTAACGCCTCTTTCGGCGCGGTGACTGAAGAACATCTCGCTATGACAGGCAGTGCAAGGAGAAGAGGCGTCAATATTCCTGGCGGGAACTCCCGCATCGATCAACTGGCGGCGATTGGCCTCCACCAGGTCCAGAAAAATGTTGACTGGCAGCTCACTGTGTCCCGGGGCACGAGCCGTCAGGAAAAGCAGCGGATACTTTTCACGGACCGGGTCGGACTCTTTCACTTCACGAAATAGTTCGCCGGCATATTCGAACTGGGTTTCGAATTTCTGACGGACCTCTTCCCCGACCTTGTAACAGCACCCCTGCACTCCCGGCCCGATCGCTGCCAGCAAGTTTCTCGGAGAGGTGCCGAAGTAGCGGCGCATTTCACCGATACCTTTTTCAACGATTCGTTTGACTGTTCCGCGCCAACCGGCATGAAATACACCGACTGCTCGAGTTTTCTGGTCGACCAGGATCACAGGCAGGCAATCGGCAGTTTGGACCGCCAGCAACAAGCCCGGAGTGTCCGTGATGAGGCCGTCGCCGGCGAGTGCATGTTCGGGCTTGCTATCAACGGGAAGAACCAGATCGGAATGAATCTGTCGAAGCGTGATCGCGGGCCAGCTCTTACGCCCGTCGGCAACACCCAGGGACTTCAGAAAAAGCTCGCGGTTACGTTCCACCGCGGCGCGCGAATCATCCTTTGTGAATCCCAGATTCAGAGCATTCTTGCCGTAGACGCGCGAAACTCCGCCCATCCGCGTCGAAAAACCGTGGACGAGCCAGGGAAATTTGGACAGCTTCTCCGAGTGAAGAATCTGTAGTTTGGCCTTGGGTTTGGTTTTGGTCACCACCTTTTGATCATACTTTGAAAAACGGACCCAGGTGAGCGGACGCTCATTTTCGCCAGAGACTCATCCCTGGCAACCAAATGTGAGTTCCGTCATCGACAACGACCTCCTGTTCCTGCCAATATTAGTGCGATCTTTTCACCACCCTATGCGAAATATATTTTTGCTCATCAGCGTATTCCTGCTTGCCAGCTCCTTCACCGCAGCCCAGACGACTCCCGCTCTCAACCTGATGCCTGTTCCCGCCAAACTGCAATCTGGCGCGGGCCAACTGGGGATCGACCAACTGTTCACCGTCGCCGTCACCGGCGCTAAGGATGCGCGCCTCGACGCGGGTGTTCCAAGATTCCTCGACCAGTTAAGCCGTCAAACCGGGATGCCCCTGAACCGCGAGCTTGCCGACGCAGGCAAAGCTACGCTCGTCATCCACTGCGACAGTGCGGGCCAGAGAGTTCAGTCGCTCACTGAGGACGAATCCTATTCGTTGGAGATTGCAGCCACGCGCGCGACTTTGAGCGCGCCGAATGCGCTCGGCGTATTGCACGGCTTACAGACCTTCCTGCAACTCGTTAATCCATCGCCGACGGGATTTGCCGTGCCAGTGGCGACGATCCAGGACCAACCGCGCTTTGCATGGCGCGGTTTGTTGATCGATGTCAGCCGTCACTTCATACCGCTCGACGTCCTGAAGCGCAATCTCGACGGCATGGCCGCCGTAAAACTTAACGTCCTGCACTGGCATTTGTCGGACGACGAGGGCTTCCGCGTTGAGAGCAAGCGCTTCCCGAAGCTGCAGGAACTCGGCTCCGAAGGCCAGTACTACACGCAGGCGGAGGTTCGCGAGTTCATCGGATTTGCTCGAGATCGCGGAATTCGCGTCGTCCCGGAATTTGATATGCCGGGACACAGCCGTTCCTGGGTTGCCGCTTACCCGGAACTCGCCAGCATGCCCGGCCCATACCGGGCAGGCCGCATTCAGGACTCCGACACCGTGCTCGACCCCACTCGGGACGAGACTTATAAATTTCTCGACAAGTTCATCGACGAAATGGCTGGGCTCTTCCCCGACGCTTATTTCCACATTGGCGGCGATGAGGTCAACAACAAGCCTTGGGACTCGAGTCCCAAGATTCAGGCATTCATCCACGCGCACGGCATGAAGAACAACCAGGACTTGCAGGCGTTTTTCAACGAGCGCCTGGAAAAGATCGTCACCAAACATGGAAAGATCATGATGGGTTGGGACGAAATCCTTCATCCCAATCTGCCGAAGCCGGTTGTGGTCCATTCCTGGCGTGGACAAGAATCGCTGGCGGAAGCAGCCCGCAACGGTCACGGCACGCTGCTTTCCAATGGCTACTACATCGACTTGATCTGGCCCGCGGCTCGGCACTATGCCGTGGATCCGATGATCGATCCAAAAACAGGTGGAGCTGTGAACCTCACTCCGGAAGAGGCCAAGCGAATCCTCGGTGGCGAGGCCTGTATGTGGGCCGAGTATGTCACTCCGGAAACGATTGATTCGCGCATCTGGCCGCGCATGGCTGCGATCGCCGAGCGGTTCTGGTCCCCGCAAAGCGTCACCGACCCGAAGTCGATGTATCGCCGCCTCGATGAAATCAGCGTGCGCCTGGGATGGTTAGGCCTGACGCACGAATCGAACTATGTCCCGATGCTGCGTCGCCTCGCGGGCGGGGAAGATATTCGCGCCTTGCGTATTTTCGCCGACACCGTCGAGCCGACCAAGGACTACACCCGTACGGAGGTCTGGCCGCAACCACCAGTGAAGCGCGTGCCGCTCAACCGCTTGGTCGACGCAGCGCGGCCGGAAAGCTCTGTCGCTCGCCACTTTTCCGAGTTCGTCGATGCGTATCTGGCGAGCGGATCCAAAGACCAAGACACCGAGTTGCAAATGCGGTCGTGGCTCCTGCGTTGGCAGAAAAACCATGCCAGCCTTAAGCCTCTCCTGGAAGGCTCTTTTCTTCTGAGCGAGGATCTGCCGCTGTCGGAGGATCTGGCCGCTCTATCCGGGGCGGGGTTGCAGGCGCTTGATGCGCTCGCAAAAAATCAGCGGTTAGAGGAAACGTGGAGAACCGAGCAGATGGTGGTAGTGCAACGTTCCATGCAGCCTCGGGCAAACTTGCTGATTATGATTGCTCCGCCGATTCAGAAGCTGATCGAGGCGGCGGCACCAGGCTCGAAGCCCTAGACGGCGGTCCCCAGGACGTCGCGAGACTGAAGATTGTGGCTGGCGAGCGTGCTGCCAACATACTCGGCCACGTCCGCCGCCTGCTTGCGAATTTCGGGGACTGCGGTCGTCTCCCACAAAGATCCTTTGCGGGTTGGACCCACGGCAAGTAGCGTCGTCGAGGCAGCACCGTTGTAATCGATCAGACCACCGTGCCTGTCGGTGTCGAGTCCCAGAAAGAGCGGGTCCGGCCGGGCGAGCCCCTGGGCGAAGAGGCTGACGATGAGGGAATCATCGATGCGGCGGCAATCGGTTTCCGAGCCCGTGCAATTCACCACGCGATTCGCTTTGACAGTTTTTTTCCGGCGGCTTTGACGCTCCCGATACGACACTTTGGCGATACCAGCCTTCTCCGAGTAGCGGATGATCCGCCCCGCATAGGTGTGCACGATCCCTTCCGCTTTCATGTCGGCGAGAACGTCGCCAATCTCGGGCGCAATGCGATGGCGATGTACTTCCCAGTGCGAACGAAGATGGCGCAGGAAGCGGCGCTGCTCGTCGCGTGGCAACGATTGCCAGATTTTCTGGGTCACCGGACGCAGGCTGTCGATCACTCCGCGCCAGGTCACATCCCGTTCCTCTGCAAGTTCGATCTGTTCGCGGACCATGCGTAGAAGACCACGAGTCGTGCGGGGAGCATGCTCGTCCCAGAAAAGTGGCCAGGGCTCGGCCGGCCGGGAGCGGCGCGGCAATAATCCCTTCCTGGACAGCACGTGGACGGTACCTTTGAATTTTTTCGAGCGCAGGGCCATGACGAGATCCACGCTGGTGAGGCCCGATCCGATCAGGAGGATGCTGCCGTGGGCGGGCAAGTCTTCCAGAACCTTGCTCGCCCAGGCAAAGGGAAAATAGAGAGTGCTGCCGGGATTCAGCCCCGGCATTCGCGGATCCGCGGGAGGAAAATTCCCCAGTGCCAGCGCCACGGCACGCGCCGTAATTTCCGTGCCGCTTTTTCCTTGGACTGCCCAGTGGCCATGTCGACGCTGGAGCGAGAGCGCCTCGTCCTGAATCCAGCGGAAATGTTCCTGATTGCCGTCCGCGATCGCCTGCTCAAGCAGGCTTCCAACATAGTTGCCATACAGGTTCCTGGGGAGAAAGCTCCGCGGCTGCACGGACGCGTCATGGTTGCTCTGCGCCCAGCGCAGGAAGTGTCCGGGATCCTCGGGGAGGGCGCTCATTTTCGCCGCCGGGACGTTCAACAGGTGAAAACGATGCGGAGAGCTATAGGCCAGACCGCGTCCCGGCTGCGACTTTCGTTCCAGAACGCCGATCAAAAGGCCCTGGCGGCGCCGCAGCAGATGCGTCGCGACCATCGTGCCACTGAATCCCCCGCCGATGATGAGGACGTCCAAGTCTGCCATAATCCCTAGTAATACAATAGACATTATCGCCATGCAAGCTTCGGGCCATTCGACGAGGGGGGAAACACGGCCTAAATCCTTGACTCTGGTGAAGAACATGGCGGGCCTGGCCAATCCATTCGCATTTGGGATGCAATGGCTTGCACCTTTACGCAAAAAGCGTGAAGCCTCGGGCTACCAATGGCAGCTGTCACAAATTGGCTGTGATCCCCGTCCTTGCATTTCCCGGCGGTTTGGAGCAACGTGAGGACGTTCAAAAGGAGCACCCACCCTCATGATCAACGTGCTGATCCATCATGAAGTGGCCGACTACCCGGCATGGAAATCGTCGTTCGAGTCCGTTCTCGACTGGCGGCAGAAGAATGGGGAACGCAGCTATCGTGTGTTTCACAGCGCCGGCAACTTCAACGATCTGACTCTGTTGTTCGAATGGGACAGCCTGGAAGCGGCGCGGAAGTTCCTGGCATCGGACGAACTGAAAGCCCGTATGGCGAAAGCTGGGGTCAAGGGCGAGCCGAAGATCGAGTTCCTCTCGGAATTGCACAACGTTCGCCGCAGCGCTGCCGACTAGCGCGCGTACACCCGCCGTCTCTTGATGACGACTCCTGCGCCATCGCGGAGTTCGTCTGCCTTTGAGGAATCCCTTTTGCGGGGCGCGCATCCAAGCAAGCGTCGCCTAGCTCCTGCACGCGCACATCCCTGCCTGATGTTGGTCCGGGCCGACTCTGAATCAAAAGGAGAATCTCATGGCCAAAAAATCTCTTAGCCCACGCAAGGTCTCACCGAATCCCCTGTATCACCAGAGCGCCCCGGAAATCCAGGCGTTCGGGACGGTTTCCAGCCGGATTCCCCTGCAACTGGAAGAACCCGTCCGGCTCGAAATGACGGAACGGTTGAATCAGCTGCTCGCCGATACGATGACACTCCGCGATCTCTACAAGAAATCGCACTGGCAGGTTTCGGGACCAACCTTCTACCAGCTGCACCTGCTTTTCGACAAGCATTATGAGGAACAGGACGAAATCGTCGACACGATTGCCGAGCGCATTCAACTGCTGGGTGGAATCAGTATTGCCATGGCGGCAGACGTTGCCGAAACGACACGGATCCCTCGCCCTCCCAAGGGACGCGAAGAGGTACCCGTACAGTTGTCGCGACTGCTGGACGCGCACCAGGAAATCATCGTCTATTGCCGCGAACTGGCAGAGCGGGCACAAAAAGAAGGCGACGATGGCACCAATGATCTGGTCGTCAGCGATGTGCTCCGGACGAATGAGTTGCAGGTTTGGTTCTTGAGCGAGCATCTGGTCGAAGAACCTCTGGTGAAAGCAACGTCCCGATTAAAGTCGGCCTGATCGGGAACATGAGAGCCGCTTGGCATGAGGAAGGTCCACTCGCGCCTCATGCCAAGCCACAGTCATGCGCGAGCCCAGCAATCTGCCTCACACTTTTGACTTCGGGTTTCTAGTGTCGCGGGGATAGCAGTTGCAGGATTTCCTGAAGCTCGTGGCGCAAGTGAGCCACATTGACTTGCGACCGCATCGGGAACGGGAGCGCACTTTGATTGCGCTCGGATTTGGATTCTTCTTTCAGTTGGCTGCGCGCACCGGCAATCGTAAAGCCGTCTTCATAGAGCAGCTTCTTGATGCGGATCACCGACTCGACATCGCGCCGGCGATACATCCGTTGACCAGTGCTGCTCTTGACTGGCTTCAACTGGGGAAACTCAGTCTCCCAAAACCGCAGAACATAGGCCTGCAGCCGGCACAGGCGCGCGACTTCGCCAATCCTGAAATACAGCTTGTCAGGAATAATGATTTCCGTGCTCCGAATCTTTCTGGCGGCGGACTTGGTTCGGGGACTCATCGCTTGCTCACCGGGGCAACGAAAACATCTGTATCGCGTTTCTAGCACGGTTGCCCTCAGCGAAACAACTGCTTTTAGTACATTCGTGGTTCGGAACCGTCATTCGTCGTTCGCTGATCGTTCTTCGCCATTCGCAAGACGCCTCCTGGTACCGAGGGCGAATCGCGAAGCACACAAGAAAAAACCTCCGGAGAGGTGCTTCTCTCCAGAGGCTTTGGGGAAACTTCTGTATTCGAGCGTCCTGCTCACTTAGTGTTTCTTTTTCTTGGCGGCTTTCTTCTTGGTTGCCATGAAGTATATCCCTCCGTTTTGAACGATTTTGTTCTCCCAAGGTTCTCGACAAGGCACCTTGATGCCTGCGCTACTCAACTTGTGGTATGAGCAGCTTGCCTACCACAAGATATTGCCATCCGTATCTCAATTGTCAACAAAAATCTGCAGGTCGACGACGAATTGGGTGACCCCGTGCTCCGGGCTCAGGTCCCCGTGGCGTGTGCGATAATTTTTCAGGGACCTCAAAAACCATGTCAGAACACAAAGTTCTTTGCGCGAAGTTGAAACAGGAACTGCCCGGATTGGCTGAACCGCCGTTCGATTCCGAGCTGGGACAGAAGATCTACAACCAAGTCTCGCAGCAGGCCTGGAGCCAGTGGACGGAGTATTGCAAGATGCTGCTCAACGAATATCGCCTGAATCCAGCGCGCAAGCAGGATCAGGAAGTGATCGTGAAACAGATGGAGCAGTTCTTCTTCGGCGAGGGCGCCGCTCCGCCTGAGCAATACGTTCCACCCACCCACTAGCGGCCAGCCATGGGGCATTATTGGCAGGTTACTGCCTGGTTACCCATGGCGGCCCCGTCGTTTTCTGATTCATCACCTCGTAACATCTTTCGCAAATAATCGAGGTCGTGGGCTCGCATGTCTACGACACGCTGATCCTGTCGGACTTGCACCTCGGCGCAGACATGAGCCGGGCGCGCGAGGCGCTTCGCCTGCTGCAGCAAACCAGCTACCGGCGCCTGATCTTGAACGGCGATATCTTCGCCGACCTGAATTTTGCCCGCCTGAAAAAAGAGCACTGGAAGTTTCTCGGATACATCCGCAAACTCTCCAACCCCAAACGCAACGTGGAAGTGATCTGGGTTGAAGGCAACCACGATCACGGCCTCACCGAGATCATGTCGCACTTGGTGGGAGTACGCGTGTTTCAGGAATACCGTTGGGAATATCAAGGCATTCTCCACATCGCCGTCCACGGACATCAGTTCGACGGCTTCGTGGTGAACAATGTGCGCTTCAATTATCTGTTCGGCACGCTGCTCTACCTGCAACTGCAAAAGTGGGATTCGAAGAGCAAGGTGCTGACCCGTTTTCTCGACCGCCTGAACACCCGCTGGCTGCGCTTGTCACCGAAAGTGGCGGCAGGAGCACTGGCGCACTCCCGCCATCATCACGCAGGACGAATTTTCTGCGGGCATACTCATGCGGCACTGCACCGCCATGAGGGTGGCGTGGACTACTACAACTCCGGCAGTTGGATCGACGAACACCCGGCTTACGTGACCGTGGGCGAACAAGGAGTCCAAATCCATGAATACATCGAGCGAACTGACGATCGTGATTCCAGCGAAGAACGAAGCGAAGCTGATTCCGACTTTGCTGAATTCGCTGGCGAGGCAGGACTATCCGCAGATGCCGAATACGAGGGTGTTGGTCGCTGACGCCAACTCCACGGACGGCACTCCTGAAATTGCCCTGAGCTTTCGCGATCGAATGAAAGTGGAAGTAATCCCCGGCGGCATGCCCTCCGTTGGCCGCAACAACGGCGCAAGGCTGGCCGATATGAAGTATGTCCTGTTCCTCGATGCCGACATCGAACTTGCGTCCGATTCGCTGATCCGCCGCGCGCTCGATGACGCGCGGGCAAAAGATCTTGAGTGCTTGACCACCAACATCCTCTGCCGTGAAGGCAGCCTCACAGACAGGCTCTTCTACCGCGCCAATGACTTCTTCCAACATCTTTCCTGCCTGCATCGTCCCTTCAGTACCGGCATGTTCATGATGTTCGCGAACAGGAAGTTTCGTGAATTGGGCGGCTTCGACGAACGCGTTCACTTCGCAGAAGACTATCGATTAAGCAGCCAGGTGGCGCGCCGCAAGTTCAAGATCGTCCGCGGCGGCGCCTATACGACAAACCGCCGCTTCCAGAAAATGGGCCACCTGCGCGTGGGCTGGCTGTTCCTATGGACAGCGATGAATTTCTGGAATGAAGATCACTTTTTGCGGGATCACCATTACTGGGCGGAGCGGAAGTCGTAGGGCGTCGTTCGCGAAATGCGCGCCCTTCGTCCGTCGCTTTGAAGGCGAATCGCGAAGGACGGCTTTTGCGAAAGACGTAACTCTTAGAAGTGCACAGCAATTCCAGTAGAGAACCGCACGTCGTTTTGTCCCTCGCTGAAGAAACGCGTGTGGATCCAATCCAGTTGTCCCCGCACGGATACCGGTCCCCAGACCTGGTAATCAAGCCCGCCGCCGATGGCGTTGGCGAAGGATGTGTCGGTGGAAGCACCATTGGCGACGTTGATATGCGCGGCACCGATCAGTAGCTCCGCAAACGGACGGTATTTCCCAACTCGCAACGACGCTCGTGGTCCAAACAGATAGTTGTGCTCGCCGACATGGTGTCCATACGTGCCACCGATGTCGCCGACAATTCCGATCCACGGCGCAAAGTTGCCTTCCAGCGATGCATTCCATCCGTTGAGGTTCACGGAGTCATTCGAAGCCACTTCGGCATGATTGTAGGAATAGCCAAAGAACACGTTGCCCTTGGTCGGCAGTTGAGCAAAGGCACCGGCCGTCATCAGCGTGATAAAGAACAGAACTAACGAAAGTTTTCGCACAACAAATCTCCTTACATATTTGAGGGATTTCACTTCACGGTAGGATGCGCGATGCGGGAAAGGTTTTGCCTGTCTGCAATACCACCGGACTACGAAATCTAACGGAAGATGGCAGCAAAAAATCCGCGTAGCTTGCCGAAGAATCCATGGCGCGGCGCAGGATCAGCGGCCGCAGTCTCGGTGCCCGAAGGCTTCTGGCCGGGACTGGGAGGAGGAAGCGGGCTCAAGTTCGCAACTGGCGAGGGACGCGCATCCAGAGGCAACGCCCGTACATCTTCCACCGGCGCGGGTGGCGGTCCGGTAGCGCGAAACACAAAAGGCGCTTCCACTCGTACGTGCAATTCGTTAGAAGACAGTGGCGTATTGGCGGGCGCCGCCGCTGATTGATCTGGCGAGGCATTCTCGGTGGGACGTGCTTCTGGTGCACTCACAATTTGCCGTGTGTTGGCCGATGTTTGTTCATCGATGATCACGGGGGCAATGTTCTCCGCTCGCAGCACAGGCTGGCGTGGCGGAGGACATCCACACTCGAGCGGCACCGCCATATCGACGCGATCGAGTTGTCCGGAGTGAAACACCAGCTGATCGGTCGCTTTCACCTGATAGCTGCGGTCGCCGATCAACTCAGACACGATTGCAGACGCAGTATTTCCCGGCAAAGAGCGCACGCAGGTGTTGCCATGCGTATCCGCGCTGATTGCGAAGTGGAACTCGCCCGGACCCGAGAACAGGATGCGGAAGTCCGGAGTCATCACCGAATCAGAAGACGCGTCGAGCGTGTAGTGCGCCTCGAGTGCGCCTGTATTTACACCCAGCATGACGTTGTGGCCACTCTGCGAAGGCGTCACCGAGACCGTCGTGCCCGGGCAAACATGGACTTCTCCGCCACGCGCCAGGTTGAGCACGGCAGTGTCCGCTCCGGCCGTAATCGACGATCCTGCAGCTAGGCTGTTGCCCGCGACAGCCAGCGGACCGGTCGGGTGAGCGACAACGGCAACCGGCTTGGGCGCGGCAGTCAGGCTCGGCACAGAGGGTGGCTGAAAGGGAGTCTTGTTCGCGTCCGTCGGCGGATTCTTCCCCAGATGGACGACCAAGCGATTGCCCGCAGCCGCCCACGTGTACGCTCGTGGAGCGAGCAGATCCACGACCACGCGCGCTACCGGCGGATTTTCCTGAAACTGGTCGGCACGGAGCGTGCTGATCTGGTTGGCCTGAATGCTGATCCGTTTCTCGCGAGTGTCGAGGCGCGCATTCGGTAAATCAATCACCAGACGAGACGGATCGCTCAACAACTGGATCGAAGGAATCAAAGGCCGAGTCGAGAGAATCTCTACTGCTGGACCATCTTTTTCCTGCACGATCCGAAAACTCTTGATCGACGAATAGACCGGCGACTGCCCGGCAGGCGGGGCGCTAGTTTGGGAATAGACTGCCTGCACAAAAAAAAGAAATGTCCCCGTCACCGTCAGTCCCGCAAGAACCAGGACGGCTACTCGAGCCGCGGCTCGCCCGCCACGCGGACAATAACGGGCAAGGAATCCAGGCTCGGAGTTCATTCGGAGACACTTCACTGGGGCACTCGGGTGTTCTTTCCACGATACCACCCGAGCGCGAGCGAAAAGAAGTGTCGAACAGGGTCAGGATTCCGCCAGAAACTCGTACTCGTCGATAACGGCAGCGACAGCCATCTTGCCGTTGGTAGGACCGCCTTCTACGCGCAACACACGCCCTTTGCAGCGCACGCGAATGCTTTCGGTGAGGGTGATTTCAGGAGGCAAGGTCAACGTAAAATCAATGCCGGAACCGGCCTGGATGGCCGAGTCGAGATAGAAACACACGCCCCGGGCGCTGACGTCGCGGGTCTGCGCATCGCGTTCCATCTCAGGGTCTCCGTAACGGACGCTGACGGGCAAATGCAATGCAAACCGTCGCGTGGCCCGTTTGTCTTTTTCCTGCTGCGCCTCGGCCATGCAACCTCCACAAGAGCTGTAAGCATGGCGTTTGGGCATGGACCTGTCAAGAGTCGGGTGAAACCGATGCCTTGGGAAAACAGCTAGAATGAAACCGTGGTCTTCGTCCTCGACAATTACGATTCGTTCACTTACAACCTCGTCCAGTATCTCGGAGAGCTGGGTGCGGAGGTCGAAGTTCGCCGCAACGACCAGGTCAGCGTGGGCGAGGTCGAACAGATGCGTCCCGAGCGCATTCTCATTTCCCCCGGCCCGTGCACGCCGCACGAAGCCGGCATCAGCATCGACCTGATCCGTCACTTTGCCGGCAAGGTACCGTTGCTCGGAGTATGCCTTGGACATCAAGCTTTGGGAGCGGCATTCGGAGGAGAAGTCATCCGCGCAAAGAATCTAATGCACGGCAAAACCAGCCCGGTCGAGCACGATGGCAAGACCATTTTCCGCGGCCTGAATTCACCGATGACTGCCACCCGCTATCACTCGCTGATTGTTTCCGAGAAGGATCTACCCAAGGAGTTGGAAGTCAGCGCCTGGACTACCGAGAAAGATGGAACCCGCGTCATCATGGGACTCAGGCATCGCAAGTTCCCGGTAGAGGGCGTGCAGTTCCATCCGGAGAGTGTGTTGACGGATCAAGGCAAGAAGCTGGTGAAGAACTTCATGTCACTGGCTATCTAAATCATTTTCTTGACGGCGCTTGACGGCGTCTTCTACGTCCTCGATCTTGCCATCTCTACCGCTCTCAATACGGCTCCTGATTTGTTCTGGCTCTCCTCAAACTCACGCTGCGGATCGGAGTCCGCCACAATTCCTGCTCCCGCTTGCAAGTACGCCTTCTTACCTTTCATCACCAAAGTCCGGATCACGATGCAGGAATCAAGATTGCCGGCGAAGTCGGCATACAACACCGCTCCTCCGTAGACGCCGCGCCGCGTCGGTTCCAGTTCTTCGATGATCTGCATGGCGCGCACTTTCGGAGCGCCGCTTAGAGTCCCGGCTGGGAAGCACGCAGCGAAGGCGTCCATGGCATCGAGTTCAGGACGGAGCTTTCCTTCGAGCGCCGACACCAGATGCATGACGTGGGAGTAGCGCTCGACATACATCAGGTCGCGCACTTTCACCGAACCGTACTCGCTGACTCGTCCCAGGTCATTGCGGCCGAGGTCGACGAGCATCACGTGTTCCGCCCGTTCCTTCTCGTCGTTGCACATCAATTTTTCAAGCGCTAAATCTTCGGCCTCGTCTCGCCCACGTGGATGTGTCCCTGCAATCGGGCGATATTCGAGTTTTCGTCCGCCGACTCGCACCAGCATCTCGGGCGAGGAACCGAGCACGTGCATGCCGCTCGACTTACTCTTCTTACTCGTTCCGCTTGCGCCCGAGCGCAAGAAGAACATGTAAGGCGAGGGATTCACCGTGCGCAGCGCCCGGTACAAATCGAAGGGCTCGACTTCCGGCTCAAAGTCCCAACGTTGCGAAAGCACGACCTGAAAAATATCTCCGGCCGCAATGTATTGCTTCGCCTGCTCGACGCTCTTCAGAAATTTTGCCTGGGAAGTACGCGCGTGAACTTTGAGTTTGGATTTCTTTCCCTTACGCACACGTTCGGCCTTGTGTCCGGCGGCGAGCTTCTTTTCAATGCGCGCAATTTCGGCCAATGATTTCTTATAGGCGCGTTGTGGCGACTCTCGCGTCACATCGGCAGACGCGACGATGTGAATCTGGTGCCGCAGATGATCGAACGCCAGCACGCGATCAAAAAACATCAGCACGCAATCGGGAACATCAAGATCGTCGTCGGCATGTTCTCCGATGTTCTCCAATTGGCGAACGATGTCGTAGGCGCAATACCCAACTGCTCCGGCGGTGAACGGTGGCAAGCCTTCCATCGCGGCTGGGCGATGTGCCCGCAGTAATTCCTTCATCGCCTGAAAAATTTCGCCGGTGCGCCGCTCGACTTTGCGCCCGCGCTGGATCGTAATGTTCGATCCGCGCGATTCCAGCCGCAAGAACGGCCGCACACCCACGAACGTATAACGTCCGATCTTTTCACCGCCCTCCACCGATTCGAGGAGGAATGCGTCCGGCTCTCCTTCCGCGATGGCAAGAAACGCGGACACCGGCGTCAGCAGGTCGGCGGAGATTGACTTGGCCACCGGCACCAGCGTCGCTTCGCGCGCCAACCGGGAGAACTCTTTGAAGTCGGGACGGATCATGATTCCTCGAAGCTCTATTATAGGGAAGCACCCGATTGCCCGGGCCATTGCGAGGATCGCATGAGCGAAGGAACTCCATCCAGTTTGCGAGCCGCCAGCCGGCACTACGATGCCAACTACGGAAATTTTCAGACCGAGCTTTACGCCCAGATCCGCCGTGAAGCCTTTGGCGAGGATATTGGTCAAAGCAGCTGGCTCACCTCCGATGAGCAAGATCGGTTCTTGCACTCGCTGAATCTGTCTCCCGGCAAGAGCTTGCTGGACGTCGCCTGTGGATCGGGCGGTCCCGTGCTTCGTATTGCCGACCGCACGGGCTGTTCAGTAGTCGGAGTCGATGTCCACGAGCAGGCTGTTGCGACGGGGAACGACCTGGCCGCCCAGCGCAATCTGACGCCGCGTGCGAAGTTTCAGGTCGCCGACGCGACTACGTCTCTACCTTTCCCCGACGCCAGCTTCGACGCGATCACCTGTATTGACGCTATCAATCACCTGCCGAACCGTCCCGTGATCCTCGCCGACTGGGCCCGCCTGCTCAAACCCGGCGGACGCCTGCTCTTCACCGATCCCATTACCGTGACCGGGCCGCTGACGAACGCGGAAATTGCGGTGCGCAGTTCGATCGGCTTCTTTTTGTTCGTCCCGCGCGGATATGATGAGCGCGTCATCGAGCAGTCCGGACTTCGTTTGCTGGTGAACGAGGATGTGACCGCGAACATGGCGGAAGTTGCCGAACGCCGCCGTGCTGCTCGTGCTTCCCGAGCCGCCGACTTGCGTGAAATTGAGGGCGACCAGACCTACGAAGGGCAACAGGAGTTCTTCGCCGTGGCATCGCGTATTGCGAAAGAAGGCAGGCTCTCACGCTTCCTGTTCGTCGCCGACAAACTCAGCTGACAGGGGAACGGAAACGCGCATGAATGATCGGATTGCGATCAGCGAAGTAGGCCGTCGTGCCCGTCGAAGAATCTCCCTGCGCCTGCTTCCCCTGGTCTTCTCGATGTATGTGGTCTGCTATGTCGATCGCGCGAACGTGGCGTTCGCCAACCTGCGGATGAGCGCCGAACTCGGAATGAGTGCCCGCGCCTACGGTCTTGGCGTGGGCATATTCTTTCTCGGTTACGTTTTGTTTGAAATACCGGGCGCGCTCATCGTCGAGCGCTGGAGCGCACGGAAGTGGATGGCTCGAATCATGATCACCTGGGGAGTGATCACGATCGGCACCGGCTTCATTCATACGACGCGACAATTTTATCTGGCCCGTTTTCTGGTCGGAATCGCAGAAGCCAGCTTTTTCCCAGGGATCATCGTTTACCTCACACACTGGTTCCAGCATTCGGATCGAGCGAAAGCAATTGGATTTTTCTATACGGCAGTCTCGACGGCGACGGTGGCCGGCTCCCTCGTTGCGAGCGGGCTGATTGGAGTGCATTGGCTGGGGATTGCAGGCTGGCGGTGGCTGTTCATCCTGGAGGGGATCCCGCCGATCATCTTGGGAGTCGTCGCATTTCTCTACATGACCGATTGGCCGCAGCAAGCACGCTGGCTACCCGATGATGAACGCGCATGGATCGTTACCGAACTTGAGGCCGAGGCCAAAGCTAAGAAGCAAGCCCGCGATTACACGATCGGTCAGGCGTTTCGCGACCGTCAAGTCGTGCTGCTAACGATCGCCTGGTTCCTGGCATTGGTCGGATCGCTCGGCAGTTTGTATTGGATTCCTATTTTTGTCAGAAGGCTTTCTGGTCTTCCCGACAGCAAAGTCGCCCTGCTGGTTACATTGCCGGGAATCCTCGGCATAGCGGGAACCATGCTGAACGGCTGGCACTCTGACAAGGCTGGAGAACGGCGCTGGCATGCCTCCCTTCCGTTGCTCATCACGGGTCTGCTCTATCTGCTGCTGCTCGTGCCGAGGCTCCCCTTTCCAGTCGCCATGGTTCTGATGACATTCGGTGCGGGATTTTATTACTCGTTTCAGCCCGTGTTCTGGTCGATACCAACCATGATTCTTTGCGATTCCGCCGCAGCCGCTTGCTTCGGGCTGATCAATTCAATGGGACAAATCGGAGGATTTGTCGGCCCCTACGCTGTCGGATATCTCAACGAAAAAACGGGCAACTTGACGGCGGCGTTCGCATTAATCGCGGGTTGCTTTCTGCTAGCAGGGAGCGTGATTCTCTTGCTGGGTACCCGCAAGGTGACGGTACCGCACCCCACTCCGCTTGCCTAGGGTAGGGGGCAGCAATATACTTTGCGAGGCCTATTCTCAGATACGGCCGATAGCAATCATGCGGAGACTTTTATGAAGACGGTCGATCTAGAGCAGGAAACTAATCCATGGGAGGCGCAAGCTGCGCGCTTTGACCTCGCCGCCCAAAAACTCAATTTGGACGAAGGCCTCTGGAAAGTCCTCCGCAGTCCCAGCCGCGAGATTATTGTTCACATCCCCGTCATGATGGATGACGGCCACCTGGAAGTGTTCACCGGATTTCGTGTACAGCATTCCATTGCTCGTGGCCCGGCGAAAGGCGGCTTGCGCTATGCGCCCGATGTAAATCTCGACGAAGTGCGCGCTCTGGCCAGTTGGATGACCTGGAAATGCGCGGTAGTCAACATCCCATTCGGTGGCGCCAAGGGTGGAATCATATGCGATCCGCACAAGATGTCGATGGGCGAACTGGAACGCATGACGCGCCGCTACACTGCCGAACTCTTTGAGTTCATCGGCCCCGAAAAAGATGTGCCCGCGCCTGATGTCAACACCAACGAACAAACCATGGCGTGGATCATGGACACCTACTCCATGCACATGCGGCAGACCGTCACCGCCGTGGTCACCGGCAAACCGATCAACATCGGCGGATCCCGCGGCCGCCGTGAAGCTACTGGACGCGGCGTGCTAATCGTCTGCGAGCAAGCGATCAAAAAGCTTGGATTGAATCGGGCTACGACTCGCGTCATCGTGCAGGGATTCGGCAATGTGGGCTCGAACGCCGCGCGCCTGATGTCCGAAGCTGGGTACAAAGTGATCGGCATCGTGGAAGTCGGCGGTGGTCTTTACAACAAGAATGGCATCGACGTGGAAGCCCTCTGGGAGTTCCGTCAGCGCAATGGCTCGATTCACGGATTCCCGGGTGCGGACAAGCACGATCCCGCGGAACTGATGCTGACGGAATGCGACATCCTGATTCCGGCCGCGACCGAAAATCAGATCACCAGCCAGAATGCTGATCGCGTGAAATGCAAGATTCTTGCGGAGGGCGCGAATGGTCCGACGACGGCCGCCGCGGACGATATCCTCTCCGAGAAAAAAGTCTTCGTCATTCCAGATATTCTGGCGAACGCAGGCGGCGTCACAACGTCTTACTTCGAGTGGGTGCAGGACCGCCAGGGTTACTTCTGGAAAGAAGCGGTGGTCAACGAGCATCTGGAAGACATCATGATCACGGCCTTTGACGACGTCGTGCGCTACGCCGAAACCCACGGCGTGAACAATCGCATTGCAGCTTACATGCTGGCAATTGATCGCGTGGCTTACACCATTCGGCAACGCGGGATATACGCCTAGTTATCCAATTTACGCATTACACCCAACGGACTCGCTCGCGGGTCCGTTTCTTTGTTGACCACAGGGCCGCGCGGTGGCATGATTTTGTGCGCAATTCAGTCTAAGACCGCTTGTTTGCCAACAAGACGGTAGTTTCCGCTCTACACCTAAGGGGCTTCGGCCTCTCACTGCGAGGAAATGATGAACAGGTTCAAAATGATGCTGTGGGCGCTGAGTTTCTGTCTCGCGTTCACAATCGCTGGTTCGCCGGCTTTCGCCAAGACGCAAGCTGATTCCAGCGACGCAGCTGATACCACTAAGAAGAAGTCGAAAAAGAAATCGAAGAAGGCGAAAGCCGCTGCCGACGATCAGGCTGCGGGCGACAAGACTGCCGCCAGCACCATGCCCAGCAAGAAGAAATCGTCGAAGAAAGCCAAAAAAGACGACACGGCTGCCGCGACTTCGGATGCAGCGGCGCCTGAGTCGGGGAAGAAATCGCGTAAGAGCAAGAAAAAGTCCGAGACCGCTTCGGAAGCCCCAGCGGCGGATACATCCGCTGCCACTGATGCCGGAAGCAAGAAACGTAGCCACAAGAAAAAGACTGCCGACGCCGCGGATGCAACTTCTGCGAGCGCGGCTCCCGCAGCGGAGGCTCCCAAGAAGAGCCGCAAGAAGAAATCAGATGATTCCGCGATGGCGCCTGCTGCCAGTGCACCGGCGCCGACTGCAGTTGCTCCAGCACCGGCCGCTCCGGCGAAGTCCAGTTCCAGCGGCATGGCTCCAGCTGCGGACAGCCCAGCGGCTCCCAAGAAAACAAAAGCAGCGGCGACTCCCGCAGCTTCCACCCCGGAAATCGCAGCGGCGCAATCCTCTGGCAAAGTCTGGGTCAACCTCGACAGCGGCGTTTACCACAAGGGTGGACGCTGGTATGGCAAGACCAAGAGCGGCAAATTCATGACCGAGTCTGAAGCCAAGGCGGCAGGCTACAAAGAATCCCAGAAAGATTAAGGAGACAACAAATGCGTAAGAATCTGATTGCAAGAATCCTGGTAGCGATCTTCGCGCTCGCGATGATGAGTGGCATGGCGTTCGCCCAGGCCAAGGAGACCAAGGCACCAAAAGCAGCCAAGGCAGCAGCTCCAATGGCCGATTTGCTCGATATCAACTCCGCCACGAAAGAGCAACTCGACGCCCTGCCTGGAATCGGCGAAAAGTTCTCGCAGAAGATCATTGACGGACGGCCCTACGCGAAGAAAACGGATCTGACCAGAAAGAAAGTGATCCCTGCGGCCACCTACGCGAAGATCAAGAACCTGATCATCGCAAAACAGAAATAACCGCATTTACCGCCGAGAAGCGTAGTCCGCGGAGAACCAAAAAATCTCCTCGCACTCTGCGTCTCGGCGGTACGTGTTTTATGCTTTCATCTTTAAGGAGATCATTATGGGCTTACTCGACAATCTCGAAAACCAGGCGCTCAGCAGCTTGCTGGGGGGCGGAAGTGGTGGTTCTAATCCACTGGCCGCAAGCATCCTCCAAATGATTCAGAATCAGCCGGGCGGCCTCTCCGGCATGGTGCAATCGTTTCATGACAAGGGACTGGGAGGCTTAGTGTCTCAATGGGTCGGCACAGGCCCGAATCCGCCAGCTTCCGGTGATCAGATTAACCACGCATTGGGCTCCGACAAGGTGAAGGAACTGGCTGCAGCGGCCGGAATCTCTCCGGACATGGCGAGTTCTGCCATCGGACAGCTCTTGCCCGGCATTATCGACAAGCTGACTCCCAATGGACAGGTGCCCGAGCACAACAGCGTCATGGACATTGCTTCCGGCCTGCTCAAGAGTCTGACGCAGGCGAAAGCGTCGTAGGACGCTTCGATTCCTAACCGCTGAGTCAACAAGTTGTGGCACAGATTGCAGGACGAGTCGGTGTTGCCGTTGATTTTGGGTGGCGCAGCGGTTTACCGCTGCGGTAACCCGCCTTGTTATGAGAAAGGCTTTAGCCGCCGAGGCCGAGTTCCTGGCAATGCCAAGCAGCTCTTTCCGCAGCCTGGCAAAACGCTTGCGTCTTCGCACTTCGGGGCATCGCGGAAGCGATGTCCTGAGACGAATCGATTGATCCTCAAATTGAGGTACCACGCTTCCGTCCGTTGCCTTCCCTCGCCGGGTGGTGGATAATCAGCATGGCCGCCCTGCGGGCGCATCAGTTGCCATCGCGTGAATCTCCCCAACTACATCACGCTCACTCGGATCGCCAGCGTCCCACTACTCATCTGGATCCTCATCAGCCCGCGTTTCTCCAGCGTGCATGGGGAAAAAGAGTTGCTCGCTTCTACCGTTTTCATCCTGGCGTCGATCACGGACGGTATCGATGGCTATCTGGCCCGCAAACGTGGGCAGATCACGACCATGGGGATGCTGCTCGATCCGCTGGCCGATAAGCTGCTGATTGCGGCTGCGTTCATCACACTGGTGCAGTTCAACCCGGCGATGGTGCCCGCGTGGATGGCGGTCGTCGTCATTGCGAGAGAATTTCTGGTCAGCGGGTTGCGTTCGATTGCCGCGTCAGAAGGCTTTACGATTGAGGCCAGCGAACTTGGCAAGTTCAAGATGCTGGTGCAGATCATCTCCGTGGTGGCGGTGATTCTCGCGCATCGCTGGCACGAGTGGCATTTGTTCAGCTTCTACATTCTTCCCGTGTATTGGATTGCCCTGCTCGCGATCTGGTTCATGGTCCTGCTTTCCCTGGTCTCGGCGATCGATTACTTCATTGCCTTCTGGTCCAGGATCGACCGCAAGTCGGAGCAGCGCCGCCGGAGGAGCTTCGTCCTGTCGCGGCGGAGGAAGCGCGATGTCCAAGCTGTCTGATCTCAGCGAAAACCGCACTACTACTCCCGCCGTATACTCTCCCGACGATCGCCAGACCCTGTTACACATCGCGCATGAGTCCATCGTGTCAGCTTTTGGCGACCGCGCTTTGCCGAAGACACCTTCCTCTTCGTGCCTATCTGAGCTGCGTGGCGTATTTACGACGCTCTATCTCCACGGCCATCTTCGCGGATGTGTTGGATACGCTTTACCCGTGACTCCCTTGTATCTGGCGGTGGCGGAAACGGCGCGGGCTGCTGCCTTCGATGATTCGCGATTCCAGCCTGTGACCCTTCCCGAAGGTTCCCTATTGGAAGTTTCGTTGAGTGTGCTTTCGCCGCTCTTTCCGATTCAGCCTGAAGAAGTAGAGGTGGGCCGGCACGGACTGGTGATCACGCTTGGACATCGCCGAGGACTTCTCCTGCCACAGGTTCCTGGTGAATATGGATGGGACCGCGAGACCTTCCTGCAACAGACTTGCCGCAAAGCTGGGCTCGCTACCGATGCGTGGCGACAGGGAGCTTCTCTTGAAGCCTTCACTGCGGAAGTGTTTGGCGATCGCAATATTTGATTTAAGCCTGCGGGCAGTTCGAGCCGTAGCCTTCCCACGTCCAGCTCTTCAGGTCAACCCCAAATGCTGCACCCGCATCTCACTGCCTGGAACGGCGGAGTGCACTGAAGTAATTTGGCGCTTCTCGTGCAGGCAAGTAGGCTGAGTGGAATGTTCGCCCGGGAGGGCTCTATGGAACTTGCTGCGTTGATCGTCATGCTGCTGTTGGTTGGATCGATGATACCGGGCGATTCTCGAATCATGTACTACCGCTAAGCTGGCAGATACTTGCCGCGTTCCCCCGACGTTCTCCTCGCACCCTCGTTTGTCCTTCGCATTTCGCTTTCGCCCAAAAATAGAAAACGGGGAAGATTTCTCTTCCCCGCTCATGCAAGAAGTTTCGGTTGCTTGCTTACTGTTGCTCGTCGAGTTCGACAGCATCGCCCGGATGAATGTCTTCCAACGAGAAGACAACCATGCCAGTCGCGGTCGTCGGTGAAACGGTAAGGATCACCAATTCTCCGACAGCGCGCCGCGGAAGGTCTGCGACGTGAATGTTCGGACCCTGTGTGCGAGTGAAGCGCTTGGCCTCGAAGGTGGGCAAACGCATCTGGGTGTCTTCCGAGGTCGATGCCTTGAAAGACAGTGAATCCACCGGATCTTTCAGGTCGAGGTTATAAGGGCGCACCGCTCGGAAGTAGTCACCGACCTTCGCTCCCTGGTTGGATCCAAAATTCATGTACACCTTGGATCCGGTACCGATCGTCCCGTCGAAGTCTTTCCCTAGCAGGATGCGGCCCGTGAGTTTTCCATTCGGAGTCGAGAAGCGGTCGAGATGAATGGGCGGATGGAAAGCAATCGGAGTCTTTTCGACGAAAGGAACGGCTACGTCGCCAGGGTTGATCGGATCGCAGCTGAAGACCACTTCCGCGACCGCGCTGCGACTGCGCGCATCGAGCACGCGCACGCGTCCCACTTCGCTATACGGGTGGCCGCTGCTGCGGACCAGCTTGCGCTGTCCTTCAAAGAATTCGTACTCGTTGACGTCGCGCAGTTCGCGAACAATGGTAAATTCCTGTCCCGTTTGATAGCCAGTCCCAGAAAGGTAGACCATTTCGCCGTTGGTGAATTTGGTCGTATTGGGTGTTTGCAGGCCGCCGTTTACATACTTCGCGTCCGGAACACGTTCCTTGCTGATGAAGCCGGCACAATACAAGTCCGCTGCGGTGGGCGTCTGATAGCGCGCAACTGGCACGTTGCCGGTGGTGGCGATCACGCCAGCGGGATCGGACGGACCAGCCTGCTGAGCCGCTGCCGCGGTTACCAGCAGTAGCACTAACAATCCTGTTTTCTTCATGTTACCTCCGGTTCGATAGCGCCGTAATTCGTGGCAGCCTCGACCTATCTCTCTCTGAGAAAAGGGGTTACAGCCGGAAGGTAACAAGCGCCGGGGGTCGGGTCAAGGTTACGAGGGTGTCAGGCGCCCTGCTCCCAAAGTGTTTCCGGGAGCTCATTATCAATCCCTTGTTGCATCTACGCTGACGCCCCTGTAATATCGCGCCGTTCTATAACAATGGCCTTGGCTCTTTCACACAGTATCGCTTCCCGTCTTTTGCCGCTCCGCTTGCCCAAAGTCTGTCTGGCGCTGGCAAGCGATAGCGCCGAGGACCTGGTCAATTCCGCGGAAGCGATGGCGCGCGATAACCCCTTTCTAGAATTCCGTTTAGACTATCTGAAGCAGCCGGCCTCGGCGCTTCTCAAGATCAAACGCTTTCTGGATACCCACCAATATGTGACCGCGATCGCCACCTGCCGGCGTTCGGAAAATGGCGGCAACTTCAAGGGATCACTGGCAGCCCAACTCGAAATTCTCACCAAAGCGGTCTCCGCTGGATGCCAATTCGTGGATCTCGAACTGGAGAGCGGAATTCGATGTAAGCCAGACGTGGTTGCGCGTCTCCGCACGCACGCGGGGCTGATCCTCTCCTTTCATGATTTTCGCGCTACCAAGGGGTTGGAAAAGACACTGGAGAAAATGCTCGCCGTCCCGGCCGATTATTACAAGATCGTCACTACGGCGACTACCCTTTCCGACAACGTCGCGATGATGAAGTTCCTGCAGACGCAGAGCGACAAACACGCCCTCGTCGGCCTGTGCATGGGCGAGCAAGGCATCATCAGCCGCGTGCTGGGCGTGCGCGCGGGCAGCATGTTTACATTTGCGGCCGTCAGCGCGGACCAGCGCACTGCGCCCGGACAAATCAGCGCGCAGCAGTTGCGCAACATTTATCGCATCGAACAGGTCGACGTCGCGACCCGCGTATACGGCGTGGCCGGAGATCCTGTGGGACATTCCCTCTCGCCCGTGATCATGAACACAGCCCTGCGGCGGGAGAACGTCAACGCTGTTTATCTCGCCTTGCACGCCAAGACACTCAAGGATCTGCTGCACTGCGTGCGCGAGATTCCGCTCCATGGTCTCAGCATTACGATGCCGTACAAGCAGGCCATTGTGGAACATCTCGACAACACAGACGCGCATACCAGCAAGATTGGCGCCTGCAACACGGTCGTCCGCGGACAGGATGGCAAGCTCTACGGCTTCAACACCGACACAGCTGGGGTGGTTCGACCTCTGGAGCAACGGATGACCATCGACGGCGCCAAAGTCCTGGTCCTGGGCGCTGGCGGAGCCGCCAGGGCCGCTGTGTTCGGACTCAAAGAGCGCGGTGCCGATGTCTGGATCATGAACCGGACTGCCGCAACCGCTCAGAAACTAGCCAGGCAGGCAAAGGCGCATACGATCAAAAGACCTGACCTCCGCAAGATGGCTTTCGACGTCATCATCAATGCAACGCCGGTGGGCATGACTGGCTCAGAAAGCCCTTTGAAAGAGAGTGAGATGCAGGCGAAAGTCGTGTTCGACATGGTCTACGACCCGGTCGAGACCCCGTTCCTGAAGATCGCTCGCGCAAAGGGACTCTCGGTCATACCCGGCGTCGAAATGTTCGTCCATCAAGCCGCCCGCCAGTTTGAAATCTGGACCGGTAAGCCCGCACCCGCCGATGATATGTTGCGCGCTGTAACCATTGCTCTTCAGGATCGCGCAGCGGCGCGAAAAAGCAGCACTTAACCCCAAACCAGCGGCCCATTCGCCGCGAGCGAGCGTCGGCTGAATGCTGATTGCTGTCACTTTGAGACGGCCAAAATGCATTTTCTCGATGCAATTTTTGCAACAAAGGTTGCAAAATCCACAGGCCTCGAATAAACTCAATCAATGGACGTTGCATGTAACGTTCATCTCGTCGCAACAATCACTTACTTCCAGGTAGGAAACGCACAGCCCTAAGTTCAAAAATCTAAAGGGGTGCAAGAAACCCCCGGTGCAATTCGGAGAGAATGCATGGCGTGGTACGCGTACTGCCTCACAGAACACCCGACCCTAGCCAATGGTGTTCGAGCCCGTCGTCCTTACGTGATTGAAGGAATCCAGGGAGTTAGTGGTGCCCCGGTCATGAGTTACCCGAGCGGCGAATTCGCGGTCATCGTCAGCGAATTCGATCGCACAGCGAACAAGCTGGAAGAAAAATCTGTGTTGGAACACGCTCGCGTGGTCAGCATGGCTTTCCGCACGGCCGTCGTATTGCCATTCCGTTTTGGGACGATCTTCGACACCGAAGATGCCATCCGTCAGGCTGTTCGTTCGAATCGCCGCACGTTCTGCGAGAGTGTCGCACGCCTGCGTGGCAAGTCAGAAATGCGGATCAAACTCGTAGTCCGCGACGGCACGTTTAAGGGCGCCATGGAAGAGATTGTCCTGCCGGACACCGTGGGCCGTGAATACCTCGCCAAGTTACGCGAGAAGGCCTCGCGTGATCGCGAGCGCCAGACCAAGGCTCGTGCGATCTCGGTGCAGGTGCACAAGCTTTTCAACCCGCTTGAGGAAGAAGTCAGCTGTAAAAAGGTCAACGCCGAAGGAATGCTCCTCGACATTGCCCACCTGATCGACACCAAGCACATTGAGAAGTACCAGAACCGCTATAGCGCCGCCGCCAAGCAGCTTAAGAACTGCGAACTGGTGGTGACCGGTCCCTGGCCGCCGTACCACTTCCTGCCAGAAAAACTGCGGACCGTCGCCGGCAACAGCTAGCCCTTTACTTGGTTTAGAAGGCCCCTTGCGAGGGGCCTTTTTGTTCCCCTATCGAATGTGCTGGAAGCGGCGGACGGCGACAGCTGTCCCCCAGCGCTGAGTGCCGCAAAGTGCGGCTTGCGCTCCTAGCTTGTCGTATTGATTTGCGACAAACCACTCGCGATGCGTTTCGCTGTCGCGTGGAAATGGGCCAGAAAATCCTTTAAATACCCAGGTTGAAAGGCTTTTCGATTCCAGGCCATTTCGTAACGGATCCGCATCGCGCCACTCGAGTTCTGGAGGACGCGCGCGCTCCGGTTCGTCGTCGAGACCTTGGACTTCGGCACTATGGCGGACGCGACGCCCAGCCCAGCCCAGTCCTCAAGCACCTTATAACTGAGTGCCTGGCCCGGGTATTCCCGCATTTTCAGCCGGTGCTGCCGGAAACTCCGCCGGATCGAATCAGCCAATCCGCAGCCTGCGGACAAGGCGAATGTTTCCGAGGCAATCTGCTCCAACTGAACGGGCCCCAATCCATGCTGGTCATTTGGTGATGGATTGCCCGGCAAATAGAAAAGTTCTTCGTCATAGAACGCGTGGCGTCCTATTCGTTTGTCCGCCGCTCCACAAGGCCGAAACGCAAGATCGAGCGTACCTTCCAGCAATCGCTGTTGCAGGTCGTTCAGATAGCACTCCTTGAAGATGATGTCGACATCAGAGTGGCGACGCTTGAACGGCTCGACGGCCGCGGCCACGATTCGCGAGTCGATGAGCGGAGTGAGACCGACTCGAATAATTTTGTAGGCAGGATTGAGACATTCCTGCGCACCCTTGCTGAGTTCGCCGGCCGCACTGAGCACACTGGCGATCAAAGGCAGGATGTGGTTGCCGAACGAGGTAATCCCAACCTTGCGAGTGGTTCGCGAAAAGATGCGCCCGCCGAGCCGGTCTTCCAGTTGTGAAATCGCGGTGGAGAGACTGGACTGCGTAACATGACACTTCTCCGCCGCGCGGCTGAACGAAGCCAACTCCGCGACACTTTGCGCGAATTGAAGGTGGGTCAGGTTCATATTATTTATCGTATCAGACTATGAAATATATTTATTAATAGACTTTGTCACTTCATATAGGGTCGGGCACACTATGCAGGTATCCAAAAGGAGATTCAAATGAAAATGCTGCATGCTTTCACTACCACTGTGTTTCTCGTCTTAGTTGGTGTTATCGCCCACCCGTCTCTTCTGCCGGCGAGCCCGCAGCCTGCCGCCGCCATGCCCGCTGCGCACGCGCTGGACGACGCCGAGATTTTCGCGATTTTCGATGAAGTAAACGCGGCAGACATCTGGGCCGCCCGACTCGGAGCCAAGAAAGGCCACTCTGCTGAGGTCCGCGAACTAGCGCGGTCGGTTGTGAGTGATCACGAACAAGCCCAGCAGATGATGCGCGACCTGGCTCGTAAGCTTGGGGTCACACCGATCCCTCCGGACAATGACAACACCGCGCAAGATCACGCCCAGACCATCGCACTGTTGCAAGAAAAGTCTGGCGCCGATTTTGACCGTGCCTACCTGCAGCACGAGGTTGAATTCCATAGCGCTGCGGTCAAGGCCGTGAAAGAAACCCTGCTGCCAGCAATTCGTAATCAGGAGTTTCGAACCCTGGTTCAAGGCGTTCTTCCCGGTTTTGAACACCATCTCGCCGAAACGACTGAGACAGCCCGCAAACTTGGGTACAAGTGACCTCGCACAGTTCTATGAAAACAAAGGTCGAAATGGGATTTCCAATGCGAATTATTCAGGGGCCGCGAAAGTGACTGAGGGCCAAGGGCTGCAGCCAATGTGCAGGATTGTGCATTCGGGGCGCACCCAGGAATACCGCTTCCACGTCCGCAAGCAACTAAGGTATTCGCCCTAAGCGATTGATTTTGTGCAAGTTATTGCGACTGACGGGAAGACTCGGTCGGTGTTTACCATTTTGGTTCCGCAAGTGCACATTCACAAATAACCGAAGAGGCCGCAACCGTTATGAGCCACGTCACTTTCTTCAACGTTCTCGACATCTCTCGTTGCCGCTGCAGCAGGTCCCCCAAGCGGCGCCAATCCAGTCACCTCTGACTTCCTGCCAACTTTGCCTCTTTGAAAAGGGTGGCCCCAAAAGGGGCCGCTTTTTTTTGAGGTCACGTCGACATGTGACATCAATCACAGTTTGCCGTGGTTGCGGTGGCTTATAAAGACTGGTCATACCCACCTCCGATTCATTTAATCGTAAAAAAAATCCCCGAGGAGGCCTCTGTGCGTTTGCGAGTACCTGTGCAGCGATTGATGTTCGCTTTGTTGATTACGGTTTGTTCGAGTGCTCAGAGCCTTCCCGTCGCTACTCGTCAGGTGAGTCTTGGCGAGCGCATCGCCTGTCAAAGCGCCATTGAACAGGTGTATTGGCAGCACCGCGTGGCGCCGGGAGTCGCGGGACCGACGCTCTCATTTGCGGAGGCCGTTCCGCGAGAAGTGATCGACCGTAAGGCGGAAGATGCCGTGCTGGAATCAATGGCACTGCAGCGATTTTGGAATGTGACGGTCGGCGGTGAGCAACTGCAGGCGGAATTGAATCGCATGGCAGCCCATACCAAATCGCCCGACATACTGGCGGAACTGTTTGCCGCTGTCGGCAACGATCCGCTGCAGGCGGCGGAGTGTCTGGCGCGGCCGGCGCTCACCGAGCGTTTGATTCAAAGCTATTACGGCAGCGACGCGCGTTTCCACGGCGATTTGAAATCCCGTGCGCTATCTGAACTCGCGTCGGGCGCCGCGCACACAGGGAGTGGACACTATACGGAGATGGAGTGGCATCGAGGCCGGGATCTGAACGCCAAGCGTGGCGCAATCGGCATGGAGCCGGCGACATTCGACGAACGCGTAAGAGAGTTGAAACAAGCTGTGGGCGGGACCACCGGCAGTGTCACTCCGGGCCGATTCAGTACTCTTCGGGAAGATTCGCATCGCTTCTATGCGATTTCCGTGCTGAGCATCGATGAGACAAGCCTCCGCGTTGCTACCGTCGAGTGGGCCAAGGTTCCATTTGAAACGTGGTGGATGCAGACGCGACAAGAGCTACCACTACAACTTGCCGGCGACAACTACAGCTATGCAATGCCGGTCGTAGCGCCAAACGGAAACTGCCGCGACGACAGTTGGAAACCGACCCTGCAGTTGGTGGATGCCCGGTACTGGCATACCGCGGTCTGGACAGGAAGCGAGATGATCGTGTGGGGCGGCATGGCAGTGGTCGGTGTGAATTACAACGACGGCACGCGCTACAACCCCGCCACCGACACCTATGCGCCGGTTGCGATGTTGGGGGCTCCCTCCGCTCGCGCGGCTCACAGCGCGGTCTGGAGTGGAAAAGAGATGGTGATTTTTGGAGGGACGGGCGACCGCACGGGAGGGAGATATGATCCCGTGACCGATACTTGGACTGCAACGCGCCAACTCGGAGCGCCGATCGGCCAACAGTATGGCTCCGTGGTCTGGACGGGGAAGGAAATGATTGTGTGGGGCGGGATCATCGACGTTCCCGTCCATACCGGCGGCCGCTACAATCCGACAACCAACAAATGGAAGGCAATGGCGCCAGCGCCACTAGCCGGACGCGCGTATATGCCGGCGGTATGGACGGGCACCGAGATGATTGTGTGGTCTGGCTACGACGTCACGATGGGCCAGATGTACCAGGACGGTGCTCGCTACAACCCGACCACCAATACGTGGAAACAGACAAACCCAGCGGGCGCTCCCAATGCGCGCTATTGGCATTCGGCGGTCTGGACGGGAACGGAAATGATCGTATGGGGCGGCACGGTTGATACCACTGGCGGCCGCTACAATCCACTCACTGACACGTGGCGCCCAACCAGTCTGGCCAATGCGCCGTCGCTGCGCTGGACTCACTCGGCCGTGTGGACGGGATCGGTCATGGTCATCCAGGGCGGGGCCGGGAGCGACCCGGTGGGAGGAATTTACGATCCGGTAACGAATCAGTGGACACGCACGAGCGCCATCAACGCCATCGCCAATGGCGAAGGAGCATCGGCGGTTTGGACGAACAAAGAAATGATCGTCTGGGGTGGGCTCGACCAGAATTTTTCCTTTCACAACGACGGCGGCCGCTACAACCCAAGCACCAACTCCTGGTTACGCACCGCGACTATGAATGTGCCCCACGCGCGCGGCCTGCACTCGGGGGAATGGACGGGTAGCGAGATGGTCATTTGGGGGAGCTTTTACGCGGTAGGCGGACGCTACGATCCCGCCACTGACAACTGGAAGACGACCAGCACGGTGGGAGCGCCGCCAGTTCGTGAGAACGCCACCAGTGTCTGGACCGGGACAGAAGTGATCTTCTGGGGCGGCGAGCCCGACGGAAACCCATTTACGGCGGGCTCCGGGGGCCGCTACAACCCGGTGACGGATTCCTGGAAGCTGGTCAAGAAAACAAACGCGCCGTTCACCACCTACGGGCACACGGCGGTCTGGACCGGCACGGAAATGATCGTGTACGGCGGAATCAGTTCGAGCCTCAACGCCAAGCGGTACAAACCCTCAACGGATACCTGGGCGAACGCGACCATGGTCAACGATCCCGGTCATCGCGATCATCACGCCGCCGTCTGGACAGGAAAGGAAATGGTTGTTTGGGGTGGTTCCATTGACTCGGGATTCGTTGGTCCGGAGGGAGGACGCTACAACCCCACCACCGATACCTGGACTTCGATGAGTGCGAGCGGCATCGACGCTCCTCGCATGTGGCCGGTGGGAATATGGACCGGTACCGAAGCAATTTTTTGGGGAGGCCATGACCAGCTCTTTGGTCGTGACTACAACGATGGCGGACGTTACAACCCGCAAACTAATTCGTGGACGTTGACCAATCTCGCCAATGCTCCAACTCCGCGCGTGGCACAAGGAGTGTGGACGGGCAAGGAGATGATTGTGTGGGGCGGCGCCAACAATCCCAGTGGCGGACGCTACACTCCGGCCTCAGACTCCTGGCAAAGCACCACGCTGTTGAACGCTCCCGCAGTGCGCTACGGTGGACGATGGTCCACGGTGTGGACTGGCAACCAGATGATCATTTGGGGAGGCATTGAGGAAACGCAGCAGGGCAGCCTCTACTGCGCGTCCGGCCAGCCGAATATCGCGCCTCTCGGAGTGGACGATGCTTACGTCGTAAAGTCGGCCAAGAAAGTTGTATTCGGCACGGCGAGGGGAGTGTTGACCAACGACACGGACAGCAACGGGGACCCATTGACGGCTAAGATCGTTAGCAAGGCCACCCATGGAACATTGACGTTCAACGCCAACGGGTCATTCATCTATAAGTCGGCCAAAGGATACGTAGGCACCGACAGCTTCATGTATCAGGCCAATGATGGATTAGCCAACAGCAACGTGGCCACAGTGAATGTGACGGTGCAGTAACAGAACTCGGTGCCGGGGCCCGTGTAACGACGGTACCCGGCACCAGGCTTTTCTTGTGGGCCGCAGTCCTGTACACTCGCCCCTTCTGATGAAATCCGCAAGCGCTGTTGCCGTGCTCTCCCTTTTGCTGTCAGTCTTTCTGACCGTACCGCAAGCCCAAGCCAAGCCACCTGCGACCCCCCAGACAGACGTTCTACTGACCACGATGGAGCGGGAATTGCACCGCGGCCAGGCGGAACTAGCGAAGCAGGATCCGGCACCCTATTTCACGAGCTACGCGGTCGACGACGACGATTCGCTATTCGTGATCGCATCGCAAGGGGGATTGCTGAGTTCGAATCGCGCGCATCGGCGCACCGCCGACGTCAGCATGCGCATCGGTTCGCCGGCTCTCGACAACACACATGACGAAGAACGCCGCTCGGGCCTCAACTTTGGGCAACTGCCGTTGAAGGACGATCCCGACGCCATCGCTCGCGTTCTGTGGAAGCTGACGTACCAGCAGTATCGCCAGGCTCAGCAGGCCTTCACCAACGTGAAGACCAAGAGCGCGGTGCGTGCCAAGGACGATGACGACTCCGCTGATTTCTCCGAGGAAAAATCCTCCACGTATTCGCAAGACACCTCTTCCGCCGCGCTGCCGCAGCAGAAGGTTTGGGAAGACCTCGCGCGCCGCTACTCAGGATATTTCCGTCCCTACCCCTACCTGCAGGAAACGGGCGCGATGATCATTGCTCAGAGAGCGCGCCACTACCTGGTCTCGACGGAGGGTACAAAAGTCGTCACCGAAGACACCATCTTTCGAGTCATGATCTCGGCGGAAACTCTTGCCGACGACGGCATGCAATTGATGCGCGTCGAGACTTTCCAATTTTCCGATCCCGCCAAAGCTCCCCCCGAAGCGGAAGTGGCGGCACGGGCGAAGAAGATGGCCGAGGATCTGCTTGCTCTGCGCAACGCGCCGCTTGCCGAACCGTACAACGGTCCCGCGATGTTGTCCGGGCGTGCCGCTGCCGTCTTTTTCCACGAAGTGCTGGGTCACCGCATCGAAGGGCAACGCCAGCGCGGGCGCGACGAAGGCCAGACCTTCGCGAAGAAAATTAACGAAAAGATTTTGCCGGAGTTCCTCAGCGTGGTCGACGATCCCACGCAGCGCATCCTCGGCAGCACCGAACTTTCCGGCTGGTATCGATACGACGACGAAGGCGTGCCGGCCGAGCGCGTAGAAGTGGTCAAGGACGGCATTCTGAAAAACTTTCTGATGGGACGCATGCCGGTAAAGAACTTCAGCCATTCGAACGGCCACGGCCGCTCTCAACCCGGACTCATGCCCGTCGGGCGCCAGGGCAATTTGATCGTGACCTCAAGCAAGACGATCCCCGACGCAGGCCTGCGCACGCGCTTCGTCGAAGAAATTAAGAAACAAAACAAACCCTACGGGCTTTACTTCGAAGACATTCAAGGCGGATTCACTCTGACCTCGCGCTCCCTGCCGCAATCGTTTCAGGTGTTACCAGTGATGGTGTGGCGCGTGTACGCGGACGGCCGCCCCGACGAACTGGTGCGCGGTGTCGACATCGTGGGAACACCCCTTACTGTTCTCACAGGCATCGTCGCGACTGGACAGACGAGCAGCGTCTTCAACGGCATCTGCGGCGCGGAATCCGGCAACATCCCCGTATCGGCAGCGGCTCCAGCCATGCTGTTTTCTGAGATCGAAGTACAGAAGAGGAAATACGGCGACACGCGGCCTCCCATCCTGCCGCCTCCTCCCGGTGCGAGTTCCGGCAAGGGCGGTGCGCAATGACCACAATAAAGGCAACGATGACGATTCGAAAAATCTTGCTGGCTGCAATCTCCACCGTTCTGCTGTTCTGTTTGTCTCCCGCCTCGCGTGCGGCCGATTCCGCGGCCGACGATGTCCTGTTGCGCGCGCTTCGCGAGGAGATGGAGCGCTCGAAAGACAAGCTCAAGATGGATGGCTTGTCCGCACCGTACTACATCGAATATCGCGTCAGCGCCTTCGACCAGTTCGAAGCGGGCGCCACCTTCGGTGCCGTACGCACGCAGCAACGCATGCAGGCACGCCTGCTCCGAGTCGTAGTCCGACTCGGAGATTACAAGCAAGACAGCTACTTCGGCACTGGCGAGGGAACGACCGACCTGGTGGCAACCGATGACGACATGTTTGCTCTTCGCGATCGCGTGTGGCTTGCCACCGATCGCGCATACAAAGCCGCCGGGGAAGCACTCTCCGCCAAGCAAGCGGCTCTCAAACAGTTCAAAGTGGACGAACCCGTCGATGACTTCGCCAAGGCCCCAGTTGTGGAAATCATTGAGCCTCTGGCCCGACTTTCCTCCGCTGACTTCACTCCCTGGCTCCACCTGATCGAAGAGGCATCCAGCCAGTTTCGTGCCGACACGAAACTCGAGTCGGCGGACTCCGGCATACGCTTCGTCGCGGAGAATCGCTATTTCCTCAATTCCGAAGGGAGCGTTGCGCGCACCGGCATTACCCGTTACCAGATTCATGTCGAAGGATCGACGCAGGCCCCGGACGGGATGCTGCTGCAGCGCTCCTACGGCGACATCAAGCGCGAGCTGAGCGAATTACCGGCGCGTGACACGTTCTTGAGCACGACTACCAAACTGTTCGAAACTCTCAAGCAATTACGCGACGCTCCGATCGTCGACGAAGATTATCGCGGCCCCGTGCTACTCGCCAACGATGCAGCCGACACAGTGTTCGCAGAGCTGGTCGAGCCTAACTTGCTGGGGAAGAAACCCCCTCTCGGACAGAACGCGCGCACCACGGGAAGGTGGTCCTCCAGTCTGAACAGCCGTGTCCTTCCTGAGTTCATCACCGTGTTCGACGATCCGACCATTTCGTCGATTTCTGGTCATCCGTTGCTTGGAAATTATGTCGTGGACGACGAAGGAGTAAAAGGGCAGCGCGTTTCCCTCATCGAAAAAGGGCAGCTCGTCTCTTACCTGGTTGGACGGCAACCGATTCGCGGATTTCCCACGTCGAATGGGCACGGACGATCCGGGCCGGGAGCTGCGCCTCTCCCCACGCCGGGCAATCTGATCATTCAATCGAGCGATCCGCAGGCTGACTCCGAACTCAAGAAGAAATTGATAGGCCTCTGCAAGCAGCGCGAGCTTCCCTACTGTTTGTATGTGGGAACGATGGGACCACGTCTGTCGCCGCGCCTCCTCTACAAAGTCTGGACCGCGGATGGACACGAAGAACTGGTACGCGGCGGAGTTTTTGGCGATCTCGATGTGCGGTCGCTGCGCAGTAATCTGGTCGCAGCCGGAACCGAGCCTGCGATTGAGGATCACGCCGATCTGGCGACGTTCAGTGTTGCCTGTCCGGCATTGCTGTTCGACGAACTGGAAGTGAAACGTTCGGAAGCAACCAAGCAGAAGCTGCCGGTCTATCCTCCGCCTCCGCTCACCCAAAATCGTGAATGATCCTGTATCCTCGGATGGATCTCGCACGCAGAAATTGAAGGGTAGAATCGAAAGCGCACTAACAAATCACAGAACCTGACATGAAAAAACTGACCCGAACCCTAGTCGTTTTTGGCTGTCTGACTGCTGCGGTCTGGCCGCAAGCCCGCGCAGCGAGCAACCTGGCCACTCCGGCCCCCTTACCCAAGGAATTGATCGAGCAGCTGCAGTCGATTCGCGATGCGGCTCTGTCAAGCGATTACGCGTGGCACCAGCTTGCTCATCTGACTGAGAATATCGGGCCGCGGCCATCGGGATCTCCGCAAGCCCAGGCGGCGTCGGAATACGTCGGTGCCGAACTGCGCAAACTCGGACTCGATGTTCACCTTGAGGAAGCACGCGTTTCTCACTGGGTACGCGGCGAAGAAAAAGCTGAACTCGTCGAATTTCCCGATCAGCCGCAGAAGGTGACACAGAAGATTATTCTGACCGCGCTCAGCGGAGGCACGGCCACACCCTCCGAAGGCATCACGAACGACGTGATCGTCGTGCATAGTTTTGATGAACTCAAGGATCTGGGCCGTGACAAAGTTGCCGGCAAGATCGTGCTGTTCAACGTTCGTTTCGACACTCGCAAAGCGCAGGCCGGCCTTGCCTTTGACGCCTACGGAGAAGCGGTAATGTATCGCGCAAAAGGTGGACAGGCGGTGGCCGAAGCAGGCGGTGTCGCGGCTCTCGTGCGTTCAGTCGGCGGCGCGGAGTATCGCGTGCCGCACACTGGATTCAGCTTTCCCGCTCCCGTGCCAGCCGCGGCGGTCGTTGCCGAGGATGCCGACCTGATCGACCACCTTGCTTCGCAGGGACGCGTGCGCATGCATCTCACGCTGACTCCGCAACACCTGCCGGATACTACCGGCTACAACGTCGTCGCGGACATCAAGGGCAGCGAACATCCGGAACAGATCGTCGTCGTCTCCGGCCATCTTGATTCCTGGGATCTCGGACGCGGAGCCATCGACGATGGAGCCGGCGTTGTCATTTCTATGGCGACAGCAGAAATTCTTCAACGCCTGCACATCCGCCCGCGGCGCACACTTCGCGTGATCGCCTGGATGGATGAAGAAAACGGAGGCGGCGGTCACGAAGCGTACGGAAAATCGCACGCCGCTGAAATGGTGAATCACATCGCAGCCATTGAAAGCGATGCGGGCGCCGGACATCCGCTTGGATTCTCCGCGAAGCTCTCGCCCGCGGCAATTGCCGCTCTGCGTCCAGTCATGAGCGTTCTGCTTCCGGTTGGTTCCACCGCGCTGCGAGCTACCAGCGTCAGCCCCGGATCGGATATCGAACCCCTGGTCGACGCGGGAGTGCCTGGCCTTGGCATCATTCAGGATGGCCGGAAATATTTCGACTACCACCACACTCCGGCTGACACGCTCGACAAAGTCGATCCCCAGGAACTGCGCGAAAACGCCGCAGCCATGGCTGTCATGGGATATGCAATCGCCGCCATGCCTGATCCTTTGCCCAGATAGGTCAAGCGCAAAGCAAGGGCAGACGCAAAACAAGGTCAGAGGTATGAGGTGAGATTGAAGAGGGGAACACCTCGCGTGGAAACGGCCACTTGGGGTTGTACGTTTTGTGACCTCTACAATCTAACCTCAGACCTCTAACCTCCCCTGGCTCCAGTTGACGCACCTGCGCACCGCGCATACCATATTTGTTTGGCTTCATGAGAACTACGGGCTCTGAGAGTGGGCATCATGGATAAGAAGAAGTTGGAGTACTTCAGAAAGAAGCTGGAAACGCGGCAGGGGGAACTACGTCACATGGTGACCCGCAACCAGCAGGATGGCCGCAGCGCGGACGACGAGGCCACCCAGGATGTCGCCGATCGCGCCGCCAGTTCCTATAACAAAGAGTTCCTCTTCAGCCAGAGTAATAACGATCGACAGCTGCTCCTGATGGTTGACGGAGCTCTGGGCCGCCTCCGCGAAGGTACGTTCGGAGAGTGCGTTTCCTGCGGCAAGGAAATCAACGCCAAGCGCCTGGAAGCTGTGCCATGGACACGCCACTGCATCGAGTGCCAGGAAAAAGCGGAGCAGGGACTGCTCGAAACCGCCCTCTAGCTCGGCATTCGGTAGGATCTCAAACCTTCTATTTTTTCTTGGCGGAAACTTTTCCCTTCACCCAGGGTTAGACTCTCTAAAGCCGAATGAAGCAATTCCCTCAGGAGCCAGCCCTCATGTCGAAATTTGCCATGCTCATCGTTGCCAGTCTGCTCGCAAGTTTGAGCGCATTCTCGCAAGACGCGCCCCAGCCTGCAGTCACAACTCATCCGAAGCACAATCGCATGCAAGGCAATCGGTCGGAACAGAAGCTGAAGCGTCTGACAAAAAGACTCGGTCTGAGCGACGAGCAAAAGGAAAAGCTTCGCCCCATTCTGCAGGACGAAGAAAAACAAATGTCCAGCCTGGACAGTGACACGACCTTGACTGCGCAGCAGAAGCATCACAAGATGCGGGAAATCCGCAGGGCCTCGAAGTCGCAAATGGATGAGATCCTGACGCCGGAACAGAAAGAAAAAATGCCGAAGATGCGCGCCGGAGCCGGCGAGCATCACCATCGCAAGTCCGGCGCCGCACCTGCGACCGCCGACCCTACGACGACTCCCCAGTAAGTCCACCGCTAACGAACGGTGCTGCGCTGGCCGTTCGCGCCGAGCCGTGAGCACTCGTGTTGCAAAGCGCAACGCCAGAATTTCTGAACGTTTCTCGCACATAGTTTCGGAATCTTGACACCATCGCATTGTTCCGACGCCGAAGGATCACTCTCCTCCGCATCGCACCTCACAGACAACGAACAACTTCCGGCGATACCGTCCTCTTGGTCGGTCACGTGCATCTCTACGGACTGACGCTCACTTTACAAAGTCGGAATCTCACGCCGGAGCAGCGTCTATGCAACCTGCCCCGGGAACCATCAGCACACCAGGTATTGAGAGGACCCTAGTTATGAATCGCAGTCGCATTCCAGCAATCGTGCTCGCTAGTCTTATTGCAATTGCCGTGCCCGTCGCCGCGTTCGCGCAGGGTTCGGGATCATGGGCCTACACCGGTCCCGTCGCCAGGGCGGCCACCAGCGCCAGCTCTACGCTCATGCAAAACGGCAAGGTACTCGTTGCCGGAGGAAACGTCGGAGGAATTGGCGCAGTCTTCAAATGGGCGCAAGTTTACGACCCCAACACCAATACCTGGACCGCCACACCGAACATGAAGGCGGCAAGAAACTGGAGCACCGGCACTCTGCTACCCAGCGGCAAGGTACTGCTCATCGGCGGCAGCAACGGACAACTGAATGGAAACTATCTCGGCATTCTGAAGACTGCTGAACTCTACGACCCTGCCTCCGGAACGTTCACACTGGCAGCCGGCAAAATGAAAACCGCGCGCGCCAGCCATACCGCTACGCTGTTACCGAATGGGAAGGTGCTGGTCGCAGGCGGCATGAATGTTTACGTTCCGCGGATTCGCTGGGGATCGTGCACCAATACCGCGGAAATGTATGACCCCGCTTCCGACTCGTGGTCGTCTGCCGGAGTCATGAGTGCCGTCCATTGCGGCCACACTGCGACCCTGCTACAGAACGGCAAGGTATTAGTTGTCGGCGGCACAATTGCGGAATTGTACGATCCCACAACCAACAACTGGACTTCCGCCGGCACCATGAACGCCTCCCACAGCGGCTCAGCAGTGTTGCTTCCGAACGGAAAAGTCCTATTGGCAGGAGCAACTGTCCTTGCTGAACTCTACGATCCGGTCTCGGGTACCTTTACGGTCACGGGAAGCCCCGCGAATCTCTATGGCTCCAATACCGCACTGCTACTCGCGAACGGGAAAGTCCTCATGGCAGGCGGTCCGACTGGACAATGCGAACTTTATGAACCAACGTCGGGCACGTGGTCGCCGACTGGAAATCTGAATTCGCTTCGCTTCGGATTCGGAATGAGCTTGTTATCCGACGGCCGTGTGTTGGTCACCGACGGCAGCAACGGTTATCAGATCATGAGCGCCGAAATCTACACGCCATAGTTCACGCCAATCGTCACTCTCCTCCCCGGTGCCGCAAAACTTAAGTGGCACCGGATTTTTTTGGGCCTGGCCCGCCTAACTCCTCACCGGGTAGTGAATCATTTTGAGTCCACTTGCAGAAACATCACCACGAAGGCCACGAAGGTTCGCTTTGACGCTCCCAAAACGGCCCTGCTAAACTAAAGGATTGTCACGCGAATCTTGAGCGAAGAAGGAACCCTGTGCGCGCAGAAACCCGGCACCAAATGAAGGAAGACCGCTTCAGCAAAGCAACTCTCCACGCGGCCGAACAGACCGTCCACTGGACGGTCGAGCACCAGTCTAAACTCGTGATTGCAGGCATTGTGTTGGCCGTGGCCGCTCTGATCGGCTTTGGCGGCTGGTACTACATGAATGGGCAGGACGAGAAGGCAAGCCTGGAGTTTGGCAGCGCCAACCGCGTGCTCGAACAGCCCGTACGTCCGGCGGGAGTACCGGCACAGCCCGGCTATCCCAGTTTCGCCTCTTCGCAGGAACGTGCCACCGAAGCTCGTAAGCAGTTTCAAGCCGTCGTCGACAAGTATCCCCGGACTCGTACCGCCGATATGGCTCGCTATTTCGTGGGCCTGACCGCGGCGCAACTTGGAGACAACGCGGCTGCCGAGCACAATCTTCAGGAAGTTGCGAACTCGTCCAACAAAGATTTGGGATCCCTCGCAAAACTGGCCCTGGCTTCCGTGTATCGAGCGGAGAATAAGGATTCGCAAGCCAGCGATTCTTACAAACAGCTGATCGACAAGCCGACCACCTCGGTGAACAAGGTCACAGCGCAGCTGGAGTTGGCAAGCTTTTATGAAGTCCGGCAGAAGCCGGACGAGGCGAAACGCGTCTACGATCAAATCCAGAAGGAAAATCCTTCAACGGACGCTGCTTCAATAGCTCAACAACGCGCGGCAAAACTAAAATAGACTCCCGGCGCGCATCACGTAGCGCTGACAATTTGTTTCAGGCAAGCAATCAAGCGCTCCGCATCCTGCGGAGTGTTGTAGACGTGCGGAGTCACCCGCACCGAACTTCCACGTACGCTGACAAATACTTTCTGCCGCGCCAGGATTTCGGGTAATCCCGCAGGAATTCCGGCTTTCCGGCGCAGGCACAAATAATGCGGAGCACGCAGGTTTTCCGGCGGGGACGAAAATCCAATTTCAGCCGCTTCGGCCGCCAACTGCCGATTGAGTGCACCGGACGTCTCCGAGATTTCTGTCACCTTCCATTGCAGCAGTTGCTTCATTGCTTGCGTGGCAGCGGGTAGCAGCCCGAAATTCGAGCGCTCTCCCATGTCGAAGCGCCGTGCACCGAGGTCGTAGTCGTTCGTGTACTGAATCAGACTGGCAAAATCGTGCGCATTCGCCCGCACAATCCAATTCTCTTCGAGCGAACGTCCGCCGTGCCACTTGGGCGCGACATAGAGCACTCCGGTCGTGTACGGCCCCAGCAGCCATTTGTAGTTGGCCGCGACCATGAAATCAGGCTGCACGTCGCGCACGCTGAAAGGAAGTGCACCCAATGATTGTGTAACGTCTAGCGCGAGCGCAGCGCCAATTTTTCTGCAAGCTTCGCCGATTCGCACCAAATCCAATTTCCCACCGCTTGTCCAATGGACATTCGGCAGCGCCGCAATCGCCACATCCTCCGTCAAGGAACGAAGAACAGCTGCCGTCCAGTCCTCGTCTTCGGGCCACGGCACAACCTTGAGTGAAGCACCCTTGTCATCCGCCATTCTTTGCCACGGATAGTAATTCGAGGGAAATTGCTCATCGAGGACGAGAATTGTTTGCCCTTTGCGGATTGGCAAATTGAGCGCTGCCGTCGCGACACCGTAACTTGCCGACGAGACAATGGCCACGCAATCCGGAGATGCATCGATGAACTGCGCCGCAGTGCTGCGAAATTCGTCGGCTCCTGTGAAGAACTTCTGCGGAGTAATCTCCCAAGGACGCGCTTTGCGAGCCAAACCCTCGTGCCCCGCATCGACTGCCGACCGCATCAGCGGCGACATATAGGCACAGTTCAAATACGTGACGTCTTCCGGAATATCAAAAAGATGGCGCTGGGATGCAAGCATGAATGAACGGTTGTCGTCGACGTTACCAGGGATTTCAGGCGAATCGGTATCACTTTTTCGGTGGTACGGGTCTGGCCTGAGAGGTTCGTTGGTTCACAATATCATGAATGGCGTCGACGACCAGTTGCGGCTGATCATTCTGAATGTAGTGACGCGAGTTCGGCGCAAGCACGTGTTTACCGTCATGAATTTTCGCCAGCAGTTCCTTGTGCAGTTCCAGCTTGAGATCCTGCTCGAGCGGGTTTCCAGGGAATTCAGGATTTTTTTTCGTGCCGGTCAGCAAAATCACGGGTACGTCCGGTAACGGAATGACTTGCTCTTCTGCATGATTATTTCTTGTGAGCGCGTTCATCTCCGCCTGGACCGCGGGAGGCATTTTGGGCATGGCTTCGTCCAGCGCTTTTTGACGGGCAGCCCAGTCTTCAGAATTCATGTGGGCATGCAGGCGATCGAGCAATTGTCCGCCTTCTGGATCCACAAGTACCAGCCCCGCAATTTCTTTTGGATACGCATGCGCGAAAACCTGAACCAACATTCCTCCGAGGGAATGACCAACCAGAATGTAAGGAGGAGGAATGTTGGCCTTTTGCAGAAGGGAGTGCAGATCTGCGGCCATCCCCGACAACGTGGTGGGTTGCACGGGCTGATCTGACTCTCCGATTCCGGCGCGGTCATAAGTGACGGCGCGCGCGAAACTCGCAACTTGAGGCGTCACGTTGTCCCATGTAGACACATCCTCGCCAAGGCCCGACTCAAATACGACGGTTGCCGCACCGGTGCCAGACTCAACGATGTGCAGCCGGCGGCCGCCCATGTCGATCATTTTCCCCGGCTGTGCTTGTGCAATGCAGAATGGCGTCGCCAATCCAAGAAGGATGATTGGGATGATCAGCCGCGTCCTTGGTAAATTACTAGAGATCATTCGGGTTCCTTTCCAGATGGTTGGTACGCAGCTACGCTCGAATAGTTCGCATCATCGAACAAAGGACGGCATTCCATGACGGCATCCCGCAAGGTGCGATGTATAGCGGCTTTGTTTCTTGTTGTTGTGTTGACGTCCTTCGCTGTTTCCCAGACCGCTCCTCCCCCGACTGTTTCGCCGGCCGTTGCACGGGCGCAACATTTGCGCCGCGGCATCAATCTCAGCGAATGGTTCGCGCAGGTCTGGGACAAGCGCGGCTACACGCGCGAGCATTTCGAAACATGGACGACCGTCGACGACATTGCTCTGATCAAATCCATGGGCTTCGATCACGTGCGATTGAGCGTCAACCCGCAGCCCATGTTCACGATGAACCAGCCGCAGAAGCTCCCGCCGGAATATCTGTCCTATCTCGATGCCGCGGTGAAGATGATCCTCGACCACGGCCTGGTCGTCGTCATCGACATGCATCCCGAAAGTGACTTCAAGCAACGCCTCGCGAAAGATGACTCGTTCGTCGAACAGTTCTCTGACTTCTGGCGCGCCGTCGCACAACACTACTCCGCATGGGATCCCGACCGGGTCATTTTTGAAGTTCTGAACGAACCCGAGTTAGGCGACCGCTACCGCTGGGTGGGCGTACAGACGAAACTCGCGTCCGCGATCCGCGAAGGCGCTCCGAAGCACACGATTATTGCGGCTGGCGCACGATGGTCGGACGACGACGACCTGCTGTTTCAAGAACCCCTGCGGGATCCGAACGTGATTTACAACTTCCATTTCTACGAGCCGCACATCTTCACTCATCAGGGGGCGACCTGGGGAGAATACTACTGGCACTGGCTGAAGGGACTGCATTATCCCTCGACGCCGGAAACAGCGGAACAGGTTGCGATGCTTGTGCCAAGCGAAGTGGATCGCTTGCGAGTCATCCGCTATGGACGTGATCACTGGGATGCCGCCCGCATGGAGTCAGAAATGAAGCAAGCCGCCGAATGGGCTGACCGGCGCGGCGTTTCGCTGGTCTGCAATGAGTTTGGCGTTTACCGTATGGCCGACCCGCAAGACCGCGTTGGCTGGATTCATGACGTCCGCGTCGCTCTCGAACACAATAAGATCGGCTGGACGATGTGGGACTACTCTGGATCGTTCGGCGTGGTGACGAAGAAAGACGGCCGCGCGATTCCAGATGACGGCGCGTTGAAGGCGCTGGGGCTGAAGTGAAGCTCACTCAGATCGTCTGTGCCTTCCATTTCCCGCGCTTGAACAGCACTGCGCTCGACGCTGCAATGGCGCACTCCGCGATCACAATTGCGTAGAACACTCCATCCGAATGCCATCGCATCGGGATGGCCAGCCAGTACGCGAGCGGGATCTCCAGCAGCCAGAAGCCGAAGAAATTCACGATCGTGGGCGTGACTGTATCCCCGGCCCCGTTAAAGGCCTGCAGCATGACCATGCCGTAGGCGTATCCGATATTTCCGTAGCTGACGATGCGCAGGCATTTCGCCGCCAGCGGAATCACTTCCGGATCCTGCGTGAACAACCGCACTATTGGTTCTGCAAAAAAGATGAACAACAAGCCGATCGATCCCAGGAACAGCATGTTGTAGAAGCCAGTGCGCCATACGGCCTGCTCGGCGCGCTCCGGCTTCTTCGCTCCCAGGTTTTGCCCGACCAGCGTGGCGGCAGCGTTGCTCAGTCCCCAGGACGGCAGAATGAGAAACACGACGATGCGAATTGCGATCGTGTATCCGGCGAGCGCATCAGCGCCAAAGATGCTCACGATCCGTACCAGGCCAATCCAACTGGTATGCGCAATGGCAAACTGCAGGATGCCAGTCAACGACACGCGTACCAACCGCAAGAGCACTTTGAGGTCGACGCGAATCTGGCGCGTGAGAATGCGGATGCGTTCACTCCCGCGCAGCAAGCGGTAAAACTGATAGCCAACGCCGATGCTGCGTCCCGTGAAAGTGGCCAGAGCAGCGCCGGTGACACCCATGCGCGGAAATGGTCCCCAACCAAAAATCAGGCAGGGATCAAGCACCAGATTGATGATGTTCGATACCCATAGCAGGCGCATCGCGATCGCCGCATCACCTGCGCCACGAAAGATCGCGTTGTTCAGGAAGATCATCAGGATCGCGCCACTCCCGCCGAGCGCGATGCGGGCGTAGCCGCTGCCCATCACCACGATGTCGTTCGACGCGCCCATCAGGCGAAGCAAGTCCGGTGCGTAAATGAAACACGGGATCCCGATCGCGATTGAGGTGACCAGCCCCAGCACAATCGCTTGCACTCCGGCAACCGCTGCACCTTCGGGATCTTTTTCTCCGATACGACGCGATACCATCGCCGTGGTCGACAAGCTCAACCCGATGCCCACCGCAAATATCAAACTCAGCAGCGATTCCGTGAGGCCGACGGTGGCAACCGCGTTGGCGCCGAGCCGTCCGACCCAGAACACGTCGACGACCGCGAATAGCGATTCCAGCACCATCTCCAGAACCATGGGCACGGCGAGCAACAGGATCGCCCGGTTCAAACTTCCGGTTGTGTAGTCCTGATGAGATCCGCGGATGGCTTCCCACAGCGACTCCCACAAATTCTTAGAGGCGGGCTGTAGAGTATCGATTGTCGACACTGATTCCATAAATACCTGACAAACTTTCTACCCGTCGCTTTCTCGAAAAGCGAATGCAAAACGGCGTGGCTGGACAAATTGAAACGTAGAGATGATCCGCACGGGCGGGATCAAAAGGCGAGCGATTTAAAGGCGGACAAGCATCGGAAGTTTCCTTCGCAGATCGGCGGCAGTCAAATCAACCCACCGAGTTCAAATAGTCTACCCGGACACAGCGGTCCTCGGCAACGGGAATGGACTAGTCCAGACTCCCCTGCTCGATCACGACGTTCTCGCGCACAATCAGCCGATGGGCAGCCATCTTCCGCAGGTGCGGGATCACGCGACTGACATGTTCGTCGGTGTCCACGAACGTAAGGACTACGGGTAGCTCTCCTCCGGCTTCCACCAGGTGCGCGGTCCGGACACGGCTTCGTCCTAAAAATCCAGCGACCGCATGGAACACGACCGCTCCGAAAACATTCTCTTCCCGCAGATATTTCAATATCTCGAGATGCAGCGGCCGATGCTGCCAGGAGTCGCCTTCGGTCAAGTAAAGGGTAACTTGGACTGCCATTTCGCCTGCCATTCTACAACCCGCGAGCCAGAGCAGCACCCACCATCACCGCCACCAGGCACAGCACGGTACTGGTTAAGATGTTGAAACTCGCCAAGGTCCACTGGCCTTGCTCCATCAGCGCAAAGCTCTCGAAGGCGTAGCTCGAAAACGTAGTGTACGAACCGCAGAAGCCGATCGCGATCAGCAACCGCCAGCGCGGATCAAGCAGCACACGTTCGGAGGAGTAAGCGAGGAAGAAACCAAGCACAAGACTCCCTGTGACATTAATGAGCAACGTGCCATAGGGAAATGCGGATGAGACATTTCGTGCGACCAGACCATTCAGAAAGTAGCGGGTAGACGCTCCTGCCACGGCGCCCAAAGCGATCCAAAGATAGTTCAAGAGGGAATCCTCTCACAGAAATTTGTCGACACTTCTGTAGGAGTCATCAGCCCAAAGGGCGGTTAATGGCGAACCCCATCACCGAAACCCAGTATAGCGGAAGGCCTGTGTTCACTGGCGATTAAAGCGCACCGAGGCCCGGACGGCGATGTATTGGAGATGAAGTCTCCGCCACGTCTGCTGGCGCAGAAATCTCTGGCGCGGACTTTTACAGACCTTTGACGTGCACATGACACTCGGCACTCGTGGCGTAGATAAGCTGCCCCTCAGATCGAAACTGCGGAACCAAATCACCGCACCATCAATACGATTGGAGTGTAAAAATGGCACGCGAAATCCTCCCAGCCACTACACCGATAGCACCTGAATCTACTTCCCACAGCGAATCCGCATATTCAGCGCCGAGCGTCCAACGGCGTTCTTTCCTCAAGGGACTGGGCGTTGTCGGCACAGCACTGTCGACGAGCTCACTACTGTCAACCATGGCTCAAGCGCAGGAACGCAGCGATATCATTACAGTCGGAGACGTAGCCATCCTGCGTTTTCTGGCTGCGGCGGAGATTCTTGAGACCGATCTCTGGCAGCAGTACAACGAACTCGGCGGCATCCAGGACAGCGAGGTTCCGGGCGGCAGCGGCAGCAAGCTCTATACCAGCGGACTCGAAATCCTCGACGAAGACATGCCCCAGTACATTCATGACAATACCGAAGACGAGCTAACTCACGAGGTCTTCATCAATGCCTATCTGGTTTCGAAGGGCGCGGAGCCGGTGAGTCTCGAGCAATTCCGGAATCTGCCCAGCAGCCAGGCCACGGGCGCGCAGCAGATTGGCCGCCTTACAAACCTGATGCAGCTTTCCGTCGATACCACCTGGTTTACCCGCTATCGCAGCCGCACCGGCAATCCCGATCTCGGCGACACCTTCATGCAAGCCGTTCCGAGTATTGCCATGGGGCAGCACCCGGCAATTCCACGGACGGATGACGACGTGCAGCCGGATCCCTCGAAGCCACACCACATCTCGGATCTCACGCAGGCGATCGCGAACACTGCGGGGTTCCACTTTGCGACGATCGAACAGGGCGGCACCAGTCTCTACGCCATGCTTGCACAGAGAGTAACCAGCCTGGAAGTGCTGCGCATCGTGCTCAGCATCGGCGGAACGGAGATCTGTCATTTCCAGACATGGTCCGACAAAGCAGGCAACGCGCCGCCTTTGAGCGTCGTGGATCCCGTGACTGGGCTAACCGTGACGTTCCCCGACCTGAATGCTCCTCCGCTGGGCGGCGAAGATTTTCAGACCAACCTGATCATGCCCGAGCCCACTGCTTTCCTAAGCAGGAAGCTCCCTGCATGTTCGATCATCCGTCCAACCGCGACCAAGGGCGCGGCCATGGGCGCGGTGAGAGCTTTAACGGCAGACGGTCTGTTCATTGGCCAGTCGAAGGAGTTCTTCAAATTCATGAAGACGTTGGCGACGCAAGCGGATCTTGCCGTGCGGCAGTAAAGAAGATCAGTGGAATCGGGTCGACCGTAGCGGCGGCGTCGTCCCGGCGGCAGTTGTGGGGGCAGAGTATCTCGCCCCCACCTGCCGGCAAGATACCCGTGCTACGCGTGGGATTTGGTCCTACGCAAACTCCAATTCAATCTTTTTGGCTTCTTTGTCGAGTTTCGTGATCTTGAATTTACGAATCTGCCCGCTCCGAGCGCTCTCCGGCTTGGTCTCGGCTGCAGGTGGACCGGTCTTCCATCGTGCCTGCAACATCGAGCCCAACGAAGATAAATCTGCCTTCCCTGACGACGGAAGCGCCGCCGGTGCCGCTTTCGCAGCAGGGTTCGAATCCATGCGACAAGCTGCCAGAACGCCCTCCCCCAATTCCACTTTTGCGTGTTCGCCCGACACTTCGACCATCCGGCCCGTCACAACATCGCCTTCCTGATGCTCGACGATGTACTCATCCAATCCCGAGGGCACCAACTGCTTCATGCTCAACCGGATGTTTCGTTTCTCCAGGTCGATGGCGAGCACCTGCGCCTTGACGACCTGTCCAACCTTCAGCACATCCTGGGGATGATTGATGCGCTTCTCGGCGCTGATCTCGCTGATGTGGATCATGCCCTCCACACCTTCCGCCGTTTGAACGAATGCGCCAAACTTGGTGATGTTCGTAACTGGTCCTTCGATCACGGAACCGGGGGCGAGTTTGCGCGCGACCTCGGCCCAGGGATCGCCGAGCGCCTGTTTCAATCCAAGAGCAATGCGGCGCTCAGCTGGATTTATGCCAAGGATTACGGCCTCAACCGTCTCACCCGGTTTCACAACATCGCCGGCTGTGCGCACGCGCTTCGCCCATGACATTTCAGAGATGTGGATCAATCCTTCAATGCCGGGTTCGATTTCGACAAATGCACCAAAATCCATCACGCGTGTGACGGTGCCGCGGACGCGTTCGCCGGTCTTGTATTTATCCGGCACGACATCCCAGGGATGCGCCTGCAGCTGCTTCATGCTGAGCGAAATGCGCCGCTTGTCCGGTTCGATTTTCAGAATTTTCGCTTCGACCTGATCGCCTACGTTGAGGACATCAGCGGGCTTCGCAATCCGTTGCCACGAGATTTCGCCCACGTGCAGCAGGCCGTCCACTCCACCGAGATCGACGAACGCGCCGTAATCGGCGAGGCTTCGCACCGTGCCCCGCACCGTGTCGCCTTCTTTCAATTCCGAGAAGCGGCGCTGCCGAGTAGCGACGTCCTCCTCTTCAGAGATGATGCGACGGTCAACCACCACATCTTCTTCGGTGACGTCGAGCTTGGTAATCCGGCAACGAATTTCCTGTCCGACGAGCTTCTCCATTTCCGTAGCTTCACGCGTCCCGGTGCGTGACGCCGGCATGAACGCTCGGACCCCGACATCAACTGTCAGCCCACCCTTCACCACACCGGTCACGGTCCCGACAATCGTCGTCTTCTCGTTGAATGCTTTTTCGAGCGCGTCCCAGTCCGCCGGACGTTCCACTTTTCCGCGCGTGAGTTCGTAGTAGCCCTCCGGATTGCGCCCTTTGACCGAGATCAGCAGCTTGTCACCAGGCTTCGGCTGCTCACGGTCATTTGCGAACGCGGCCAGCAACATGATGCCTTCGCTCTTGTATCCAATGTCGACCAGCACGGAGTCTGCAGTCACGGCCACCACTGTGCCTTCGCGCGGCTTGCCAGAGTCTTCCGGCTTCCGCTTGTGACTCTTCTCGTACTGGGAAAATGCGTCGGCGAACGATTCGGTCGCCTCTGGAATGGGCTGGTTTTCAGGTGTATTGGAATCAGACATGAGAAGTAGATCCTTACCGCAGCAACGCTTCTAAGATAACACCGCCACACGTGGGCGATTTGAACCAGATTTTGCGGCGCTTTCGGCGCGTCTTTCTTCCGTCAGGCTTTGAACACGGCGCCGGCAAGAAGAACCATCATCAGCAGGATGCCGTCCGTAATCACGACCAGGGACGCGATCCAGATCACCGCCACGGTGCGCTCCTTGTCGGCGGTGGGCAAAGTAATTCCGATCATCTTATGGAGAACGATGACCGCCCCGCTGAATGTCCTGGGAGGGAGTATCCCGCTCGCAATTCCAATCGCGAACAGGACCATCACAATGTTCGTTCCCACGATGACAATCACTCGCTTCCTCGGTTCGGCGTTACTCTTAAATCGTAGCATCGACCGCCTTTGTCCCTGCCTTGACACCCTGATTTCAGGCCGTTATTCTTAAGTATTGCTCCCAGTGAGACTTACGTCTCTGTGCGCACTTCCGCGGGCCTTTGCGGTATGGAGTGGGGGCGGCGGAGGTTCCGATGTTCATCGAAATCAAGGATTTAGAGACAAACCCGATCGATTTCCGGGAGCAATACAGCCCCGGCGCGATCGACCTTGGACCAGAGTTGCGACAACTGACTCCCCTGCACACCGAGGGACGGGCAGATCTGGTCGAGGAACATCACGGCAAGCATAAGATCATCCAGGACATCCGGCTGCAGGGCAAGCTGGCGACGAGCCTGCAAGCAGACTGTGCCCGGTGCGTTGAGCCGGTGATTCATGAACTGACCAGGGAGTTCGACTTGCTGTACCGGCCCCTGGGTTCCGACGCTGGACGCGACGAACTTTCGGTGACCGACGCGGAAGCCGAGATCGGCTATTACCAGGGCGAAGGGTTGCTGCTGGAAGATGCCGTCCGCGAGCAAGTGTTGTTGGCTTTGCCACTCAAGATGGTTTGCCGCGAAGACTGCAAGGGCTTATGCCCGCAATGCGGTCAGAACTTGAATGAAGGTGCGTGCGCCTGTGTACCGCCGGTTCAGGACTTACGCTGGTCGGCGCTGAAAGAAATACGGGACAAATTGAATCAATAATTGAGTTCTCAGTTCTCTGTTCTCGGTTCTCAGTGAGGTCGTTCTGCTGAGAGTCGGGAACTGAGAACTGAGAACCAAGAACTGAGAACTTCCACAAATGCCAAATCCAAAACGACGACATTCCAAGATGCGCACGGCCAGCCGGCGCGCTCATGACTCGCTCTCCAAGCATTCCCTGTCGGAATGCCCCAACTGTCACGAGAAGAAGATGCCGCATCGCGCCTGCGCGAAGTGCGGACACTACAAGGGCCGCGAAGTTCTTGAGGTCAAAGAGAAGTCCTAGTTTGCTCCCGCAATGCCTAGCTTGATATGCCTAGCGTAATCGCTCTGGATGCGATGGGCTCCGACAAGGCGCCCAAGCCCGAGATCGAAGGCGCCCTGCAAGCGGCGCGTCATCACGGCGCGCGCGTTTTATTGGTCGGACCCGAGCAAGTCCTCAAGGCCGAACTGGAGCGCTATCCCGGCGCACGGCGGCCAGCCATCGACGTCGTCCATGCCAGTGAAGTCATCACCATGGACGACAAAGTCGAAGCCATCCGCGCGAAACGCGACTCGTCAATCCGCGTCGGCCTGCGCCTCGTCCGCGATGGCAAAGCCGACGGTTTCGTCACCGCCGGCAATACCGGTGCTGCGATGGCCACGGCTCGCATGGTACTTGGCTCACTTCCCGGCGTGGATCGTCCTGCCCTCGCTGCCGCGTTTCCGACCGTTCTGAACACCGCCGCGGTCTTGATCGACGTCGGCGCCAACGTAGACTGCGAACCCATGAATCTCGCGCAGTTTGCCATCATGGGTGACATCTACTGTCGCGCAATTTTTGGCAAGAAACGTCCGCGGGTTGGACTGCTTTCCATCGGCGAAGAGGAATCCAAAGGCAACGAACTCACGCGCGAAGCGTTCAAGCTTCTGAAGCAACTACCCATCGATTTCATCGGCAACGTGGAAGGACGCGATCTTTATAACGGCGAAGTCGATCTGATTGTCGCCGATGGCTTTGTCGGCAATGTCGCGCTGAAGACTTCTGAGGGTGTAGCGAGACTGGTCCGCGCTGTTTTGAAAGAAACGCTAAAGAGTACGATCACGCGGCAGGTCGGCGCTCTGCTTTCGCGCAACGCATTTTCGGACTTCAAGAAGCGCCTGGATCACACCGAATATGGCGGGGCACCGCTGCTCGGCGTGAAAGGCGTGTGCATCATCACGCACGGATCCTCGAACACGAATGCCATCAAGAACGCCATTCGCGTCGCTTCTGAATTTGCCGAAGGCCAGGTAAACGAAACCATCGCACGCGAACTGACAGGCCTGCAAGCGGCAACAGCGGTTACAACTCCGTAACTTTTCTACATTCTTATCTCAACTATGAGCTCATCATCTCCTATCGCGTTTCTCTTTCCCGGACAAGGGTCTCAGGCCGTCGGCATGGGCAAGGAACTGGCTGCCAACTATCCAGTCGCCCGGCAGACCTTCGAGGAAGCCGACGACGCCCTGCGCTACAAACTTTCGCAACTGTGCTTTGAGGGACCGGAAGACAAGCTCAAGCTGACCGAGATCACGCAACCCGCGATCTTGACCGCGTCCATCGCAGCGTTTCGGGTGTTGCGCGAACGAAGCCCCAAACCAGACTTCGTCGTCGGACACAGTCTCGGCGAGTATTCCGCTCACGTCGCTGCCGGCACATTGAAGTTTGTGGACGCCTTACGCGCTGTCCGTAATCGGGGACAGTACATGCAGGAAGCTGTCCCGGTCGGTGTTGGTGCGATGGCCGCCATCCTCGGCATGCCGCTCGACAAGGTCACCGACATTTGCCACGCATCCGCGCAAGGCGAAGTCTGCCAGCCTGCCAACATCAATTCACCGGAGCAGATCGTCGTCTCCGGACATGCGGCAGCGGTCCAGCGCGCCATCCATCTGGCCACGGAACGCGGTGCCAAGAAAGCTGTCAGCCTTCCCGTAAGCGCCCCCTTCCATTGCGCCCTGATGCAGCCCGCGCAAGACCGCCTTGCAATTGATCTGCAGAAACTGGACTTTCAGAATCCCGCTTGCCCGGTGGTTTGCAACGTAGATGCCGCCCTCATCACCGAGGCGGAACCTGCGCGAGCCGCATTGATCCGCCAAGTGACAGGATCGGTGCAGTGGGAACCCTCGATCCGCCTGCTGATCGAAAAGGGCATCAATATGTTTGTCGAAGTCGGTCCCGGGAAAGTCTTATGGGGACTGATGCGGCAGATCGATCGCTCGAAGACCTGCTTGACCGTGGGCGATGAAGCATCGCTTCAGAAGACCTTGTCGCAATTTTCCGACACGTCGGTCTGATGTTTTCGGAGCCGTGGCCTGCTCCACGCCTAGTACGGATAGACCGTCAGCGTTTTATCCGATTTTTGCACGAAGATACGGGCGTGATCGGCGCGATCGTTGACGATCACTTCCACCAGCACTCCTCCGTTGGTGGATACCGGACATCCAATCAAACGCAGCAGCACGGGACAGTCAATGCTGTGCGACTTCACCACTCCCCATTCGCCGCCCGGCCCCCAGTCACGATAGAAATCCGAATAGCTGTACTGGGAGTACTTCTGCATGTGTTGCCGCCAGTCCGGGTCGTGGAAATAGATGCCATACGCGCCTTCGTAATTCTTGTTTTGCAGGGCCGAAAAGAATCGGTCGACCGCATGTTCTTCGGGCCAGTTCCGGTACATCCATCCGAGTAGCGCCATAACAATGACGGCCACGACGGCCACGATGTTCCTGATCTTGCGTCGTTTCTCTTTCGCGGGATCGTACTGCTGCGCGTCGAGCAATGTCATCCTCTAAGCATATCGGAACCCGGAGCCCTTGAAAAAGTTCCCGACGCGCCTTTAAAGGTTCCTCTTGGTTCTGCCGATGAATCCCCCAGATGAATGACCTTGGCTCAAATCCAGCTGCAGCCCAGAGTGCTTTGAGCGCAAAACCGCAGGCCACAGCTGCTTCACACCAGCAGGAATGGCCGCCTCTTCTTGAATTGGCCGCACAGGAAGTATTCGACATCATGCTGGATGGGCCGCTGGGACAGGCAATGCCATCCCAGGCCGAAGCGGGAGAGAATTTCACCGCCATGGTCGGGCTGGCGGGCTCGTTGCGTGGAGTGGTCACCTTCTTCTGCGGAGCCCAACCGGCACATCAGATTGCCGCCCGCATGCTGAGACTCGATGCTGCTTGTTCCGAAGAACAAGTCTGTGACGCGATTGGTGAGATTTGTAACATGATTGCCGGAAATTTTAAGAATAAACTTACCGGCCTCGACAAGCCTTGCCTGTTGAGTGTGCCCGCCGTCGTGACCGGCCGTGCGTACCGCTTTCATTCCCTGGCAGGCGGCGAGTCCTTGGAAGTCATGCTCACATTAGCCGGCTGGCCGCTCATTGTCCGGCTCGATATTCACGCCTGAACGATTCCCCGATGTTTTGCCGTAAATCTTTGCCCAGCATGCCCCGGCAACATTTGCCTGCGCGACTGCATCCTCCGATTGATTCCGCATTGTGGTTGACTGTAAATCACACAAGGCATGAGTCCTCTCTCCCGGAGGATCGTACTTGGAGAGCGCTGGAGCCCGGCGTGCATCTCCCTTCTCAACAAGGGAGAAACACACTGTGGACAGCGGATTCTATGCAGCCTGCGCCGGACTGCGAGCCCAGGGTCAGGCGCTCGAAGTGGCGGCTCACAATCTCGCCAATCTGAACACAACGGGATTTCGCGGTCAGCAGACGTCGTTTCAAAGCCTGGTCGCAACCGCGCGGCCCAGCCTTCCCAATGTGCTCAATGTCGCCACCAATAATTTCGGTGTGCTCGAAGGCACCGATCTTGATCTTCAGTCCGGCAGTCTGCTGACAACCGGCAATCTGCTCGATGTTGGCATTGAAGGGAAAGGCTTCTTCGCCATTCAAACCGCCCAAGGGACGCGCTACACCCGCAATGGCAACTTCCGCGTAGCACGGACGGGCGAACTGATCTCCGCGAACGGCGATCCGGTCCTCGGAGAGAACGGAATCATCCGAGTCCCGGCAGGCGCGATTTCGATCAGTGCGGACGGAACGCTATCCGTGAACAGCGCGGTGGCGGGGAAGATTCGGGTCGTGGATTTCGCTCCCGGTACTCATCCGGTCTCCGAAGGCGACATGCTGATCAACGCCCCTGCAGCCAGCGTGGTGCCGGCGCGCCAAGCTTCTCTTCGCCAGGGTGTATTGGAATCGTCCAACGTGAATGCCATTGGCGCCGTCATGGCGTTGATCGCCGTGCAACGCGAAGCGGAGATGATGCAACGCGCGTTGTCGTTGTTTCATACCGAATTCAACCGCATTGCCGCAAACGATTTGCCCCACGTGTAGCTGGTTGTGATGAGCGTGATGAGTTCAACTTTCAGGAGGCGCGATGATCCGGGCTTTATATACCGCTGCCAGCGGGATGCAGGCACAACAGTTCAATCTGGATACGATCGCCAACAACCTGTCAAACTCCAGCACCGCCGGCTTCCGGCGGCGGCGACTGCAATTCCAGGACTTGCTCTACCAGAACCTGGTCATGCCGGGCACGGCCGCAACCCAGCAGACGACCGTGGCAGCCGGGCTGCAAATTGGCCTTGGCACCCGTTCGGCAGCTTCTGAAATTATCCAGTTGCAGGGTGACATGAGCGCCACCGGCAATCCGCTCGATCTGGCGATCGAAGGCCAGGGATTTTTCCAGGTCACACTGCCTTCGGGGGAAACCGGCTACACGCGCAGTGGGACCTTCCATCTCGACGCCCAAGGCAATGTCGTTACGGCTGACGGCAATGCCCCGGAACCTTCGATCACGATTCCGCAGGGCGCGACCTCGATCACGATTGGTTCCGATGGCACGGTTTCGGCGACGCTGGTCGGACAGCAGGCGGCGCAACAGGTAGGAAATATCCAACTCGCGCTGTTCGCAAATCCGGGCGGGCTGAATAGTATCGGCAAAAATCTGTTCCTCGTCACCACCGCGTCCGGCGACCCCACGGTCGGAACGCCCGGCGGCACCGATGGTCTGGGAGAAGTACAGCAAGGATTTATTGAAGGATCGAATGTCAGCGTAGTCGATGAATTTATCCAGATGATTGTCGCGCAGCGTTCGTACGAAGCCAACTCGCGGGTCGTGAAAGCCGCGGATGAGATGTTCCAGCAAATCAACAACCTGGGAAGGTAGAGGGTAAACCGTGAAGAAAACAACCATGCTGTCCGCAATTTCCCTCGCTGCCGGAATCGTCCTGACCCTCGGAGCGAGCACGTCCCTTCCGGCACAGAACGCGCGGCCGCAGCTGACTCCCATAACTCGCGAGGAAGTGTGGCAAGCCGTCAGCGGAGAACTCCGGCAGCGCGGTGTCCGCGAAGAGCAACTGCTCGCCATCGATGAAATCGAACTTCCCACCGCCGTGCCTGCTGCCTCCAGCCGAACGTTGCGGGTTTCGATGGTTTGCTGGGACGCGGACCTCGAGCGCGCCCAATTCCAACTGGAATGCCGCCAGCCAGGAGAATGCGTCCCCTTTCTGGCCTACGCAGACGCTGGCCGTTCCACCGCGATGGGTTCGGCCAGGATTTCCGGCAGTGCGTGCCGCGCCGCATCCCGTCCGCGAACGGCTGGCGCTGCGCCCCATAAAACCCTGATTCGGGTCGGGGATCAGGCCACGGTCGTCTTTCGTGGCAGCCAACTGAACCTGACCGCGCTCGTGACCTGCCTGGAACGCGGAGGCGAAGGGGCCATCGTCCGAGTACGCAGCCAGGATGGGCAGATCTTTCGAGCTCGCGTGGCCGCGCCGGCACGTCTCGAAGCACTCACCCAATCTGCGACGCGGTAATCCATATCGCAGCCGAAGGAGAAACATGAGAACAGCCTGGTGTTGCCTGCTGATCGCGAACGCAATCCTGGCGAGTGCCTCGGCCCGCAAATCCACCGAGAACAACCTCGCCAAGTATCTGGCCCACGTCCAAATGGCAGAAGGTGCGGCGACCGCGCCCACACCGGGCAGCCTCTGGATCGATAACGGGCGCATGGCCGCTCTCACTACCGACTACAAGGCTCGCATCGCCGGAGATCTCATTACCATCCTGGTAGTGCAGGACCTGACGTCTTCGAATACCGGAGCGGTCAGCACCGATCGCAGTTTCAAAGCCAGTTCTGGGATCGATTCTCTGCCCGGCCGTCTCAAGACCACGGGCGTCGCCAACTTGCTGGGCTTGCACTCTGCCGAGACACTGGCCGGCAAGGGCCAGGCCACTTCCACGTCGAAGCTTCGCACCAGTCTTTCCGGGCGCATTGTCGCCGTACTGCCGAGCGGCAACCTGGTGGTTGAGGCCGAACGTTCAATCATGATGAACAACGAACATCAGAGCATTATCCTGCGCGGCGTGGTTCGCCCGGGCGACGTCACATTCGACAATACGGTCATCTCTAACGCGCTCGGCAATCTGGAATTGGAAATCAAGGGCAAAGGTGTCGTCTCCGATGGCACGCGGCCACCGCATTCGATCTTGCGCATGATTCTGCGAATCTTGAACTTCTAGGAAAGACTCGGCGAACTTATGACAGTCGCACTTCGACTCCAAAATACATCGGTTCTGCTGGCAGTGATCCTTGTGATCCTGACCGCGAGGCCCGCCATCGCCGTCGAACCTGTGGAAATCAAGATTCGCGATCTCGCGACGGTTGAAGGCGTGCGCGACAATCCTCTGATCGGCTATGGCATGATCGTGGGACTGAACGGCACCGGGGACAAACAGCAGACCGTGTTCGCGATCCAGACGCTGGCCGGAATTCTGCAACGCATGGGCGTGCAGATTCCAGCGAGTGCTGTACGGGTAAAAAATGTCGCCTCCGTCTTTGTGACGGCCATGCTTCCTCCATTTGCGCGTCCCGGCGCGCCTGTAGACGTGACTGTTTCTTCCATTGGTGATGCCAAAAGTCTCGAAGGCGGAATGCTGCTGCTCACCGCTCTTTACGGCGCTGATGGCCAGGTATACGCCGCAGCACAGGGCCCTCTGGCCGTTGGCGGCTACTCGGTGGGCGGGTCCGGCAATGGCAAGCAAGTCAACCACCCTACCGTTGGACGCATCCCCTCCGGCGGCCGTGTGGAGCGCGCCGTGCCTTTCAACTTCGATCGTCTTCAACCACTGAACCTGCTGCTCCGGGAACCGGACTTTACAACTGCCGGCGAAATTTCGGACGCGATCAACCTCGCTTTCGGGCACAATGTGGCCATCGCCCGCGATGGCGGCCGAGTGGAAATCAATGCTGCCGGCACAGGCGTTCCGAACCTCTCGAACGTGGTGGCAAAGATCGAAAACCTGGCGGTCGTCGTTCACCGCCGGGCACGCGTCGTCGTCAATGAACGGACCGGCACGGTGGTCATGGGACAGGATGTTCGCCTGGGTGCGGTTTCCATTCTGCACGGCGGATTCTCGGTGCAGATCACAACGGAAATTCAGGTGTCTCAACCCGAGCCGTTCTCGCAAGGCAAGACTGCCGTGGTTGGACAACAAGACCTGCAAACGAAAGACGCTCCAGTGCGCCGGGTCGAGATCGCGGAAGGCGCCAAAGTCGAGCAACTCGTCAATGGATTACAGAACATGGGTGCGACCGCTCGCGATGTAATTTCGATCCTGCAGGCCATCAAGGCAGCAGGAGCGCTCGACGCGGATTTGGAGGTGATCTGATGAGTGTTTCGATTCCGTTTGCGATCCCCGCGCTGCCTTCTACCCATCCGGCAGGGAAAGTGAAAGCTGCAAAGGCAGCCCAGGATTTCGAAGCCGTTCTTCTCAGTTCCTTGCTCGAATCGTTGCAGAAGAGCTTCGCCGGGGCAGCGGGAGAGTCCTCAGCCGGCAGTGATAACTATGCTGCCATGGGCACGCAGGCCTTGGCATCCGCGATGTCCGCGCACGGGGGAATCGGGATCGCCCGGATGATCCTGCAGCAGTGGCAGCAAACGAAAGTACCCGGCTTGAACGAACCGCCGAGTGGGCCAAAACAGTGAAGCCATTGAGCAATTTGCCGATCCCTATAGCAGCCTTACGTGTATGCAGATTCCAAGCAGCATTAAGGTTTGCCAAGAATCTGCCGATGATAGCGCAGAAGGGAACCGGTGAGCACCATGAGAGTAGATCTAACAAATTATGGGACGAAGTCAGTGGACGGCGGCAAACCCGATCGCGCCCGTGTCACTCCGGATCAGAACGATCACGGAAGCGCCCTCGCCGCCCAAGACAAGACGCACTTTTCCTTCGATCATGCCCGCGTGCGGGCACTCGAAAGTCAGGTGCTGGCCCAACCAGAAGTCCGGCAGCAGCGCGTGGATTTACTTCGCCAGTCGGTGGGAAAAGGCGAGTATGCAGTCAGTGACAATCAACTGGCAACGGCGATCATCGCCGACTTGACCAACGGCAGCGCTGGCCAGCCAACGGGATAACGCGTGGATCCGCTCATCACAAACCGGCTTGATCCAACCATGCGCGTCAGAGAAAAACAGTCTGGCGAGTACGAGCCTCCTCCACGCCGTCGCCGGCCGTCTCCGCCTGTAAAGCCGGATGCCGACGAAGAGAATACGGAACCGAACCCGCATCAACTTGACGATTTGGCCTGATATGGACGCAGTCCTAACCCAGCCCGGCGACCTGATCTCGACCAGGCTCTTTCTGCTGCGCGATCTCGCGGCCAGCCTCGAAATGAGCCAGCTCGCACTCTCCGAGAATGATGCTGAAAAGATTGCCCGCGGCGCCGCCCATCAGGCCGAACTATGCCGCCAGTGGAGTTTGCTCGAAGACCAGTTGCGTCACGAATCCGAGCGAGGGTCATTGTCGCTGGTCGATGCGGCCTCTCGCTCTTCGATGCCACCCGCCCCTTCGACGGATCATAACCGCGAGTTCGAGGCCCTCACGGTTCGCATCCGGCATCTCACGCGCGTGCACTGCTCCCTGCTTCGTCATCTCCAACGGAGCCTTGCCATCGTGGCGCACATGGCCGACACGCACGCAACCACCTACGCACCCGAGCTGAACCTGCTGCACATGGCCACTCAACCGCAGGCAGGAGTGCAATCATGTCCGGACTAAATGGTTCCCTTTCGATTGCCTTAAGCGCGCTCCTGGTCAGCCAACAGCAACTCGAAACCTCCGCGAACAATGTCGCCAACGCCAACACCCCGGGATTCTCACGGAAGCGTCCCGACCTCACACCCGGCGACCCGGTGGTGCTTGGGAGACTCAGCATCGGCACGGGCGTGGTATTAAAACAAATTCAAAGCCTGCGCGATCCGATTCTGGAATTGCGCATCAGCCAGGAAACACAGACGCAAGGCCAACTGGACACGACTCTGGGCGCGCTCCAGCAAATTCAAGTCGGATTCAGCGGAACGGATTCCGGCATCGGCGACGCAATCAGCAAATTCTTTGACAGCCTGCAGCAGTTGTCCACCGACCCGACCAGTCTCTCCTTGCGGCAAGCGGTTCTCACCGCAGCGGGCAATCTGGCAACAACGTTCAACACGGAAGCGCACAACCTGCAGGCGCAGCGCAGCAATCTCGACTTGAACGTGGTGGACACCGTCGGTCAGATCAACACGCTCACCGCCCAAATTGCGGGCCTTAACAAGCAGGTCTCTGCCCTGGAAAACGTGCATGAGGACGCTGGCATCTTCATTGACCAGCGAACCGAAGCAATCCGCCAACTGTCGAGCCTGGTTGACGTTTCGGTCATTCAGACAGAAAGTGGGATCGCGCTTACTACTTCCAATGGCACGCCGCTGGTTGCCGGAGAGCGAAACTTCCCTCTCACCACTCAAATCGGAACTGGCGGCATCCACCAGGTCTTAGCCGGAACGGTTGACGTCACCGGACTGCTCACCTCCGGTAAGCTCGGTGGCCTGTTGCAGGTGCGTGACACGACTATCCCGACCGTACTGGGCAATCTCGATCAACTCGCGACCGGACTAGCCACTGCCTTGAACACCGCGAACCGCACCGGGTTTGACCTCAACGGCGTACAAGGAACTGACCTTTTCGTTCCTCCGGTTGGAGCGGGCGCGGCCGCCGCCCTCACCGTGTCCATCACGGATCCCGCACTGATCGCTGCTAGTTCCGACGGCACACCGGGCAGCAATGGGAACCTCGCGCTCTTGTCGGCCGTTCATGATCAAGCGATTGTGGCGGGACAAAAACCTCTCGATTTCTATTCCCGCCTGGTTTTCACAATTGGTACCGACACTGCCAATGCCGGTTCCGATCTCGAAGCATCGTCACTGATTGTGCGCCAGCTCGGCGACCAGCGCGCCTCGGTCTCGGGCGTGTCGCTCGATGAAGAGGCCGCCAGCATCATCCGCTATCAAGCCGCCTACCAGGCGGCTGCCCGCGTCGTCACCACCGTCAATACCATGCTTGATCTCGCGGTCAATCTCGGACGAGACTAACTGGCGAGCGTTCGCTGAGGAGTATATTAATGCGCGTCAATCCAAACCTCACACCCGACCTGCTCGCAGCCCTGAATTCTACGCGGCAGACCACGCAGGACGCGCTGCTGCAACTCGCTTCCGGCAGAAGAGTGAATCAGCCTTCGGACGATCCTTCTGCGTCCGCAATTCTCGTCCAGAATCACGACCAAACCGTCTTCACAAACCGTTATGTTCAGAGCCTGGGCTCCATTCAAGGCCAATTTCAGACCGCGGATTCCGCCCTCAGTTCCATAGTCCTGACTCTCACCAACGCCATCACGCTCGGGGTGGAAGCCGCAAATGGCCCGCTGAACGATGCCAACCGGGCTGCAATTGTCGTGGAACTGCAAGGCATCCAGGCACAACTGGTTTCACTCGGGAACACTTCGTTCGAGGGATCGCCGCTCTTTGCCGGAACGAAAACAAGTTCACCGCCGTTTGTCCTTGACAATACCGTTCCCTCCGGCGTCCGTTACGACGGCAACGACAGCGTTAACAACGTGCAAATCGGAGACGGATACCAGATTGCCGCCAACAAGCCGGGCTCACAACTCTTTACCGCTCCCGGCCATGACGTCTTCCTGGCTTTGAACGGGCTGATCCAAGCCGTCCAGTCGAACACTGGATACGACACAGCCATCACTTCGTTGCGCGATTCCTTCGACAACATTTCGAGCCAGCGCGTTTTCTATGGAAACACTCTGAACCAGGCGCAGGCGCAAATCACCAACCTGGGCAACACAAAAGTGCAACTCAGCCAGCAGGAAAACACCTTGGCCTCCGCTGACATCGAGTCGGCCGCCAGCCGCCTCGTCAATTCGCAGGCCGCAACCAACGCCACGTTAGCCGCCATCGGGAAGATTTCACAGGTGAGTTTGTTTGATTTTCTGAAGTAAGTCCGGGGACTGGTCGCCAGCAGACACTGGTATCTCCGGAAACATCGCGACCCACGCCCTGAACACGCGATCTGGCAGTTCCTGCGCGGATTTCTTGCCGGAAAATCCCAAATCGTGCCCGGCACCTTCTACCGCCAACAATTCCTTGCGTCCGGGCGCCAACTGCAACGCCTTTTCCATTTCTTCAATGCTTCCGAACGGATCCCGCGTGCCGTGTACAAAGATACTCGATGTTCGCAAGTCAGGCAGATGCTGCGTTCGCATCTGTTCCGGCTTGCGCGGTGGGTGTAATGGATACGAGAGCAGCAGGAGTCCGGCAACGAGATCCGGTTCGGCAGCACAGAGCATCGTCGATTGGCGGCCCCCATAAGAATGGCCGCCGAGGAACAATCTCCCTGAATACAACTCGCGCATCGCGCCCACGGCATTGCGCAGACCGGCGCGGTCGCGTTCTGCATTGCCGGGAAACGGCGGGCCTGTGCGACGATCTTGTCGAAATGGGAGGTCGCAGCGCAAGACGGCATATCCGCGTGCCGCAAACGATTCCGCCAACGCAATCAGCAGCGGAGCATTGCAATTTGATCCCGCGCCGTGGGCGAGCACCAACGCGTTACCGTTCGGATTCGCTGGTGAGTGCAGAAATCCACGAACGGAAGGAGTGAGCGCGGCATCCTGAAATGCCGCTATGCCAGCTGGTTTCGAAGCCATGCGTCTTACCAGTAGCGCGTGAGATTGTTACCGCGCCTCGTTCAGGTTACGACTTCTTTTTCGATCGACGCTGTTTCTTTTTTACCGGACGCTCACTCGCCACCGTATGCAGGCGCATGAAGTTCGTCGCGCCCGAGGTCAGCCTCGTACCTGCCACCAGGCCCAGCACATCGCCTTCGCGGATAATGCCTTTCGGCAACAATTCCTTTTCCGCGGTTCGCACCATCTCCTCGGCGGAGCTCCATTCCGTTTTGTGGATAGAAGTTACGCCCCACAACGCGTTCATCCGGTTGCAGACATCAATATTCCGGCTGAACCCGTAGATGCACGCCTTCGGCCGATGTTTGGACAGCATGCGCGCGGTATTTCCACTTTCAGTAAATACCGCGATCGCTCCCATGGGCAGCTCTTCCGCCGCATGCGCGATCGACTCGCAAATTGTTTCCGCAACCGAGTACGTTTGATTTTCGCGGCGGCGGCGTGGTGCTTGCGGCATCTGGGCCATGCTGGCTTCCGCTTCCAGAATGATGCGAGACATCATGGCGACGGTTTCGCGGGGATATTCGCCGCTCGCCGTTTCGCCGGACAGCATCACGATATCCGTGCCGTCGAAAATCGCGTTGGCCACGTCGCTGGCTTCCGCTCGCGTCGGACGCGGACTGTGCGTCATTGACTCCAGCATCTGCGTCGCCGTGATCACCGGCTTGCGCCACACGCTGGCACGCTGGATCACCCGCTTCTGAATCACCGGAACCTGCTCCGGCGGCAATTCCACACCAAGATCTCCGCGGGCAACCATAACCGCATTCGCGGTCTCAAGAATTTCTTCCAGGCGCTCAATCGCCTGCGGCTTTTCCAGCTTGGCAATGACGGGCACCGACCTGCCGTACTTGCGCATCAACGCTTTGGTCGCGCGAATGTCGTCTGCCGAGCGCACGAACGAGAGCGCGACGACATCCACGCCTTGCTGCAGTCCGAACTCAAGATCGATTTTGTCTTTCTCTGTCAGTGCAGGAATGGAGAGCGCGATGCCGGGCAGGTTGATCCCTTGCTGTTCGGCAAGTACTCCTCCGTTCACGATTTCGCACTCCACATCATTGCCGTGGACAGCAATCACCTTCAACTCGATGCGGCCGTCGGACAGCAGGACGCGGGCGCCCGGCTCGACTTCTCGCGCCAGTCCCGGAAAATCGGTGGAAAGGAGTTCAGCTGTACCCGCCACTTCGCGCGGAGTGATAGTCAGGCGCGCACCCGTTTCGAGCATGACGCGCTCGCCACCTTTCAGGCGGCCGGTGCGAATCTTCGGGCCCTGCAAATCCTGCAGGATGCAGATCGTTCGCTTCATCCGGCGCGCTGCTTTGCGCAGTCGCTTGATGCGGCGAGCATGTTCGGCATGAGTTCCATGAGAGAAATTCAAGCGGGCGACGTCCATGCCGAGTTGCATCAGTTCGCGAATGCAGGCTTCAGAATCGGAGGCTGGGCCAATCGTGCAGATAATCTTGGCGCGTCGAGACCGCGCGGGACCGCCTTCCGATGGCAGAGTGACTGTGGGTAGAACTCCTGCGACGAGATCGGGCTTTCGTGGCGACAAGTGTTCTGATTCCTTTGCAGTAGATTCGGGACACTATCCCGCGGATAAACGTCAGCGCAACAGAAGGTTCGTGATTATCCCCGTGTCTTAGTAGCTATGATCTCACACTCATTGATCGGAATCGTCCGCAGGTGGGGATAGGCATTTCGTAACTCCGCGCGGGAAGAGCATGGCATTGAATTCGGACCCGATCAGCACAACCAGCGAAATCAAGTACATCCAGACCAGCAGCGCGATACTGACGCCGAGCGATCCGTAAATGATGCTGTAGTCCGCATAACTCTGCAGATACCAGCCAAACAGCGCTGTCGCCCCCAACCACATCACCGTTGCCAGCACGGCGCCCGGGATCACGCTATGCCAAGGTTGCGTGCGCGGAACCGCATTGTGATAGATCAGGGCAATGACGGCAATACTCGTGAGGATAGCGATAATCCACCGCATCGCGATCCAAAGCAGCAAGACAAGCGGGCCAAGTTCGTGATCGATGTGGAACAAGATGCGCGTTTCGATGCGGCTGCCGAAAGCGACCAACACGGTTGCGAAGATCAGCGGCAGTCCCGTCATCAGCACAAGAGAGATGGCGATCAACCGTTCTTTGAGCAGTCCCCAGGTCTTGGGGAGCTGGTAGGCACGACGGAACCCTTCCATCCAGGAAATGATGACGCCCGAAGCGGTCCAAATCGTCAGCAGAGAAGTAGTAATCAGAAGACCCACTGGCCGGTGAGCCGCGCCCTTGAGGTATGCGAGCGCTGTGGTTGTTCCTGCAGGGAGTATCCGGCCGAGTGCGTAGGAAATTTCCCGCATGTAAACTTCGCCGCGCCGCACCGTGGCGAGCACGGAACCGAGGACGAGCAGTGCGGGAAAAAACGTCAGAATCGAAGAATAGGCAGAAGCCTTGGCGGTGGCGAAGGCGTCGTGTTCAAACGCCCGCCAGACAGAAATGCGGAACAAGCGCCAGAATCGCGCCAGTGCAGGAGCGACGATCAACTGCCCGGGAAAAGGGTCGGGCTTGGCTTTGCGTTCCTCGGGCTCCAGCAGTGGATTAACCGCAAAAGACATTGTTGTTCACGAAAAGCGTTTGACAAAAGCAAGGGGCGACTCTCGTCGCCCCCTGGGATAGACAAAGTTCGAATTACTCTGCGGCGAGTTCTTCCGTTTCGCCTTCATGGCGCATGAGTTCGAGCGCACGCTCGGCCTCCTCGTAAGCTTGCGAGACTTCTTCCTGCACCTTTTGCGCAGCCTCTTCCATTTCTGGAGAGAGCCGCACGTTGCGATAGTACTCCATGCCGGTGCCGGCGGGAATCAAGCGTCCTACGATCACATTTTCCTTCAGGCCGCGCAAGTGGTCCACCGCTCCCTGGATGGAAGCTTCGGTGAGCACGCGCGTGGTCTCCTGGAACGATGCGGCCGAAATGAACGAATCGGTCGAGAGCGACGCCTTGGTGATGCCGAGCAGCAACGGACGTCCCGTCGCCGGCTTGCCACCATCGCGGATGACGCGTTCGTTTTCCTCGCGGAAGCGGAACTTGTCGACCTGCTGTTCGAGCAGGAACGTCGTATCGCCCACGTCCTCAACCTTTACCCAGCGCATCATCTGGCGCACGATCACTTCGATGTGCTTATCCGAAATGTTCACGCCTTGGAGCCGGTAGACTTCCTGGATTTCGTTCACTAGGTAAGACTGCAGTTCCTTTTCGCCGAGTACAGCGAGGATGTCATGCGGGTTGAGCGGGCCGTCCATGAGCGGTTCGCCCGCCTTGACGCGCTCGCCTTCCTGCACGTTGATGTGAACGCCGCGCGGTACGGAGTATTCCTTTTCCGTTCCGTTGTCGGCAGCCACGTAGAGTTTGCGTTGACCTTTCGAAACCTCGCCGAAGCGAACCACGCCGTCGATTTCGCTGATGACGGCTGTTTCACGCGGCTTGCGGGCTTCGAACAATTCGACGACACGCGGCAGACCGCCGGTGATGTCCTTGGTCTTGGTGGTTTCGCGCGGGATCTTCGCCAGCACGTCGCCCGGGAACACCGTGTCTCCGTCCTGCACCATCAAGTGAGCGCGTGACGGCATGAGGTAGCGCTTGCTGGCCTTACCCTTGATAACCAGCGCTGGTTGCCGCTTCTCGTCCGGTGCGTCGGCCACTACGTGCCGTGATAGGCCGGTGACTTCGTCCACTTCTTCGTGGAGCGTGACACCTTCCTGCAAGTCCTTGAACTGCGCCGTGCCGCCGATTTCCGTGAGGATCGCGAAGGTGTACGGATCCCACTCGACCAGAACCTGGCCTTGTGTGACCTGATCGCCTTCGGCAACTTTCAGCTTCGCGCCGTACACGACCGCATAGCGCTCGCGTTCGCGGTTCTTCTCGTCCACGATCGCGATCGAGCCCTGGCGGTTCATGACCACGAAGTCACCGGTCTTCGACTTCACGGTCTGCAGTCCGATGAACCGGACCGAACCGACGCTCTTGGCATCAAGCTTCGACTGTTCCGAAACTCGCGACGCCGTACCACCGATGTGGAAGGTACGCATCGTGAGCTGCGTTCCAGGTTCGCCAATCGACTGCGCAGCGATCACGCCCGTTGCTTCGCCGAGTTCGACCAGTCTGCCAGAGGCCAGGTTGCGTCCATAACACATCACGCAAACGCCGCGTTTCGATTCGCAAGTCAGCACCGAGCGGATCTTTACCCGTTCGATACCGGCCGCCTGAATCGCGCCCGCCAGGTCTTCCGTGATTTCCTGGTTGATGTCGACGATCACGTTGGTGTCGTAGTCCTTGATCTTCTCGAGCGAAACGCGGCCAATGATGCGGTCGCGCAGCGGCTCGATAATCTCGCCCGCTTCCACGATACCGGAGACGAAAATGCCGTCCACGGTGCCGCAGTCGTATTCGCTGATGATGACGTCCTGCGCCACGTCGACCAGACGCCGCGTCAGGTAGCCCGAGTCAGCGGTCTTCAACGCCGTATCCGCCAGACCCTTACGAGCGCCGTGCGTCGAGATGAAGTATTCCAACACGGTCAAGCCTTCGCGGAAGTTGGCCGTAATCGGAGTCTCGATGATTTCGCCGGTCGGCTTCGCCATCAAGCCGCGCATACCGGAGAGCTGACGGATCTGCTGTTTCGATCCGCGAGCGCCGGAGTCGGCCATGACGTAAATCGGATTGAGTGCACCGACCTTGTCAGCCTGCTGCATCTGCCCGAACATTTCATCGGCAACTTTTTCAGTAATCGCCGACCAGATTTCGATGACTTTGTTGTAGCGTTCACCGTTCGTGATCGCGCCGTCCAGATATTGTTGCTGAACGTTGATGACCTGTTTATCAGCATCGCGGACCAGCGTCTTCTTGTTGTCCGGAATGACCATGTCGTCGATGCCGATCGAGAGCCCAGCGCGCGTGGCGTACTTGAAGCCAAGCGACTTGATCTGGTCGAGCATCTTGACGGTGGTTTCAAGTCCAAACCGCAAGTAGCCGTAATTCACCAGCTGGCCAATGCCCTTCTTCTTGAGCAAGCCGTTGATGAACGGCATGCCGTCGGGCAGATTGTCGTTCAGGATCGCGCGTCCAACGGTCGTATTCAGGAACTCGCGCTCCACATGAATCGGTTCCGCGTGCGTGACATCCTGATCGTCGTAGGCAGCAGCGAGGTCCATGACTTCGCCGGTGTAGCGCAGCCGAATCGGACTCAGTGTTTCCACTTCGCCCATTTCGAGCGCAATCACGACTTCATCGATGTTGGCGAACGAGCGGCCTTCACCCTTCGCGCCGGGCTTGGCTTTGGTCAGATAGTAGAGACCAAGAACCATGTCCTGCGTTGGCACGGTGATCGGCTGTCCCGAGGCGGGCGACAGAATGTTGTGCGAGGACAACATCAGCACGCTGGCTTCAACCTGTGCTTCCGGCGACAGCGGAATGTGTACCGCCATCTGATCGCCGTCGAAGTCGGCGTTAAACGCCGTACAAACAAGCGGGTGGATCTTGATGGCCTTGCCTTCCACCAGCACCGGCTCAAACGCCTGAATACCCAGACGATGGAGCGTAGGTGCGCGGTTCAGCATGACCGGATGGTCCTTGATGACTTCTTCAAGGATGTCCCAAACGATTGGTTCCTGCTGCTCAACCATTTCTTTCGCTTGCTTGATGGTCGTGCAGTGTCCAGTTTGTTCGAGGCGGTGATAGATGAACGGCTTGAACAACTCAAGCGCCATCTTCTTCGGTAGCCCGCACTGGTGCAGTTTGAGTTCAGGACCAACCACGATGACGGAACGGCCCGAGTAGTCCACGCGCTTGCCGAGCAGGTTCTGACGGAAGCGTCCTTGCTTACCTTTCAGCGTGTCGGAGAGCGACTTCAGGGGGCGATTGTTTGCGCCACGCAGAACACGTCCGCGTCGTCCGTTGTCAAACAGCGCGTCGACAGCTTCCTGCAGCATGCGCTTTTCGTTGCGCACGATGACTTCCGGAGCGTGCAGGTCCATCAACTTCTTCAACCGGTTATTACGGTTGATCACGCGGCGATACAGGTCGTTCAAATCCGACGTCGCGAAACGTCCACCGTCGAGGGGAACGAGAGGGCGCAGTTCCGGCGGAATGACCGGAATCACATCCAGAATCATCCACTGCGGCTTGTTACCGCTCTTGCGGAAAGCCTCGACTACCTTCAGACGCTTGGCATACTTCAAGCGCTTCTGCAGTGAAGTCTCGTGCTTCATCTTCTCGCGCAATTCGGTCGAGAGCCCCTCGACTTCCACGCGCTTGAGAAGTTCCTTGATCGCTTCCGCGCCCATCATGGCCTTGAAGCCGGTGGGACGGAATTGCTGATCGAGTTCGCGGTACTTGGTTTCGTCCTTGATGACTTCGTGATCTTTTACCGGAGCATCGCCGGTTTCGATCGTGACATACGCTTCAAAGTAGAGAATCGCCTCGAGATCGCGGAGAGAGATATCGAGAAGATGCCCGATACGGCTGGGCAATCCTTTGAAGAACCACACGTGCGAACACGGAGAAGCGAGTTCGATGTGACCGAGACGCTCGCGGCGAACCTTGGAGAGCGTGACTTCCACACCGCACTTGTCGCAGATCACTCCACGGTGCTTCATGCGCTTGTACTTGCCGCAGAGACACTCCCAGTCCGTAACCGGGCCAAAGATGCGGGCGCAGAACAGTCCATCGCGCTCCGGCTTGAAAGTGCGATAGTTGATGGTTTCGGGTTTGGTTACTTCCCCATGCGACCAGCTCCGGATTTTTTCCGGCGACGCCAGGCTGATGCGAATGGCGTCAAAGTCAGCTACGGGATTTGCCATGTCAAACGGGCTCGAACGAAACATGTGCCTCCGCTTTCCTGCGATCTAACGCGACCGCCAGCGGCTCTCAACTTCAGTTCTCAGTTCCCGGTTCTCAGTTCCCAGTCAAACCGGTCGAGTCTCTTCGCCAGATTGCGGCACTGAGAGCGTGTGCCGCGCTGGCTAATGGTTCAAAATTTGTGAGCGAATCTTCGTCTCAGCCCGGCTCTCAGCTTTTAGGCTTTTCCTGAGAACTGAGAACTAGTCCGCAGCTACCGCCACCGGCTTCTTCTCCGTGGCCTTGATCAATTCCACATCTAGGCAGAGCGACTGCAATTCGCGAATCAGCACGTTGAACGATTCCGGAACGCCCGGCTCCATCGCGGCCTCGCCTTTGACGATGGCCTCGTAGATTTTGGTGCGTCCGTACACGTCGTCCGACTTCGCGGTGAGCAATTCCTGCAGGATGAACGCCGCGCCGTACGCTTCAAGAGCCCAAACTTCCATTTCTCCGAAGCGCTGTCCGCCGAACTGCGCCTTGCCGCCCAGCGGCTGCTGGGTGATCAGCGAGTACGGACCGATGGACCGTGCGTGAATCTTGTCGTCCACCAAGTGCGACAGCTTCAACATGTAGATATAGCCGACCGTAACGGGCTGTTCGAATTTCTCGCCCGTCATGCCGTCGCGCAAGCTCGTCTTGCCCGAGGTGGGCAAGCCCGCGCTCGAGAGCAGCGCTTTGATTTCCGATTCACGAGCGCCGTCAAACACGGCCGATCCCATGAACACACCCTTAGCAAGCGTAGGAGCAACCGCTTCCAGCTCGTCTTCGCTCATGTCAGCGATCGTTTCCGCAAGCACCGTGTCTTTAAACAGCGCCTTCAAGTCACGCCGAATCGCTTCCGAACGAGTGTTGTGCTTTAGGAGTTCGGTGATCTTCTCGCCGAGTTCGTGACCCGCCCAACCGAGGTGAGTCTCGAGAATCTGTCCCACGTTCATACGGGAAGGAACACCCAGCGGGTTCAGAACAATCTCAACCGGCGTGCCGTTTTCGAGGTACGGCATATCCTCTTCCGGCAGGATGCGCGCGATCACTCCCTTGTTACCGTGGCGTCCGGCCATCTTGTCGCCGACGCTCAGCTTGCGCTTCATGGCGATATAAACCTTCACCAGCTTGATCACTCCCGGTGGCAGTTCATCACCCTTGGTGAGTTTGTCCTTCTTCTCGTTGACGATCTTCTTGAGCACGTCGATCTGGCGAGACGTCATTTCTTCGATCTCGTCGATCTGCTCGTTGACACGCGGATCCTTGTCGGCGTACTTGATGCGCTTCAAATTGCGCGTCGAAATACGTTCGATGGTGTCGCGGTCCAGAATGCCGCCCTTGGTCAGAAGACGCTTGTTGGTGCGCTCGTCGTGCAGATCAGCCTGCACTTCTTTGCCACCAAGAATCGCTTCCAGGCGCTTCAAACGCTCGTCGGTAAGAATTCGGATTTCGTCCGAAAGGTTCTTTTCCAACTTCGCAATCTGCTCGCCTTCAATCGACTTGGCGCGTTCGTCCTTTTCCTGACCCTTGCGGGAGAAGATCTTCACATCCACCACTACGCCTTCGATTCCAGGCGGGCAGTAGAGCGAAGCATCGCGGACGTCGCCAGCCTTTTCGCCGAAGATCGCGCGCAACAGTTTCTCTTCCGGAGTCAACTGGGTCTCACCCTTGGGCGTAACTTTGCCCACGATGATGTCGCCCTGCTTGATGGTCGCGCCGATGCGGATGACGCCCGCTTCATCCAGATTGCGCAGCGTGGTTTCGCTGACGTTCGGGATGTCGCGCGTGACTTCTTCCGGACCGAGTTTCGTATCGCGGGCTTCGAGTTCGAATTCCTCGATGTGGACGGAGGTGTAGTAATCCTCCTTCACCATCTTTTCCGAAACGAGGATCGCGTCTTCGAAGTTGTAGCCGCGCCACGGCATGAATGCCACGAGCACGTTGCGTCCGAGCGCCAACTCGCCGAAGTCCGTGCAGGGACCGTCCGCAATGACTTGTCCCTTCACTACGCGCTGGCCTTTTTTCACGATCGGCTTCTGGTTGATACACGTGTTCTGGTTCGAGCGCTTGAACTTGGTGAGCTGATAAATGTCGCTGCCCACTTCGCGCGAAAGCTGCATCGGATGATGCTCGCCTTCCACGCGCACAATGATGCGCTCGGAATCGACTGAGTCAATGATGCCGTTACGCTTGGCCAGGATGACTGCGCCCGAATCGCGCGCCGTCACGCCTTCCATACCGGTTCCAACAATCGGAGCCTGTGCACGGAGCAGAGGAACGGATTGGCGCTGCATGTTCGCGCCCATCAGCGCGCGGTTCGCGTCGTCGTGTTCAAGGAACGGTACGAGTGACGCAGCGACCGAAACCAACTGCTTCGGGCTGACGTCGACGTAGTCCACTTCCTCGCGGTTGACGAGAACGAAGTTGCCCGCCTTACGAGCGTTGACCAGCTCAGAAGCGATGCGGCCCTTCTCATCCAATTCAATGTTCGCCTGCGCGATCGTGTGACGATCTTCTTCCCAGGCGGACAAGTAGAACGAGAACGGCTCAATCTCGACCGGCTTTTTGCGGCGTTCCTTCAAGTCGGCATTGATCTTTTCGATTTCGCTCTTTTCAAGATGATCGCCAACCTTGAAGTCAGCGTCGCCCGCATTTACGACGGTCACGTAGTCGACCACCCGCGCGTTCTTAATCTTGCGATAGGGCGACTCGATGAATCCGTAATCGTTGATGCGCGCAAAACAGCTGAGCGACGAAATCAATCCAATGTTCGGACCTTCCGGCGTTTCAATCGGACAGATACGTCCATAGTGCGTCGGGTGCACGTCGCGGACTTCGAATCCAGCGCGTTCGCGCGACAAGCCGCCCGGCCCAAGGGCTGACAGACGCCGCTTGTGCGTGATTTCCGACAGCGGGTTCGTCTGATCCATGAACTGGGAGAGCTGCGACGATCCGAAAAATTCGCGGATCGCAGCCATCACCGGCTTGGCATTGACCAGGTCGTGCGGCATCGCCGTCGACATTTCCTGGTACACGCTCATCTTTTCCTTGATCGCCCGTTCCATGCGGACCAGGCCGATACGGAACTGGTTCTCGAGCAGTTCGCCAACCGCGCGAACACGGCGATTACCCAAGTGATCGATGTCGTCCACCGCGCCGATGTTCTTGCGCAGCTTCAGCAGGTACTTGATGGTCGCGTAGAAATCCGTCGGATCAAGCGTCCGCTGTTCCAGGCTGGTTGCTTCCTGGTTTTCGAACAGCTTGATGTTGAACTTCAGGCGGCCCACCCGCGAGAAGTCATACTTCCGCGGATCGAAGAACATGCCCTGGAACAATGCCGTCGCCGTATCCAGCGTTGGCGGATCGCCCGGACGCAGCTTGCGGTAGATCTCGATCAGCGCTTCCGAAGGAGTCTTGACCGAATCGCGCCGTAACGTCTGGCTGATGACCGTGCCCACGTCGTCGCGCTCGGGGAAGAACACGCTCATCTCGACAACGCCGCCCGATTCCAGAATCTTGGCAACCTTGTCAGCAGTGATTTCCGAGTTCGCTTCGAGCAGCACTTCGCCCGTCGTCGTGTCGACGATATCGCTGGCCGACCACGCGCCTTCAAGATCGGTCGTATCGATTTCGATCTCAGTGATCTTCGCTTTCTGAATTTCCTTGAGAATCGCGGCGCTGATCTTGCGGCCGGAATGTGCCACTTCTTCGCCGGACTTCGACTTGACGCTGTGCGCCAGCTTCATGCCCAGCAGGTTCGTCGCCTTGTCGCTGGTCGGATCAAGCGTCCAGAACAACTTGTTGTCGCGGACCGCCAGCCGATCAACGGTGTAGAACGTCCGCAGAATGTCCTCGCCCGCCCGCAGTCCCAACGCGCGCAGGAAGATCGTGCCCAGAAATTTGCGCTTACGGTCGATACGAACGTAGAGCACGTTTTTCTGGTCGTACTCAAACTCAACCCACGATCCGCGGTACGGAATGATCTTGCCGAGGAAGTAGGTGCGGTTGTTGGCGGTCTCGAAGAACACGCCCGGCGAGCGGTGCAACTGGCTGACGATTACGCGCTCGGTGCCGTTGATGATGAACGTGCCGTTCTGCGTCATCAGGGGAACGTCGCCGAAAAATACTTCCTGTTCCTTGATATCGCGAATCGAACGGTTGCCGGTCTCGGGATCCTTGTCCCAGATCGTCAAGCGCATTGTGACTTTAAGCGGCGCGGAGTACGTCATGCCCCGCTCTTCACACTCCGCTACGTCGTACTTCAACTGCAATCCAACCGGGTCGCCGCACTTGTTACAAAAATCAGGCGTGTTCGCGTTGTACGTGCCGCACTTGTGGCAGAGCACATCGCCCGGATGAAACGGATCGGTGATGACGGTGGATCCGCAATTCTTACAAGTGGTGCGCAGGTGATGCAGCCCTTTCAAGTGGCCGCACTTGCACTCCCAGTTGCCGATCGCATAGTCCACGAACTCGAGCTGCGAGACATTGCGGAAGTCGGTGATTGGAAACACAGACTGAAATACAGCCTGGAGACCGCCGTCTTCGCGCTCGCTGGGCAGCTTGTCCATCTGCAAGAAGCGTTCATACGATCGCTTCTGAACCTCGATCAGGTTCGGGATCTGGATGGTGGCCGGAATTTTTGAAAAATCAAAACGTTTGCGGAAGGTGTTATGCTTTGCCATTCTCAGGGACTCCTGCTTTCAGGCAGCCTGGGGGCTTGCCGTGCAACGCGGAACAAGAGGCGCGATGAAGCGCCGAAAGACTACTCGTGGGCGGTATGCGCGGAAAATAACAGCGGGCACCGGCAGGGACAAGTCTGTCCCCCGGCGCCTCGCTCGACGCTTGCTGCTAATCCTGTTGTAAAGTTCCGCGCCAGTTCAAAAGGCCTGTTCCGTCCCGCCGCCCGCGGGACCGGCTGCCAAACTTGATTGAGCGATCCGCTTTCCTGGTGATACCTGGTTTGCCTTAGGAGAACAGGGTCGCTACCACCTCGAAGTCAGAATACCGGGTGAGTATATAGATACTAACACCCTCACCCGGGATTCATCTACTTTTTCGTCAACGGTTGCCTGTGGAAGACTGTGGAAACCACAGCTCTTCCGGCACCTCGAAGCCTACTTCACTTCGACAGTTGCGCCAGCTTCCGTGAACTTCTTCTTGATGGTCTCCGCCTCTTCCTTCGAGACGCCTTCCTTGATGCTCTTCGGTGCGCCGTCGACCAGATCCTTGGCTTCCTTCAAGCCCAAGGCGGTGACTTCACGTACCGCTTTGATTACATTGATCTTATTGGATCCAACGTCCTTCAGTACGACGGTGAATTCGGTCTTTTCTTCCGCCGGAGCTGCTGCCGCCGCTCCGCCTCCGCCGGCAACCATCACCGGGGCCGCTGCCGCCGCCGAGACGCCCAAACGTGTTTCCAGTTTCTTGACCAGTTCCGCTGCTTCCAGCAAAGACAGGCCAACGATTGACTCTTCCAACTGCTGCAGATCTGCCATTTTGTCTCTCCGCTATTTAAATTGGTGATTTCGCCATCCCATCGCCGGGTTTCCAGTGCGACCAGGCCTACCTCTCGGCGCCAGACAACGCCAAGTCTCAGCCGCGCAACCCCCGCTAAGGACAGCCAAATCTTTTCTGACCAGCTCGCGCCAGTCGAAACTTGTAATCGCTTCTAGCTTCTGGCCACTCGCATCCAGCAAGCAGAACCTGTTCGCTAGTAGCTAGCAGCCAGTAGCTAATAGCTGCCTTTACGCTTCTTTGAACTTTTTCTGCTGCACACCCTGGTCGATCACCACCGCCAGGTTCCGTCCCACCGCGTTCATGGCCGTAACCAGACGCTGCGACGGAGCATTCAGCATGTACAGAAGTTTCGCGTAGATTTCTTCCTTCGACGGCATGGTCGCGAGCGCTTCGATGTCCTTCACCGTGACTACGCGGCCTTCGACCACTCCAGCCTTAAAGGTGAACTCCGGATTTTCCTTGGCGTACTTCGCAAGGACTTTCGCTAACGCGACCGGATCGCCTTCCGTGTACGCAATCGAAGTCACGCCCGACAGATTCGTGAGCGCCTGCTCGATCTTGGTGCCCTTGCCGGCGCGTTCCGCCAGCGTGTTCTTGACCACGCGATATTTCGCGCCGGAGGAGCGCAGCGTCTTGCGCAACTCGAAATCCTTGGCAACCGTCTGCTTCGTGTAGGTAGCAACGATCACGCTGGACACATTCTTCAAATCGCCGCTGAGACTCTCAACTTGCTCTTTTTTTCGTGCTCGAGTAACCGCCATATCCAACCCTTTCTTATGTGGCGCCGGCGTCTCGCCGGCCCGAAAGCCGAGCAAAGCTCGGCAGTTCTATCCCTAGCCGGCCGAACTTAGACCGCCGTCTTGGATGCAGCTTCAATCGCCGTCGTGTCGAGCGAAATCCCAGGTCCCATCGAGGAACTCAAGTAGCAGGCCTTGATGTACTTGCCTTTCGCCACAGCCGGTTTCGCCTTGATCACGCTCGAAATCAACGTGGTCGCGTTATCGACCAGCTTGTCGGGCGTGAAGGAAATCTTGCCCACCGGCACATGGACCAGCGCTGTCTTGTCGGTACGGAATTCCACTTTGCCGGCCTTGACTTCCTGCACCGCGCGTGCGACGTCGATCGTCACAGTGCCCGTTTTCGGGTTCGGCATCAGCCCCTTCGGACCAAGCACTTTACCCAGGCGGCCCACCGACTTCATCATGTCGGGAGTAGCGATGAGCGCGTCGAAATCCGTCCAGTTTTCCTTGGTGATCTTCTCGACCATGTCTTCGCCGCCGACAAAGTCCGCGCCTGCTGCTTCCGCTTCGCGAATCTTGTCGCCGCTGGCAATGACCAGGACTTTTTTCGATTTGCCCAGACCATGCGGCAGAACAACCGTCCCGCGCACCATCTGGTCTGCGTGCTTGGGATCCACTCCCAGGCGCAGCGTCACTTCTACGGTCTCATCGAATTTTGCGTATTTCACTTTTTGCAGGAGAGGAACCGCTTCCTGCAATGTGTAAGCACGCGCTTCAATCGCTTTGCGCGACTTCTCGATATTCTTTCCAGACTTCTTCATTTTTCCCTCGTCTCCCACCGCTGAACGTTGTCTCGATCAGCCGTGGTAATTGTGACAAAGCTACTAGCTTCTAGCCTCTCGCTACTAGCTACCAAACCCATAGCTTGCTAGAAGCTAGTGGCTAGAAGCCAGATCTCTACCCAACTACTTCAATTCCCATCGACCGCGCCGTTCCGCGAATGCTCTTGATCGCGCTATCCACGGTTGCTGCGTTCAGATCCGGCATTTTTTGCTTCGCGATGTCCTCGATCTGCTTCGCGGTCACCTTGCCAACCTTATCTTTGTTTGGAGCACCGGAACCTTTGGCAATCCCGGCAGCGCGCTTCAACAAGATCGAAGCCGGAGGCGTTTTCGTGATGAACGTAAACGTACGGTCGCTGAACACCGTAATGACGACCGGAATGATCAGGCCTTCGAGTTCTTTCTGCGATGTACGTGCGTTGAACTGTTTGCAGAACTCCATGATATTGACCTGCGCCTGACCAAGCGCCGGACCAACCGGAGGCGCCGGCGTAGCCTTGCCTGCCGCAATCTGGAGTTTTACTGAACCTGTAGCTTTCTTTGCCATATTCTCTTTTTCCGCCCCGCCTGCGAGCCTAGGATTTTCGACTCACCAACGCGAAGCTCATCAAAACTAACTTCTGCAACAAACTGCGAAGGACGAACGACCGCTCTATGCCACTTTCTCCACTTGTCCGAATTCCAATTCCACCGGAGTCGAGCGTCCGAAAATCGTCACCATAACTTTCAAGGTCTCACGATCTTCGTTCACTTCATCAACCACTCCCGTAAACGTTGCGAATGGACCTTCGCTGATGCGCACGGTTTCGTTCTTCTCGAATTTGACTTTGAGTTTCGGTTTCTCGCGGCTGTCGGCAACTTTATAGACGATGTGGTTCACTTCATCCGCTGACAGCGGCGTCGGCTGCTGTCCGGTGCCGACAAATCCCGTGACGCGCGGCGTGGCTTTGACCACATGCCACACGTGGTCGTCCATATCCATTTCGACCAGCACGTAGCCGGGATAGAACATGCGCTCAGAGGTGTATTTCTTGCCGCCGCGAACTTCGGTGACCGACTCGGTCGGGATCAGCACTTTGCCGATTTTGTCCTGCAACCCGAAAGCCTGGACCCGCGATTCCAGCGATTCCTTGACCTTGCGCTCGAATCCTGAATACGCGTGGATGATGTACCACTTCATATTCGGATTCTTGGGAGGCTCCCCAGCCGCGGTTGCATCAATCGGCGGTGGCGGATTGCCGTCGCCCGCTGCGGCCTGGTTCTTTTCTTCGTCCGGCATAGATGACTTCTTTCGCTCGGCCTGCTGGCCCGAGAAAACTACCTGCGCGAGAAATAATGGAGCAAGCGATCCAAGCTGCTGCTGATCGCCAGGTCCACGATCCAGAAATAAAAAGCAAACAGGAACACGGTGATGATGACCACGGTGGTCGTCGCCTGCACTTCCTTGCGGGAAGGCGAGTTCACCTTTCGCATTTCCGTGCGCACATCGCTATAAAAACTCTTAATGCGCTCCGGCCAGGACTTCAACGTGGTCGTGATTGCATTCTGCTCTACCGCTGTCGCCATACCTCTCCCACTTTCCTCGACTGCTTCCCGCTCCAAATCTGGCAGGGGCGGAGGGATTCGAACCCCCAAGTTCGGTTTTGGAGACCGACAGTTTAACCGTTGAGCTTACGCCCCTGTAAACAGTGGTCAGTGGCTAGTGATTAGTGGCTAGTCTCGCTGCCTTTACTAATCACCAAACACTAATCACAAATCACTTCACTTCCTTGTGCGCCTGGTGCTTGCGGCACCGCGCGCAGAACTTCTTCAGTTCAATGCGATCCGGCGTCGTCTTACGGTTCTTCGTCGTCGAATAGTTCCGCTCTTTGCACTCACCGCACTGCAACGTAATAATCTCTCGGGGCATATCAAACAGCTCCTGGCTTCTGGCTCCTGGCTTCTAGCTCGGAACCTCTTCGTCCCCAGCGATTCTTGTCGCCGGGAAATCTGCAATCATCGGCAGCGATTCTAGCTACTAGCCAGAAGCTAGTAGCTAGAAGCTGCATTTATTGAACAATCTCCGCAATCGTGCCGGCGCCGACCGTATGGCCACCTTCGCGAATCGCAAATCGCAAGCCCTTTTCCATCGCCACCGGAGTGATCAACTCGATCACCAGGCTCACGTTGTCGCCCGGCATCACCATCTCCGTGCCCGCCGGCAACTCCGCAATCCCCGTCACGTCCGTCGTTCGCAGATAAAACTGCGGACGATAGCCCTTGAAGAACGGCGTATGTCGTCCACCTTCTTCTTTCGTCAGAATGTAGACTTCCGCCTTGAACTTGGTGTGCGGCGTGATCGATCCACCCTTCGCCAAGACCATCCCGCGCTCGACATCTTCTTTCGCGATGCCGCGCAGCAACAGTCCAGCGTTATCGCCTGCCAGACCTTCGTCCAGTTGCTTCTTGAACATTTCGACGCCCGTCACCACCGTCTTGCGCGTCTCGCGGAAGCCAACGATTTCTGCTTCTTCGCCAACCTTCACCTTGCCACGCTCAATACGGCCCGTAACGACCGTGCCACGGCCCTGAATCGAGAAGATGTCTTCGATCGGCATCAGGAACGGCTTGTCCAGTTCGCGTGCCGGTTGCGGCACGCTCTTGTCCACCGCTTCCATCAATGCGTCGATCTGCTTTTCCCACTTCTCTTCGCCGTTCAGGGCACCCAGCGCCGACAGCCGAACTACCGGCACGTCGTCGCCCGGGAACTTGTAGGTCTTCAGCAGTTCGCGTACTTCGAGTTCAACCAGATCGAGCAACTCGGGATCGTCCACCGCGTCGCACTTGTTCAAGGCAACGACGATGTACGGCACACCGACCTGACGGGCCAGAAGCACGTGCTCACGCGTCTGCGGCATCGGACCATCGGTCGCAGCGACCACGAGAATCGCGCCATCCATCTGCGCCGCGCCGGTGATCATGTTCTTGATGTAATCCGCGTGACCCGGGCAATCCACATGTGCGTAGTGCCGGTTCGCCGTCTCATACTCGACGTGCGCGGTCGCGATGGTTATGCCACGAGCCTTTTCTTCCGGCGCGTTGTCGATCGAATCGAACGACCGGAACTTAATGTTCGGGTTGTGCTTCGACAATACCTTCGTGATCGCCGCCGTCAACGTCGTCTTGCCGTGGTCGATGTGACCAATCGTCCCTACGTTGCAGTGCGGCTTATTTCGATCAAATTTTTCTTTCGCCATGTTTTAGCTTTGCCTCGCTTTTCAGCTATGTCAGTAGTACCGGTAAAGTTTCGGGAAACGGGTGCGTAGCGCGATGTCCACGTCTTCAATCTTCGACAGGTAAAACTCGCGTATCTGCCCTTGATCGGAAACGGTCAGCGACTGGTACAGCAACTTCGCCGCTCCCAGCTTGATTTCCGCGATCACGTCAATCGTACCGGCCGCCAGGATCGCATCCCAGTCTCGAATGCGGATACTCTGCGCGCCCAGCTTCTTCAGATACTTCGTGATGCGGTCTGCCGCAAATACCTTCTCGACTGCCGCCTTCAGTTCTCCGAAGGCCTGTTCGTTATCTACTTTGATTGTTGCCTGCTCAAATGCCATTGTCATTCAACCCTGCAGTTCTAAATCCTGGAGCGGGAGACGGGAATCGAACCCGCGACCAACAGCTTGGAAGGCTGTGACTCTACCACTGAGTTACTCCCGCGCTTCCGCAGCGGCTAAAGCCGCTTCTTCTACGACTCTCAGCGGCACGGCTAAAGCCGTGCCCTTCCACAAAACCTTCCTACATGCCTTCTTGAAACTCTGGAGCCGATGATCAGGATTGAACTGATGACCTCTCCCTTACCAAGGGAGTGCTCTACCAACTGAGCTACATCGGCTCGCAAAACTCAGCAAACTCAACTTGGCTACTTGCTACCGTCCGGATGAATCGCATCTTTGCGCCGGACAATCGTCTTTACCGCAAACAACGCCAGAATTGCCAACGTTGCCAGACGAAGTTTTTCGTCCGTCAGCGTGATCCACGACAAAACCGCAATCACCGCGTATGCGACCATCGCCAGGCTGAAACGGCTCATCCGCATCTCGCTGCCAACTCAACACTGGTGCACAGGGAAGGATTCGAACCTTCGTACCTCGCTAGGAGGGACAGATTTACAGTCTGTTGGCTTTAACCACTCACCCACCTGTGCGAAAACTGAAATCGAGCCAACATCCAAAACAAACACACCTTCGTTACAGCCTTGCTCATTCGGGAAACGAAATGCAGGAGGTCATGCCCGACGAAAACTGGCTGGACACGAACTTGCTAAACACCTGCGACCTGCCGGAAAGTGCTTTGGTGGAGTGCGTTTAACTTTTCGCTACTCGCGCGTAATCTCCGCGCAAACCTTGCTTTTGTTTCCGGAAAACCGTTTTCCTGGAGCTGGCGAAGGGATTTGAACCCCCGACCCTCTGATTACAAATCAGATGCTCTACCAACTGAGCTACGCCAGCAAAGTCGGAAGCATGCCGTAGGCACAATACTTCCTGTCCGATGCCGTGGACAATTATTTAAGGTATCACAGGGGTTAGGGGCGCGCAACCGTGGGCGGGAGACTGACGCAGGCGTTTGTAAATTCCGTACGCGAACTCTTCTTTCGCCCCACTGGGGCTAGTCACATTCCGCTTCTTACCCACGGCTCGCGCCGTGGGCTGCATTCTCTGGCCGCTTCGCGGCTGGAACCCCGACGCCTTACTCGACGTTTCGACAAAATCCCGGCTCTCTAGCCTCCAGTTCTGAGAACTGAGAACCGGCAACTGAGAACTGCCTCAAAGTGCTATCATGCCAAACTCATAAGCCCTTCATGCGGATCAAACGCGCCCTCCCTGTTCTGATCGTCGTGCTCGCCATTGCCGCCGCGGTAGTGGCCATCGTCCAACTCCGCAAACGCGCGCCTCCGGAAGCGGTTCGCCTGCTTCCCGGCGCCGACGGATTCTTCTATATCAACCTGAAGTGGATTCGCACTTTTAACGCCACCAACCAGCTGCCGCCCGTATCCCACGATCCGGAATACCAGAAGTTTGTCGAGGAGACGGGTTTCCAGTTCGAGCGCGATCTGGACGAGGCCGGGTTTGCGGTGCACTATCCGGGAAGTTGGGGAAATGGCGCCACCGGCGGCGAGGCAACCGAGGCGCGTTTCTCCGAAATCTTCGTCGGCAAGATCGATTCGGGACGATTGACAACATACCTCAAGAAGATCGCGTCGTCCGTGGACAACTACAAGGACTTCGAAATCTATAACGTTCCCATCGAGGGCCGTACGGTGCGGGTCGTCTTGCTTTCATACGACAGCGTGGCGGTGTCGAATCATCCGGATGAAAACGTGATTCGCGGCATCCTGGACCGCTCCCGCAAACTGGCTTCCCCGTTCGGCGGACCACAGTTTCTGCGGCAGTATTACAAGAAAGTGCCGTTTGCCAGCCTGTCCTGGGCTATTTTGCGGGTCGATCCGTCGCAACCGATTTCGTTCAGCGGGCCGAGCGGATGGGCGCTGCTGTTTCCCAATCCCGCGGTCGCGGTGGTTTCCGGACGCTATCTCCGCGCCCTGCATTTGCGCGCCGAGGCCTTTACGCAGAGCGAGGATGACGCGAGCGAGGTCGCCAGCCGGATCGGAACATTTCTAAATGTCTTTCACTCCGCCGAAACCAGCATCGGCGCTCAGGGCACCGATGTCGATGTGAAGGCGTTTTTCGAGAGCCTGAAAGTAGAACAGTCGGGAGATCGGGCGATTCTGACCGCTACTGTTCCCCCAGGGTTCATCAAGAAGGCACTGGCTGAGGCACAGACGGAAACGCCTGCTCCGGCGGGTGGGCCGAAAGAACCGCGCAAGAAGTCGCGGTAAGTAGAGTGGGGCATGAGATCGTCCGGCGACTCTGGACTGCAATTTTCTTTTTGAGCTGTCATCCTGAGCGAAGCGAAGGATCTGCTGTCCTCTACTGCACAAGAAAGCAGGACTTTCACTTCGTTCAGGATGACAGTTTGTTGAGGGAGGAGCCAGAAGAACCGAAGCTCCGGCCTGCAACGATTCACTTGCTTCCTTGTAACGATTTGTCCGGATGCCGCATCTCTTCAAAGAGCGGCATTGCCGTTGCTGCCGCTACAATGAAACTATGTCCGCCTCTCCATCGCCGCTCGCTGCGTTTGCCGCGGGATTAATCTCGTTCCTCTCACCCTGCGTCCTTCCGCTGGTGCCGGGATACGTTTCCCTGATCTCCGGAGTGGGTGTGGAAGAGTTGAAGTCGCAAGAAGGACATCTCTTCCGCAAAGTGATGCTGAATTCCGTGGCGTTCATTCTCGGGTTCAGCATCGTATTCGTTACGCTGGGCGCGGCCGCCACGGAGCTGGGAGAATTGCTGCGGATGTATCAGTCGGTGATAGCCCGCGTCGCCGGGGTCGTTATCATTCTGTTCGGACTACATCTGACCGGTATCTTTCAGATCAAGGCTCTTCTCGCTGATACCCGCATGCACGGACTCAAAGGTGGTTCCACTCCTTGGGGTGCCTTCGTAATCGGATTCGCATTCGCCTTTGGCTGGACACCGTGCGTAGGACCGATCCTGGCCGTGGTGTTGGGGATGGCGGCGACACAAGACACCGTCTGGAAAGGCATTTTTTTACTTGCCATCTACTCGGCGGGCCTGGCGGTTCCGTTCCTGCTGACGTCGCTGGGGATCGGGCGATTCCTCAAGTTCTATAACCGTTTCAAGTTTCACATGCACGCTCTCGAAGTTGCCAGCGGGGGATTGCTGATCGCTCTGGGAGTACTACTTGTCATGGGTCGGCTTACACTGATCTCAGGTTGGTTGTCGTTCCTGAACCGTTTTGCGTTGTAGCAGGAGTTAACTGGTGAAAAGAAATCCTCTTGTCCCTATCGTGGTTGCAGCGATCGTTGCTGCGATGTTGTTCGCCGGTATTCACGCTGCCCGCAAGAACCGCGCCTCCGGATCGGTCACTGCACAATTCCGCGGACAACCGGCGCCCGACTTTGAACTGCAATCTCTCGACGGCAAGAACGTTAAGCTCTCCGATTTCCGCGGCAAAGCTGTGCTCCTCAATTTCTGGGCAACGTGGTGCGGACCCTGCAAGATCGAGATGCCGTGGTTTGTCGAGCTGCAAAAAGAGTATGGCCCGCAAGGATTCCAGATTGTGGGCGTGGCCATGGACGATACCAGTACTGACGAAATTGCCAAGTTTGCCAAGGAGATGGGAGTGAACTACCCGGTTCTGCTGGGCAAAGAGTCCGTAGGCCAGAGCTATGGCGGTGTGGGCGTGCTCCCAACCACGTTCTTTATCGATCGTGACGGCAAGCTCCTGACCCGCGAATTTGGCCTGCAAAGCCGCAGTGTCTTCGTCGACCACATCAAAGAGGCACTGGGCCAGGCGCAATCGGTACAGGCGCAAAAGTAACGTCGTAGGCCGGCAGGGGTTGAGATACCTTTAACTGCATGAAATTGATGGTCGCATCTTCGCTCGTTCTGCTGCTGGCCAGCGCCGTTGCTCAGGATGCGCCAACCATGAAGCCGGTCGTAAGCATGGCCCCGGCTCCCCTGGTGACAATCACCCAGGGCAAAGCATCACCCGTGCCGCTTTCATTTCGTGTCACTCGCGGATATCACATCAACTCCAACAAGCCGAAGTCGGAGTTCCTGATTCCAACCGCCCTGAAAATTAGCGCCACCACCGACATCGTCATCGGAGGAACCACGTATCCCGACGGACGCGACATGAGCTTCGCGTTCGCGCCCGACGAAAAGCTCAACGTGTACACCGGGGATTTCGAACTGGAAGTTTCCGTTCGTCCGCTACGTTCCGTACAGCCCGGCAAGTATGTAATGCGTGGCAATCTGAAATATCAGGCGTGTGACAACTCCGCGTGTTATCCGCCGCAGCAACTTCCCATCAGTTTTGATGTAAGGATCGGCAAAGCCGCCCCCGCCGCCCGGAAGAATCCCGCCCAAAGCCCGCATTCGCACAAGTAAATAAGGTCAGAGGTCAGAGGTTAGATTGCAGAGGGAACTTCCCGCTGCGGGCCACGATTCGATGTGGTTGCTCGAGGCTCGGGGCTCGTAGCGCGTAGCCCTTTCGCTAGTCCAGGCCGCGCCGTGCCGTGAGCCACCATCCAGTTGGACCCGCGGCGTAGAAGATCATGAAGAGAAACAGCAGTGGGACGTGATCGAGTTCCGCTCCAAAGTATCGCCAGGCAGGAACACTGTGTCCGGGTCCCCACCACGTCGCCAGTGTGAGACTCACCATGTGCAACATGCCCGCCACCGAAGCCACTCGGACGAACACTCCAAAAATCAGGCTGACTCCGATGAATAGCTCCACCACGCCGACCAGATATCCGAAGAAGACAACGTGCGGAAGGATGACGTGGCTCAGCACCGGGCGGTAGAAGCCGACTGCAGTCTGCTGAATGAAGCCTTCGAGGTAGTGCGTGAATCCCGTGTGTGCGAACTCACTGCCAAATACTTTGTACTCACCAAAGAAGATGAAGAAGATTCCCACACCAACCCTGGCAACCAGTAACGCCTTGCCGAGAATACCGTCCGGTTGTTTCGTCAATATTCTCTCCTAGCGGACCACATGCATCGAACGCGCTTTGTCCAGTTGACGTGTGAGCGTGTCGATTCGAGCCTGCAAAACATTACGGATCGAAAGCATTCCCAGCAACCGGCTGTCGTCATCGACGATCGGCAGATGCCGGTAATGACGTTCCACCATCGTCGCAAGCGCCTCCCCCGGAGTGGTATCGAGCGTCGCCATCTCGACCGGAGTGGTCATCACTTCTCGAATCGGAATCTGGGCCGGCTCTCGCCCGCTCAACGCAACCCGGCGCAATACATCGCGCTCGGTAAAGATCCCTGCAATCCGGGTATTCTCGTCAAGCACCGCGACCGCGCCCACCCGGCGATCTAACATCGTTCGAATCGCCTGCTCGGCGGTAGCGTCAAGCGGAACCGACGCGCCTTCCACGTCACACATCTCCAGGATATTCATCTTACTTTTTCGCCCCCAACTCATTCTTGAAAACTTTGCCGTCTGTCATCACGAAGGCGACTGCGCCGAGGACTTTTATGTCCGCCAGCGGATCGCCGGAAACCGCGATCACGTCGGCCCATGCGCCCGGTGCGATCACTCCGATCTTTCCCTTCCTGTCTAGCAGGTCGGCGGCCCGCGAGGTTGCGCTCTGAATCGCCTGCATCGGCGTCATTCCAAATTCCACCATGCGCGGAAACTCCTGTGCGATCGGCTCCGTCCACGGAATTCCGCCAATGTCGGTTCCAAAGGCAATCTTCACTCCCGCTTTCACCGCTTTGCGAAAGGATTGCTCGTGTTCGGAAGCGCGCCTGCGATCACGCTGGCCATCGGGAGTATCCGCCGGTGCCCAGTCAGAATAATAGGGACTCAGCGTAGCGCACAGCCAAGTGCCTTGCTTGATCATTTGCGCGATCATCGCGTCGGTGAGCGCGAGCCCATGCTCGATCGAGTCGCATCCACCGTCGAGCGCCCGCTGCAGCCCTTCGCCGCTGTAAGCGTGGCAGGCGACCTTTTTTCCCCAGCCATGAGTCTCGTCGACGATCGCTCGCAGTTCCTCGACGGTCAACGTCGGCTGCGAAACCAACTCGCCGTTCTTCCCGACCCAGGACCGGTGCGTCATGTAAACCTTGATCCAGTCGGCACCGTGGTCGAGTTGCTCGCGGGCCGCTTTCCGCGCTTCTACCGGTCCATCCACGATTTCGACACCCTTCGGCACTTCGATCTCGGGCGCGTACCCTTCCAGCGGATATCCCCCGGTCGTTGAAATCGCACGCGTCGAAACAAACAAGCGCGGGCCGGGAATGTATCCGCCTTCAATCGCCATGCGGATGCCGACATCGCCGTAGCCCGCTCCTTCCGTTTCCATATCGCGCAATGTTGTGAATCCCTGTTCGAGAGCACGCCGCACCGCAACCGTTGCTCGGGCTGCCCGGTACGCCAACGGAAATTTCAACAACTGAATGTCATATCCACCTTCAGCGGGATCTTCCCCTTGAAGAAAAATATGGGTGTGGGCGTCAATCAAGCCGGGAAGAACGGTGGCCTGTGAAAGATCGACTACCTCGGCTCCCGCCGGGATGTGAGCGGTGGCGGCGTCCGAAACTTCGACGATCTGGTTCCCGCGAATGATGATGACCTGGTTGCGCCGCGGCGAACCCGACTCTCCGTCGATGAGCACGCCTGCGCGGATCACCGTTATGGCCTTCGACACCGGGCCACTCGGCTGCGCCCAGCTTGCCGCAACCGCGGCAAGTACAGTCAGCAGGATCAACCAGCGCTTCAACGGGAACCTCCGGGAAGGCTGGATTGTACTCCGGACGCTGCGCCTTACGCAGTTAAAAATGTCACCGAGCGGGCCTGGATTCGAGTGCGGGGGCGGAACGCGCGACGCGCAGCAGGAAACCAGAATGGCCATCTCCGCTAAACACAAGCGAGGCTCCGCCGGACTCAAGCAGCCGGCGCGCTACCACTCGTTGCACGTGGTGGAGCGTTCTACGAAACGAATCCTGTCGTACGGTCGTTGTGATCGGTGTTTCTCGGACATGCGCCCATAACTCAGCCCCCGACGCACTGTCCTTGAGCTGCAACGTGACATCCCCATGCCGTGGTTGTTCTTCGATCAGGCGCCCGACCAGGTATTGCAGCGCGAGTCGCAGCCGCGGCTCGGCAAGTTCGAGGGTGGTGTCGCAAGAACCTGTCAGAGCCAGCAGGACCTGCCGCTCATGAGCGACCGGCGAAAGCTTTTCGACAACTTCGCGCAGCACAGGCAGCAACGGGGCGGACGACTGCGAAATGTCGTCGGACTCCGCGTCCAAATACTCCCGCATCAGGCGAACCACTGCAATCACGCGATCCGTCTGTTCGAGCGCCCCTGCAACAGCATCTTGAGGAGATCCAGCAATTTCATCCGTCGAAAGCTCCAGGGAACATCGAAGCGTGGTGAGGGGCTGGCTCAACGAGTGCAACAACTCACCCAGTACCGCCTGATCCTGCTCGCGCGCCAATCGATGCTGCGAAGCAATGCTCATGCCGCAGCTCCGTTCGGCCCAAGTTCATAGCCGACTCCGCGCACGGTATGGATCAGTGCGGGAGAAAATCCGTCATCCACTTTGCGTCGCAGGTAGTTGATGTACACATCCACCACGTTGGTCGTGGAATCAAAGGTCAGGTTCCACACGTGCTCAATAATCATCGCCCGCGTCAGGCGACGGCCTACGTTGCGCATCAGGTATTCGAGCAACGCAAATTCCTTGGTGGTTAAGTCGATGCGTCGACCCGACCGCTCCACCCTGCGTTCCACCCGGTCCAACCGAAGATCGCGCACGGCCAACACCGACTCCGAGGGCAGATGACAACGCCGCAACAACGCCCGCGCTCGAGCAGACAATTCCAGAAACGAAAACGGCTTCACCAAATAGTCGTCGGCTCCCATGTCGAGGCATTGCACACGGTCTTCGACGCGGCTGCGCGCCGTAAGAATCATCACCGGCAAACTGGGCTTGCGCTGCCGCAGACTCTTCAAGATCGCGAGACCGTCAATGCCAGGCAGGTTGAGATCAAGGATCAAGAGGTCGTAATCAAACTCCAGGGCCATCGTCCGCCCTTGCTCACCATCACTGGACGCGTCCACCGCGTAGTGTTCCGCCTCGAGACCCTTGCGGATGAAGCTCGCCAGCGCAATATCATCTTCCACGATCAGAATTCTCATGAGCTTGGTCTAACCTTCACCTGAACAGGATTTCATTCTCGGCTGGATCGACCCCGGACACAAGATAACGAAGCTGCACTTTAGGACGTGGGGTTCCTGAAAAGAGAAAATGAACGCAGGGAAGAAGACCAACAAGAAAGATGGCAGAAGAATCTCTCAATGGTGCGGGGCCAGGTTTACCAGGGTCCAGTTCGGATCTTCAGACGCCCAGGCTGTTGCGGATCGCCCCAACGATCGCTTCGGCCAGCCGTTCCATCTGTTCCTTCGATTCCGCTTCGATCATGACTCGCGCCAGTGCCTCGGTCCCCGAATAGCGCACGACGACGCGGCCGTTGCCATCGAGTTCGCGCTCTGCGGCAGCGATCGTTTCCTGCACCGCGGGAATCTGCGCAAACGGAACCTTTTCCCGCACGCGAACATTGCGAATCGTTTGCGGAAACACTTTCAAATCGCCAACCAGTTCTGCCAGCGACTTGCCGGATCGAATCATGATTTCCATCACCCGCAACGCCGTGAGCAATCCATCGCCTGTGGTTGCGTCTCCGTCACGAAACAGGATGTGGCCGGATTGTTCGCCACCCAGTGTTGCGCCCACGCGCTGCATTTCTTCCAGCACGTACTTGTCGCCAACATTGGCACGAAGCATTCGAATGCCGGACCGTTTCAATGCCAGTTCCAATCCCATATTCGACATCGTCGTGGCTACAACCGTGTCATTCGCGAGCACGCCGCGCGACTTCATATCCCGCGCAGCCACCAGCAAAACCGCATCTCCGTTCACGACCCGCCCGTGCGCATCGGAAAACAATGCGCGGTCAGCGTCGCCGTCGAACGTTACGCCGAGATCGAATGGCCCCGTCTCTTCGACCATGAAGCGAGCAACTGTCTCGGGATGAAGAGCACCGCATTGCTCGTTGATGTTTTGTCCATCGGGCGCGGCATGGAGAAACTTCGCCAGGATCCCCAGCGCTCGAAATAGTTCGGGAGCCTCGGCGGCGGCCGCGCCATTGGCGCAATCCACCACCAACCGCAGAGGTTTCATCTCTGCCGTGATACTTGATGCCAGCGACCGGACATACGCATGGCGAAGTTCCGCATCTCCCGGAAGACTCGAAACCGTTGAGGCTGAGTCGGGCGGCGCCTCCTGCGAATCTTGCAGGAGCGCGAAGATTTCCTTCTCGATCGCTAGTTCGTGCGAATCAGGAAGCTTGTAGCCGTCGCCAGAGAACACTTTGATCCCATTGTCGGTCCACGGATTGTGCGACGCCGAGATCACGACGCCCGCATCGAAACGCTGCGAACGCGCCAGGTAGGCAACGCCTGGAGTTGTAATCACCCCCGCGCTGCTCACGGTCACGCCCACGGATGCCAGTCCCTGCGAAACGCGATCCGCAATCCAGCGGCTCGATTCCCGTGTGTCCTGCCCGATCACCACGCGCGCGTTCGCATTTCCGCGAATCAAATCGTGGCCCAGAGCCCGTCCAATCCAATACGTGCTTTCGCGTGTCAGCGGGAATTCTCCCGCCACGCCCCGAATTCCGTCCGTTCCGAATAATTGTCGTGTCATGAAAGAGAGCTCTTAGCGTTTAGCTCGTAGCTTGTAGCGCACACCGGTCCCGTACAGGGTTGGCTAAAGCAAAGAGCTAACAGCTAAAGGCGGGATTATCTTCTTTCTCCCGACCGTTCCATGATAACGGTCACCCGGGGAGGACTCACCTGTACTACTTCGAGTCCTTGCGGTACTCGTACGTTGGTTGAGGATAGATCAAAGGTCCGGCCCCCGATTTCCATCGGCGAAAGATCCAGATGTGCGCTGACGTCAGTGGAGCGCAACCGGCTCACCAGCCGCTCGGGACCGCGCACTCGGATCTGAGCCTCGGTGAAATCGGTGGAAGCAATCTCAAGTTTCTCCGGAACATGTTGAAACACGATCGGAATCTTCATCTCAACTTCCGCAACGGGAGACCGCGCCACCGCCACCCACAACCCGATTGCAAGGCACAATGAGATCACCTTCAAGCCGAGATTCTGAACGAAGACGCGCTTATACACGCTCGGCACTAGTCATCGCCTCCCGGACGAAGAGTCGCATCGTGTCTGCGTGCCGGCTGGGAACTGGGTGGCTCGTCTTCAATCATGGTCTCTTCTACCTGCAGCGGTAACGTGGGAGCAGGAGCATAGCGGCGCAGCAACTGACTCAGCCGCTCGCGCAGACGCTCTACGCTCAGATCGCGCTCGATATTCCCCTTCACGGCCAGGCTGATTGCGCCCGTTTCTTCGGAGACGATCACGGCCACCGCATCCGTCTCTTCTGTCACTCCAATACCGGCGCGATGCCGTGTTCCCATCTGTGTCGAGAGCACGGGATTCATCGACAGCGGCAGGAAGCAGGCAGCAGCCGCAATTCGGTCGCGCTGCACAATGACCGCCCCATCATGCAGAGGAGCGCTGGGACGAAACAACGTCGCCAGCAAATCGTAGGAAAGACGCGCATCCAACGGCACTCCACTTTCGATGTAGGTGCGCAGTCCGATTTCGCGTTCAATGATGATGAGCGCGCCGGTTTGGTTCTGGGAGAAAAGATTTGCCGCCAGCACGATGTCGTCATACACATCGCCCGCCGTGTTCGAAGATCGTCCGAACGAAACGCGCGTGCCCAGGTTTGCCAGCGCGTGACGGATTTCCGACTGGAATACTACAATCAGCGCGAACACGACATACGGAAGGAGTGTACTCAGCAGCCAGTTCAGAGTGCGCAGTTCACCCAGCCGCGCGAAGTAGAAGGCCAATGCCAAGACTGCCAGCCCAAGCAGCATCGGAGCCGCACGTGTTCCACGAATCAGTGCCAGCAACTGGTAGATGAGAATCGCGACCAGCAGAATGTCCACGATCGAGACCAGCGAGATGTGTGGCCAGGCCGGGGACGGCGTCACGCGATCCTCACAGTGATCAGGTAGTCAGCTGGCCTTCATTCTAATGCAGCACCACGCATTTACGGTGCCGGGTCAACCGAATTCACCTTCGCCCGCACACTTCCTCTTGCGACCCGGGCGGTAACGTCGTCTCCCTGTTTGAGGCGAGACGCATCGGTAACCAGCTGACCTTTTCCATCGAATACCAGCGCGTATCCCCGATTGAGGATCGCAACTGGAGAAAGCGCTTCCAACTCGGCGACACGACGATCAAGAATAGCCCGGCCCGCAAGCAGCCGGGCATGCGCGGCCGCCGCCAGGCTCGCAGTGTGAGCAGCCAGCTGTTGTGCGATTGCTCGCAAACGCTGCCGGGCGTCATAGTGGCGTACTGTCGACGAAGCGATTTCCCATCGGCGACGGCACCGTTCCACGAGCTGGCGTTCCGCGCGCTCCAGCCGGAAGCTGGCTTCATCCAGACGTTGCTGGCGGCGGTTAATCCCGTCCATCATGCGGGCGAACGCCCCCTGCTGCGTTCTCTCCGACAACTCCTGCCGTGCCATCAGCAGCCGGTAGCGAATCGCACGGTCCAACCGGCGATAAATGTCTTCTGCCTGCGCTTCAATTTCCTGCCGCGACCGGATCACCAGTTCCGCCGCCGCCGAAGGCGTTGGTGCTCGCAAATCGGACACGAAGTCCACGATCGTGAAATCCGTCTCGTGCCCAATTGCCGAGATCACCGGAATTTTCGATGCCGCCACCGCGCGAGCCAGTCCCTCGTGATTGAAAGCCGCCAAATCCTCGGCCGAGCCGCCGCCGCGAGCGATGATGATGACCTCGACGTCGCGCGTGCGATTGAAATATTGAACACCCGCTGTCACTTCGACGGGCGCGGACTCTCCCTGCACCTGAGCTGGATAAATCAGCACGCTTGCGGAATGATGGCGGCGCGCAAGAATATTCAGGATGTCCCGCAGAGCCGCTCCCTGCGGCGAGGTAATGACTCCAATCCGGTGCGGCAGCGGCGGAATCTCTTTCTTCCGAGAGCTATCGAACAGCCCTTCCGCTTCCAGCCGAGCCTTCAATTGCTCGAAAGCCAGCTGCAATGCGCCCGCGCCTTGCGGCTCCATGAACTCTGCCGAGATTTGCAGCTCGCCCCGATCTTCATAGACCGTGATCCGTCCGCGAACCGTGACGTGCAGCCCGTTCTCCGGACGAAAGCGCAACAACTTCGCCGAAGACCGGAACATCACGACTCGAATCTGCGCGCTCTCTTCTTTCAATGTGAAATAGAGATGCCCGGAATCAGGAATGCGCAGATTGGAAATTTCGCCTTCCACCCAGCAGTCGGCGTACTCACGCTCCAGATGCGTACGCACCGCCGAAACCAGCGCGCGCACCGTCCAGATGCGGCGTTCCGGCGCACGAAACTGGAAACCGAGTTGATCGTTATCTTCCACGAAGCACCTAGTGTATCGTGTCGAAAAACTTCAATGTAGAGACGCGGCTTGCCGCGTCTCCCCTGAAGAGATGGACCGGCGCTAAACTTTATTCGATGAAACAGATCCTTGAAACCGCCCGCCTCGTCTTGCGGGAGTTCGTCAAAGATGACGCCGCGGCGCTAGGGCTGGTCGTGTCCGATCCTGAAACCATGAAGCACTATCCCGCGCCCCTCGATCGCGCAGGAACCGAACGATGGATTGAACGCAACCTCCATCGCTACGCTGAGGACGGCGTCGGCCTCTGGGCGATGGTCCTGCAATCGTCCGGCGAAATGATCGGCGATTGCGGCATCATCCGCCAAAATGTCGAGGACGAATACTTCTACGAAATCGGATACCACCTGCGGCGCGATCACTGGGGACAAGGCTTCGCCACCGAAGCCGCCGTCGCATGCCGCGAATGGGGATTCGCAAACTTGAAAGTCGATCGCATGATCTCATTGATCCGCCCCGAGAATATCCCGTCCCGCCGCGTAGCCGAACGCAACGGAATGACTATTTGGAAGGAAGTTGACTGGCGAGGATTGCGACACTACGTCTATGCCGTGGAGCGATCCGGAAAGACTTTCCCTCCAAATAAATTGTCATCCCCAAAATAAATTGTCATCCTGAGCGAAGCGAAGGACCTGCTTTTTCGAACGATGAGAGGAAAGCAGATCCTTCGCTTCGCTCAGGATGACAAACTTTGATAGTTAATCCTTAGACCAGATCTTCCATCTTCATCGCCCCACCCTTCCACGAGTGGCGGAACTGCTTCTCTACAAAGCCAGCATCGTAGTTGCGGTCTTGCGCCTTGAGCGACTGATGCAATCCGAATAGCGATCGCGGGTTACGCGGATTTTTGTCGAGGTCCTCCCGAAAGACCTGCTCCGCACCTTTCGCGTCGCCACTCATCAGCAGCACGCCGCCCAGGGACTCGCGCACCGGGAAGAACCAGTCGGGTGGCTCGCCGTACTTGAGCGTGTCCTGAATCTTCACTGCGTCGCGCAACATCGCCATCGCACCGGCCGTATCTTTCTTCGCGAGAGCAATCTGAGCGCCCAGTACGTTCTCGGCGATCGCGAGGATGTCCTTTGCCTTGTTGTTAATTGGCATCGCGAAAATCACATCTTCCGGAGTTGCCTTCTCCGCCTCGGACACGATCTTGAATTCCGCCTCCGCCTGATCAATCTTGTTCTTCCCAGCAAAGGCCATGCCTCGGGAAAAATGCCAGAAAACCGTGGCAACCTTCATCGCCGGATCTGGCGCCTTCGAAGCTAGAATCGCGTCCCACTTATGGAAGCGCACATTGACCGCCATCGGGATCGTCACAAATCCTTCGAGCGGCGGCATGTCCTTCACTGCCGGTCCAACGTGCGCCGCGAGCATGTTTCCGGCCTTGATCGCCTCGAGATAGTCGCCGTTCATCGCCGAGCACATCGCGATGAAGTGCAGGTTGTGGCTGTAGTACATCATCGGGTAGATACCCTGCGCGCCGCTTGCTTTGATATACGCGCGATCAACCGCAGCCGCATCCTGATTGGTCTTCACAGCAGCCGCATAATCTCCCGTGCGGATGTAGACATGCGCCGGCATGTGGACGATGTGCCCTGCTGCCGGAGCCATGGCGGCCAACCGGTTCGCTCCCGCCAGCGCACGCTCCGGAGAGTTCGACGCTTCCACGGCATGAATGTAGTAATGGATCGCTCCCAGGTGATTCGGATCGCGTTTCAGCACCGACTCGAGCGCTGCAACAATCTCCTCGGTCCCCTCTTGAGGCGTGCCATCCTGATGCCACAATCCCCACGGACGCAGGTCCATTCCTGACTCGGCGAAAAGAGTCGCGGCATCCAGGTCGTCAGGAAAAGCCTTCACTAGGTCGCGCATCGCATCGCGATATTGCTCGGCTGCCGCGTGTAAGTCCGATTTCGGATCCGCAGGAAAGCGCAACGCCATCGCCTTGATATATCCCTGCTCGCTGGGCGAAGCGCCATCGCTCAGGTCGGCGCCTTTCTGAATCGCCTCGTGCGCCTGTTTGAAACGGTCTTCGCTCGCCGGATCGTTGTAGTTCGGCCCTACCGCTTCCGCGATACCCCAGTACGCCATGGCGAGTTTCGGATCGAGGGCCGCGGCTCTCTGAAACGACCGCGCCGCTTCGTCATGATTGAATGCGTAAATGAAACGCAGGCCCTGGTCGAAGAACTTCTGCGCTTCCACGTTCTTCGTCGACACTGCATGATGCGCATCTCCCAGTCCCGTCACCAGCGTGGCCGCCTTCGGCGCCGCCATCTTGGCGTGCTGAGCTAGAGCAGAAGCAACACAAAGCAAAACCATCCCCACGACTTTCAGTTTCATACACCACCTCCAAAAATGATTGCGTGTCCCGAACGAAAGGAAAGGACTATGACGTGCGCCAATTATGATTCCAATCGATGGCTGCGTGACACTATTTTTTTATTGCCCGAGCCGTTGTAAGACCAGTGTCCCGCCCGGCTGCCGTCCCAGCGCCCTCGCTGCCGCTCTTCACAATCGTGATTCGGGCGTGCGATAGACTCAATCTCTAGCGATCTGGCAGATGCAAAAAGCCACCATCCTGTTCAATCCGAACTCTGGTCCGCGCCGGCGCGATGCGGAACTGGACCGCGCAATTGGAATCATTCAATCGGCCGGTGTTCGAACGGAATTGACCGTCTGTCGTTCCAGCCACGAAGCTACCATGAATGCCCGCTTCGCAGTGGCCGCCGGCAGCGACACTGTATTCGCCTGCGGCGGCGATGGCACGATCCACGACGTCATCCAGGGACTCGCCGGCACGCAGGTCGCGCTCGCCATTCTTCCGTTTGGCACCGCTAACGCCCTTGCCCACGATCTCCGTCTCCCCCTTCGACCCAGCGAGGCCGCCCGCGCAGCCGTCGACGGCAAGAGCACCGTTCGCCGGATTCCGCTTGGCCGCATCGAGTATCAGGATTTTGAAGGCAAGTCTGCCCAGCGCTACTTCACGGTTGCGGCTGGAGTGGGTGTGGATGCCCATCTTTTCTACAAACTGAATCGCGATCTGAAAAAACGAGCCGGCATGGCTGCGTACTATCTGAAGGCCTGGAACCTTTGGGCCTCGCATCGCATGCGCAGATTTGAAGTCGAGTACGTCAATGGAAGCGGGATCAAGCAGCAGGCATCGCTCACTGAGTTGCTGGCAGTGCGGATCGGCTTCTTTGGCAATGTTCTTCGCGAACTTGTGCCCGGAGCTTCTCTCGACTGTCCTGATCTGCGCGCCGTGATGTGCCGCACGGATCGCCGCGGGGCCTATCTGCGCTACGTCGCCAGCGCTCTGCTGGGACGCCGATGGAATATCGACGGCATCGATCTCGTCAGCAGTTCCGAGATCGTCTGCCAGCTTCCCGAACCGGCCCGGAGCAGCGGCGACCGTGAGGATCGCGTCTATGTCGAGGCCGACGGAGAACTCCTCGGCCGCCTTCCCGCCCGCATGACCATGCTGCCGGACGCTCTCTCACTAGTCGTACCCGCTGCAAAGAACTGAGGCGGGAACAATTCTGATTTCTCGATTCGCCTGTCTGCCGATACACTCTTAGGACCTTCGTGGAACCCATCACCCATTTCCTGTTCGGCGCCACCATGGGCCGCGCTGGCCTGAATCGCAAGACAGCGCTGGCGACCGCAACGCTCACTCTTGCCGCCGAAGCTCCCGACCTTGACGTCTTCAGCCGTTTTAACGGATCGGTCTTCGGATTCGCGCATCACCGCGGTTTTACTCATTCTTTCTTAGGACTGCCTGTCACCGCCGCAATCGTGGTGGGGTTCATGTACGCAATCTGGCGAGTCCGCGGACGACGGACGCGAGATCCCAATCTCCCGCCGCGCTGGGGGTTGCTGTTTTTCTACGCGTGCCTGGCCGGAGTCAGTCACATCCTGCTTGATTTCACCAACAATTATGGAGTGCGTCCGTTCTGGCCGTTTTCCGAACGCTGGTATTCCTGGGACATCGTGTTCATCATCGAGCCCGCGCTGCTCGTGATCTTGATTCTCGGGCTGATCCTGCCCAGTCTCTTTTCCTTGATCAACGAAGAAATTGGTGCCCGCCGGAAAGGTCCTAAGGGAAAGCTTGGAGCGATCTTCGCGTTGCTCGGCGTTTTTGCCTGCTGGGGTGTTCGCGATTACGAACATCGCCGTGCCGTCGCAGTATTGGAAACACAAACCTATCAAGGTGCGGACGCGTTGCGCCTCTCCGCCTATCCGTACATGCTGAATCCGTTTCGGTGGTATGCCGTCGTCGAAACGCCTACTGCCTTCGCAATGATGAATGTCGATTCCCTGACTCCGCTGGTTGATCCAGCAGGCAACATGAAATTCCGCTACAAGCCGGAAGAGACTCCCGCCACCCTCGCCGCGAAGCAGGGATATCTCGGCCGCGTGTATCTGGACTGGGCGAAGTATCCGGTCACCGAGACTGAACGGGTTCAGGCGAACGATGGTTCCGCCCGGTACATCGTTCGCTTTATTGATTTGCGTTACGCATATCCCGGACGCGATCCGCGATCCGCACTCGGTGCAACGGCTGTGCTCGATCAGAACCTGCGGATTGTCGACGAGTACTTTGGCATGTCACGCCACTAGTCGCGGCGAATTCCGTCGGTTGACAACAATTCACGCGCTGATCGCTTGACCATTGCCATCCCTAAGCGCCACAATCCTAGTTCGCGTATTTTACGAGGTGACCATGCTGGCCTATTTATTCGTTCTCTTTGCCGTCGCGTCCCGTTTGCCGTTCTTCCCGCATCCGTGGAACTTTACCCCGGTAGTCGCAGCTCTTCTCTTTTTCGGCGCGCGCGGTTCGCGACGCCAGATGTGGATGCCGCTGGCCCTGCTGATCGCTTCCGACCTGATCCTCGACAAGTACGTCTACGCCTATCCCTTCTCCTGGGATCTATTTCTCACCTGGGGATGGTACGCGGCGATTCTCGGACTCGGCACTCTCTTGCGGCCGAACTCGAAACCTTTGCGGATCGCAGGCGCAGCCCTGACCGGATCGGTCACGTTCTTCCTGATCAGCAATTTCGGCGTGTGGGCTTCGACCAACATGTATCCCAAGTCGTTTTCGGGACTTATGGTCTGCTACACGGCAGGAATTCCATTTTTCCGGCGCGCGCTTGAAGGCGACATGCTCTACACCGCAATCATGTTCGGACTCCCGGTCGTCGTCGCAGCGATCGCTCGCTCGATGAGCAAGCCACACGGAACCGCCGCAGCCTGATCACCCATCGACCTGACCAAATTTCACCGTAGAGACGGGGCTTGCCCCGTCTCTCCTTAGCAAGAAGATTGTTGTATAGATACTGTCATCCCGAGAGAAGCGAGGGATCTGCAGTTCGCGCTACACAGCGGTTGTATTTTCCGCACCCATCGCGGTCGACTTCTTTGCAGCCTGCCTGCGCCAGATCAGCCAGATCGCCAAGCCCACCGCCACGGCAAGCAGGACCCACCTGAAGTGACTCGCAACGACTTTTGCTCCCAACTCCACGACCGTCGGGCCGAACTTGAGGGTCAGCAATCCAAGGATCAGGAATCGCAACATGCGTCCTGAAAAGATCGCCAGCAGGTACCGCCACAGGCTCATCTCAAAGACAGCAGCCGCCAGCATCACTGCCTTGAGCGGAGTCGGAGGCGGCATCATGACGGGAACCAGCAAGGCCAGGAATTCGTGCTTCTCGAACGACGCATGAATTTTCTGGAAGCGTTCGGGAGAAAGCCGCTTGCGGAGCAGCACCTCGCCCCCGGTGTATCCGATGACGTAAAGCACGATGCTCCCAACCGTTGACCCCAACGCCGCGAGCAGCACATACAACAGGAACCGGTGCGGGTCTTTATAAATGTAGCTGGCCACGATGGCATCGAGGGGCAGGCCCATGAAAGCGCCGTCCACCGCGGCGAACGCGAACACTCCCCATATTCCGAGCGGAGCCAGGATTGCCCCGATCCACTTTCCGTAGGCACTGATGATGTGTTTGATGGTTTGCAAGCGGTGTCAGCAGTTTACTTGGAACACAGTCGTTGGTCGATGGTCGCTAGTCGTTCGCTATGCCGGAAGTCCTGGCAGTCTCGGCAAGGAATGAATTTTGCAAACGACCACCGACTAACGACAATTCCCTACCCGTGCTCCGTCTTCCCTTCCAGCAAGTCGAGTGCATGCGGCAGCACTTCGATCACGGCAGCGAGCGCTTCCACCGCGCCCGCGGGACTACCCGGCAAATTCAAAATCAGACTTGTGCCGCGCGTTCCGCACACCGAGCGACTCAGGCTCGCGAACCGCGTCTTTTTCAATCCTTCCGCACGCATCTGCTCGGCGATGCCTTCCACCAGACGATCGCAAACCGCGCGCGTAGCTTCAGGAGTGACATCGCGCAGCGCAACACCGGTCCCACCCGTGGTCACGACCAGCCGCGCGGAACGGCAGAGTTCGATCAACTTTTCCTGGATTGCAGCAGTCTCGTCGGGAACGACGCTGCGCACGACCACTCGAAATTTTCGGTTCTCGAGTGCCTGCGCAACCGCAGGACCCGAGAGATCTGTCTTTTCACCGCGCGAGCAAGAGTCGCTGACGGTGAGCACGGCCGCAGTCCGCTCAGGTGTCGAGGAGGACATCTTCTCCCTCGGTAGAATCGCGTTGCGCCTCATCCAACTGGCGCAAGCCTTCCATCAGCAAGCCTTGCGTGTTGAGGGTCGTGCTTTCTTTCGCGGTCTTTCCATCGAAATCCACTTCGAAGCTTCCGTCAGTCCAGCGGAGAACTTTGAAGACCGCCTCATCGCCTGAAATGGAGCCATAGGCGGCGTGCTTCACTTGTCCCTGGCTGAAGAACATCTCACATTTTTCATCGGCCCGCGTCATGGTCAGCGAGCCGCTCTTGCGGCCCATCTCGAGCGACTGCACGAGGTCGACGACATTCATCTGCGCCAAACTGCCGCGCAGAATGCCGTCGGAAGGCGCCGCTTTCGCCATCTTCTCCAAAGCAATGCGATCGATCACGCGTTTGATGCGCTGCGTCGCCTGCTTCAGGAAAAACGGCTTTTCAATGTAGTCTTCGGCTGACTCGTGTACCGATAGCCGTTCATTGATGTCCGACTTGCTGGCCATCAGGATGACCGTGATTCCCGCGGTCGCCGGACGGCTCTTCAACTTTTCCAGCAACTGCCGCCCGTCCATCCCCGGCATACGGTAGTCGCAGATCACCATGTCGGGCGCTTCATCCACCGCTTTCAATAACGCATCCGCGGCATCGCCGGCCGTAGAAATTTCCGCCAGCGGAGACAGAGCCTGCTTCAGCATCCCCAGCACCATCGGGTTGTCATCCACCAGCAGGAGTTTTACGTTGCTCGGCATAGAAAGCTACTTGCGCTTCTTGTTGGGCTTGCCTGGGCGGCGATAATCGCCGCTCTTGCCGCCCGATTTCTTTTCCAACATCAATTCCCGGATTTCAATTCCCTTGTCGAGCGCCTTGCACATGTCATAGACAGTCAGCGCCGCGACTCCTGCCGCGACCAGTGCTTCCATTTCCACGCCGGTCTCGGCAGTGGTCTTTACTTTTGAGGTAATAGCCACGCCATTTTCGCACACGCGCAATGTCACAGCAATGTACGACAGAGGAAGTGGATGACACATCGGGATCAGATCGGAGGTACGCTTCGCCGCCATGATCCCGGCCGTGCGCGCGACCTCGAGTGGATCGCCCTTGGGATTCGACGGCAAGGCCCGCAACACTGCCGCTTTCATCCGGACAAACGCGCTCGCCTCCGCTTCCCGCACGGTCGCCGCCTTGGCGGAAACATCCACCATTCGTGCGCGACCTTTGGAATCGTAATGTGAGAGTTTCTTAGGCATTACCGTAGCGCCGGCGACTCGCCGGCAATACAGATCCATGCAAGCGCCTCGTCAATCTTACCCTGCGATTCATCCTGTCAACGCATCAGCAGAGGTACCCATTCTCCTGCACTGATCAAGTCGCGATCTGGCGGAATCACCAAGTAGCAATTCGCTGCCGCCAGAGCCGCGATGTCGCCCGATCCTTGCCAGCGCCCCAACTCAATTTCCGCGTTCTCGAATTCCCCCGAAAGCACCGCTGGAAGAAAGCGCTTCAGCCCAGTCTTCGCGCGCACATCAGACTTCAAGCGAGCCTTCAGAAACACCAGCGACTGCGCCTTACTCCCAGCCAGCGCTTGGATCATCGGCTGCACGAAGAGTTCGAACGTCACCATGGTTGACACAGGATTCCCCGGCAACCCGAAAAAATATTGCCTATGTGGCGCGGGCGCCCCCGCCCGCGTCGGCCGCATGCAGGATCCGAACACAATAGGTTTCCCGGGCTGGATCTGCGCGCCCGTGAAGTAGAACTCAGCTTTCAATTCCTCGAGCACCTGCTCCACCAGATCGTACTTGCCCATCGAAACTCCGCCTGCCATCAAAAGCAGATCGGCTTCCAACCCTTCTTCGATTAGTGATCGCAACCGCACCCGCTCATCCGGCGCGATGGGCAGCAGCACTGGTTCCCCGCCCGCATTCTGTATCTGCGCTGCCAGTGAATAAGAATTCGAGTTTCGAATCTGCGTTGGACCAGGAGTAGTTTCGATCGCAACAATTTCATCACCGGTAGCCAGTACTGCGATGCGCGGCTTGCGAAATACTCGCACCGCACTCTTGCCGACCGACGCCAGCAATGCAATCGCTGCGTGATCAAGGCGAGTTCCGGGATCCAGTAATCTCTGGCCCTGGCGCGCCTCCGATCCTCGGGGAACGAAATTCTCGCCCGTCTTTACGCCGCGGCTGATTGCAATCGTACTTCCTGTCTGGGTCGTGTACTCGACCATCACCACCGCATCCGCGCCGGACGGCAATGGAGCGCCGGTCATGATCGAGGCTGTCAGCCCGGAACCCACCTGGAAGGAAGTCGCTGGGATATCGCCAGCCTTGATCTCGCCAATCAGTTCGAGTCGTGCCGGCGTCGTAGCCAGATCCGCTGCCCGCACGGCGTAGCCATCGCGAGCCGCGCGCGCAAATGGAGGAAAATCGCGATCGGCATCGATCGACTCTGCAAGGATCCGGCCCGAGGCACCGAGCAGAGTTACGCTCTCAGGCTCACGCGGCGAGACCGTTCCGGCGTGCCGCTCCACAATGTGACGGGCTTCTTCGAAGCTGACTACTCCGGGAGTAGACGACGCGGCGCACATCCAGCGATCATACCCAGAAATCCCGCTGGCGGAAAACTTGCCCTCTCGCCTGCGAGGCAAGGCGCGTCTTTAATTCCTGCTCTCTTGAGTGCGCTTCAATCCTTGCCCACGCGACGGTGCTTGAGTTCTTCGGTCCAATTCAATACCACCCGCAACTTCTGGCTTGCTCTTGTTTCGTCTACTTCCTTCAACATGAGAAAGCGATCGCCATTTCTGGACAGGTCATAGTTAGTCCAGAAATCGCTGCGCGGGTAAATCCCTTCGAACAGAAGCCGCGGGGCGTGCCCCGGAAGCGGCCTTCCGGCTTGCATATCGACGGCCATCATTTTATTGCCCTGCCGATAGAACAATTGCCGGCCGTCTCGCGACCAGCGCGCTTCTTCGCCGCCGCCGACCGAGATGAGCCGTTTGTCGCCAAGTGTTGGGAATGACTGCACGTAAACTTCGGGACGCCCGGACTCGTCCGATGTGTAGGCGAGCCGGCGACCGTCGGGAGCGATCTGTGGATAGGTCGTCATGAAACTGGTCATCAGCAGCGGCGAAAGTTTGTGATCGCCGGCGAGGTTCAATACCCACAAGTTGAAATCGCGCGTATCTCCCCGCTGAAAAACGAGAAACCGGCCATCGGGCGAGCAGGACGTCGCCAGAATCATTCCGGAAGGGGAGAGACTACTGGAGAAAAGTAACTCCGCTTTGCCACTGCCATCGGCTGCCTGCCAGAACAGCGACCTTCCGTGAAAGCCGGAGGCGTAGATGATCCGCTTGCCATCCGGTGTCCATAGGGGAGCAGTCGCGCTCTCACCGGCCTGGGACGAAGTGACCTGCCGGGCAACGTTCTGCTCCAGGTCCAGGACCCAGATGTCAGACTGGCGAAGGGGATCGCCGATGGCTACGGCGATGTGTTTCCCGTCCGGCGAAAGACTGGGCTGGCTATATTGACGTGCGGGAGTATTGATCGGCAGCGCCGCTCCCGTGCGGTCCACCCAGTTCAGCGTACGATTCCCCACACTCATTTCGCCACTGTTAACAGAGACGAGCAGACCGTCTCGCGAGATGTCATAGGCAACGTAACCGCCGGGGCCTCGCCAGAGGTCTTCCGCTACCGGGAAGGCGGGTCCAGTTATCTCAAGGCGATCCACGTCAAACGGGGCAGCAAGCAGGGTGCCGCCTTGGGCATAGACGAGGTGGCCGGTGGAAACATAGCGCGGACACGTGGCTCCCTGAATCAGAACCTTGCGCTCTCCGGTCTTGAGGGATTGCGCGACGATCGTCGCATCGTCTGAGTATGCAGCCCACGTGCCGCCCGTAACGTAGAGAATTGCGTTCCCGGTCGGCAGCACTTGCGGCCACCGTGGAGGGAATTCCGTCAGCGTCTTCTCGGCAAGCGTGATCGCCTGGGGCGTACCTCCAGTTGCTGCGACGCGCATGAGGAATCTCGCTTCTTCGTCGCCAGCCGATCCTTGGCTGAAGAATATGGTGCCGTCCGGCCCCCATGTTCCGGGGAGTGCATTTGACTTGGCACACACCGTGATCGGCGATCCGCCATGCAGCGGAACCTTTCTCAATTCGCCGCCGGCGGTGAAAGCGATCCACTGGCCATCCGGAGAGAAGAACGGCCCGATGGCCCCGTCTGTCCCCGGAATTGAAACTGCTTCGTTTTGATCCAGGGGCCGCAAATAGAGTTGTCGGGCCTTCGTCTTCGACGTCGTGGCGGAATAAACAAGATAGCCACCGTCGGGTGAGATGACCAGTCCGCCGCGTTTCATGAAAAATTCGTCCGAAGGCGGGAGAGGAATGGTGAACCGAGTGACCACGCGCGGCGACGGGCGGGAGGGCCACCAGTGCCACAGTGCGATTCCGGCCGCAACCACCAGAATCACGACTACCGCCCAGCGGAGAAGCCCTCGCCGCTCACGTTGCGGATCCATCTTTGCACTCGGGGCCGTGCGCACCAGACTAGGTCCTGCAGCCGCGTTCGATTCGCTTTGGGAATCTGTGACGGTTCGACTCGAGACAGAGACGACATTGTCGACCTGCCCGACAAATCGATAACCCCGTCGGGCCAGCGTCTCAATGAACCGGGGATTGTCGGCGGTGTCGCCCAGGGCGATGCGCAGCTTTTTCACGGCCACGTTCAGTCCGTGCTCGAAGTCCCCGAATGTGCCGGACGGCCAAAGTCGGCTTTGCAATGCTTCCCGGGTGATGAGGTCACCCGGCCGTTCCAGCAGCATGGCCAGAACTTGAAAAGGTTGGTCCTGCAGCTTGATTTTGACCCCGGCCTTGCGCAGTTCTCCGGTGCCGAAGTCCACTTCGAAGACGCCAAAACGAACTACTCGCCGGGCTGCGGCGCCTTCCGCCATCGCGTCTTCCTTCCTTGAGCAGGCAGTTTAGCACGGTAAATGCGGGCTACGAGCTACGCAGCACATACTCTGACCCCTGATCCGCAAGCTACATCTCCCGCTAACTCACTTTATATCTGCAACCTCGCTGGCTATTCACGGTTCATGCACGGACGACGCTCTGTGCCTTGAAGGTTTCCGGCGGGCACGAGAAAGTGCGGCCAACAAACGCACAGGAGGTGCGATATGAAACCTTTGAGATTCGCGGTACTGGCAGCCTCAGCTGCCGTCCTCGTGCTCCTCTCCCCGGCAATCGGGAGGGCGGAGTCCAACAGTTGCACAATTTCACTGACGCCGAGCAAGCCGTCTCCCCAACTCCTCGGAGAACGAGTGGTCTGGACAGCCGTCGCCGCAAATTGCGGGGCAGCACCCGTCTACCAATACAGAGTGTCTACCACCGCTGGCTTCAAAGTGGTGCGCGACTTCAATCTTGGCAACACCTTGGCTTGGGCGTCCATGCAGGAAGGCCCCTATCAGGTGAAGGTCACGGTCAAAGACAACTTCGGCGCGACGGATTCAACATCCTCGGTCGTAGCCGGCGAGATCAACTCGCGTGTGAGTGGGACGCAGGCGGTGATTACTCCCGCGCTGAATCCACTGGTGGCTCTGTACAGCGCACCTGCCTGCAATAGTGGATCAGTCCACGTGCAGTTCAGGCCGGTCTCCGACACGAATGCCTGGACGAACACTAACGAGCTACCCTGCACACCCGGCCAGAGCAGAAACTTCGTGGTGGCGGGAATGTTGGCCAACACTCAGTACGAGATGGCGCACGTGACCAGCGACGGAACTACGTCCCCTTCGCAGGTCTTCACCACCGGCGCTCCGCCACCCTCGCTGGATTTTCCCACCTTCGCCGTTCGCCGCGGACCGAGCGCGCAAAGCGACGTCACCCAGGGCATGGTCTATCACAACTTCACAGCACGAGGCGCGCCCAATGCCGTCAACGTGATCGCGACGGATTTGAGCGGCCGCGTGCAGTGGTATGTCGACCCAGTGGATTCGGGTATTCAGAACGGCGCTCCTGGAGTGCTTGAGCCGGGAGGCACGGTCTTCTTCCTGGGCCGCGACAAAAATCGGACGCGTGGTTTCAACGTGCTCCGGGAAATCGACCTGGCCGGCAATTCGCTGCGTGAAACGAACATTGATGCCGTCAACACCCAGTTACAGGCCAAAGGGCAGGAGATTATTTATGGATTTCATCACGACGTTCTGCTCCTCCCCGATGGAAATGTCGCCACGCTCGGCTGGACTCTGAGAACAGTGGACATCAATGGGAAGCCAAAGCAATACGTCGGTCAGATGCTCCTCGTGCTCGACCATGATCTTCAGGTCATCTGGACATGGGATGCGTTCGATCACTTGGACGTTAATCGTGGCCCGATCCTGCACGACAAATGCACTGGTGCGCCCTGCCCGATCCCGGGTGCGGTGGACTGGCTGCACACCAATTCCATTGCCTGGTCTGCTGAGGACGGCAACCTCTTGATGTCCGTTCGCCATCAGGCCTGGGAAATCAAGATCGACTACCGCAACGGCTCGGGCGATGGACACATCATCTGGCGCTTGGGTAAAGACGGAGATTTTGCGGTTGTCTCCTCGGATCCCAGTCCGTGGTTTTCCTATCAGCACAACGTCCACTATCTCGATAACAAGACGCTACTGCTCTTCGACAACGGCAACGTCCGCTGTAAGGGAGTCACACAATGCCGTAGTCGCGGTCAGACCTGGACCATCGACGAGCACACGATGACGGCCACGTCAGGGCTCAACGTTGACCTAAATCGCTCCGATGCTCTCGGAAGCGCCGAGAGACTACCCAACGGAAACTTTGTCTTCACGTCAGGTGCGCTCGCCCGGCAAGGTTCGCTGATCGGCAAATCCACTGAAGTGTCTCCCGATGGCACCAAGCAGTACGTGCTCGAAGGCGGGGCGTGGGAATACCGGACCTATCGCATGGTCGGGCTGTATGGCGGCATATCGAAATGAATCGACCCAGCATCCGGTAACTATTCTCGAGGGCGTGAGTCCGGCAGTCGCGGTCTATTCAAGGATTCCCGCCGCCCGAGGCAGCGTCGAAGTATTCGACACCAATCGCAAGTTCAATCAACCATTTTGGAGAAATGTCATGTCGAAAAAAACAATTCCTCTCGCTATCGTCCTCGTGTTGTGCGTGGCCGCCTTTGGCCAAAAGTCCATTCCAGTCGCCGTTCAATCAGCGCCCGCGAGCCAGAATCCCGATTTATCCCTTGGCCCTGATTCGACCGACGTCTGCACCTACCAGTTCACGTCGGGCGGCACCGCGACCAAACAATTCCTGCAATACTGCGTGTCCGTCAACGGCAACATCGTCGAGTTTCAAAGTCCCGCCGGCGTCGAGCACATCAAGCACGGCATTATCGGTGAGGGATACGCCGTCTGCGACTTTTCTTCCGGCGTGGGCTACCACGATTACGCCGGCTTCGGCGACGCGGACAACGGGAGTTGGGGTCCGGCCACGAAGCTCAGTCAGACCGCCACCACCGTGAAGATTGCCCGCACTACCACCGACGGCAGATTCACGCTCACCCAGACCATTGCGCAGAATGCTACTGATTCCAGTGCGAAGGTTACGATGGCGCTGAAGAACAACTCGAGCGGCGCCAAAACGGTCTGGTTCGCCCGCGTTGCCGACGTGGATGCCAACGATGCAACCAATAACATCCTGGACGGCACATACAACTCTGCCTTCGGCTACAGCGCCTCGGCACAAAAAGGGTTGCAGCTCTCCCTGGCAGCGGCCAACACCTTCGACCACGTTGGCTACGCCACCCAACTAGCCAGCGCCGGTTGTTCCATCAATGTCGGCTATACCGGACTGTTGTCCGGTGCGGACGGAGTCATCTATTTCAATCACGGAATGACCATCGGAGCCGGGAAGACTGCAACCGTGGTTCTCAAATACCGCGGGATCTAAGCCGTGGTGGCTCGGGAATCGGGCGCAGTTCGACGCTGCGCCCGTTCCGATCAATCCAAACTTGCCAACCCATTCGATGGGATTGCAGAACCATGAGGAGCAGAGGTGCGTTATGAAGAACTTCAGGACACAACCGTTATTTGCAGTCGTGCTGCTCATGATGAGCGCGCTGACTACTGCGTATGCCCAGATCACGCCCAGCGACGACTCTTACACCAGCACCGCGACGCCAACTACAAACTTCGGCGCGAAAACGACGCTCGGCGTCGTCAGTCCATCACAGTCGGCCTACATCCAGTTTGACTTGTCGTCTATTCCGGCTGGCTACACCAGCGCCAGCATTGCCAAGGCGACGCTGAAGCTCTACGTCAACACCGTGCCCTCCGCTGGGAGTTTCAATGTGGACTTTGTCAACGGCACGTGGTCGGAAAAGACGATCACCGCCAATCTTGCGCCCGCTTTGGGTAGCACCATCGCGCCCAGCGTGCCGCTGACTGGTGCGAACGCAAAAGACTACCTGCTGATTGATGTGACTGCGGCCGTGGGAGCGTGGCTCAACGGCACGCAGGCCAATGACGGCATCGCGCTGGTGGCGAACAGTCCACTTTCGGCGACATTTGACAGCAAGGAAAACACGGCGCAGAGCCATCCGCCGGAATTGGACATCGTGTTCAGCGGCGGTGGCACGATCACCGGCATCACCACTGCTTCAGGCAGCGGCCTGATCGGCGGGACAAACAAAGGCGTCGCCAATCTGAGCCTGCTGACGAGTTGCAGTTCCGGTCAGATCCTCTCCTGGAATGGGACTGCCTGGGCATGCAAGTCGGTGAGCGGAAGCGGGACGGTGACCAGCGTGGGGTTGAGCGCCCCCGCTTCCGACTTCACCGTGAGCGGCTCGCCAGTCACGACCAGCGGAACGCTGGGACTGAACTGGAAAGTGTCCCCGAGCAGCGCGAGTGCGGCCAATGCCATCGTTAAGCGCGACGCCAACGGCGACTTCTGGGTGAACGCCATCACTGGCACGGGAACGTTCGTGACCGAGACAACAAACCCGTACGGTATGTTCGCTTTGTCTACGAGTCCGACTGGAATCGGTTCTTACGGCGAAGCCAATTCCGCCACCGGTCTGACTATCGGCGTGAAAGGCGTCACGGACAGCTTGGGGACTGGCGGCGCCGCTGGAGTGTTCGGCGTCGCATCCAGCGCCGACCCAAGCGCCGGACCCTCGCAGGGAGTTGCGGGCCAGTCCAACAGTAGCCGCGGTATCGGCGTGATCGGGTTTGGCTCGAGTTTAAGCGCGACTCTGAGCAGACTGATTGGGGTCGTTCCGGTTGGCGTTTGGGGTGATAGCGCGGGTGGTTTTGCGGGTGTTTTTGCCACGAACGACTCTGGCACGGCTCTCCAAGCTACCAACAATAGTCCGGGGGCCCCGACAATGGAGGTGGTAAACGATACAACCGCTCCTTCGGGCCATGTGTTCACTACGCTTGGAACAACGAATTTTTGCGATATTGACGTCCTTGGAAATCTTCACTGTTCCGGCACTCTCAGTGGAGCCGCCAAGAATTTCAAGATTGACCATCCGCTCGATCCTGCAAACAAGTACCTGGTACACGCCTCGATCGAATCTCCGGACATGAAGACCGTGTACGACGGCGTGACGGTGCTGGATGCAGACGGCCAAGCGTGGGTCAAACTGCCAGCCTACGTCGAGGCACTGAACGGCGAGTTCCGCTACCAACTCACGTGCATGGGATCGTTCGCCCCAGTTTATGTTGCGCAGGAAATTTCCAACAACCGGTTCCGCATTGCCGGCGGGACAGGCGGCATGAAGGTTTCCTGGCAAGTTACGGGCACTCGCCACGACGCCTACGCCAAAGCTCATCCCCTGGTGGTCGAATCCGAAAAACAGGGAGACGAACGCGGCCACTATTTGCATCCGGAAGAGTTCGGACAGCCAAACGAACTCGGGATCACCGCGGTCCATCGCGCCAAAATGCGACCGCGCCCTGCCGATCAGGACCATTCCTCAGCAGTGGCTAAGTAGCCGGGTGCGTTCTAGATTTGCGAACCGGGAGTGCTGATCGGCGCCGTAGGCCTCCCGGTCCGCGACCTATGCTCCGCTTCAGTTGTGAGGTATCGGATGCGGCGCTTAGTTCCGCGCGAGTTCTTGTCCCAGGACGGTGGCGTTGCTGGCGAAGCACAATCCTGTTTCCAGATCGACGACTCCAGTGCGCACGAGTTTAGCTATCTCGCCGTCGAAGTGCTGCATCCCTTCGTTCTCGCTCGACTTCATCGCGTCGAGCAAGGTGCGGCCCGGACGTTCGCCTTGTTCAATGCAATCCCGTGTGCGCGAATTCGACTTGAGGATTTCGACAACTGCGGCGCGCCCTCCGTTATCCGTCCTCGGGACAAGGCGCTGCGCAATGATGTAGCGGAAGGTTTTTGCCAGCCGGTCGCGGACCGATTGATGATCCGTTGCTGGAAAGCTGGTCACAATACGCTCCACCGTCTTCGAAGCGTCGACCGTATTCATGCTCGACAAAACCAGGTGTCCGTTCTCTGCTGCTTCCAGAACAATTTCAAGCGTCTCGCGATCGCGAATCTCTCCCACCATGATCACGCGCGGCGCTTGCCGCAATGCCGCCCGTAAGGCGAGCACGAAGTTCGGCGCATCGCTGTGCAGTTCGCGCTGGTGAACCGTCGACTTCTTGTGGTTATGCAGAAACTCGATCGGATCTTCCACTGTCAAGATGTGATAACAGTGCTGGTTGTTGATGCGGTCGAGCAGCGCCGCAACGGTGGAAGATTTTCCCGAACCGCTGCCTCCTGCAACCAGGACAATCCCGTTGCGAACCTCGGCCACCCCTTCCAGCTGGGCCGGCAAACGCAGCGAGGAAAAACTGGGAATCACAGTGGGAATCACGCGCATGACGATCGCGCAGCTGCCGCGCTGAATAAACACGTTCACGCGAAACCGCGCCATGCCAGGAAGTCCGTAGGAAACATCGCAGGAGCCTTGTTCGCGAAGCGTGTTAATGGCCTGCTTGTTGGTACCGATCAGATCCGCGGCAATACGCCGGGTATCATCCGCAGTGAGAGCGCTGGCGCCGGAGATTTCGACGGCCGTGAGCTGGCCATAGATTTCCACCTGTGGCGGTCGTCCCGGCGAAAAAATCAGATCACTGACTTTTTCATGCGCCCGCAGCATGCCGGATAAAAGCACCGGCGTCGACACCAAGCCCGATCCGCTTACGCCCTCGAAGGCAATCGCAATCGGGGAACTCCCCGGAGCTGCCATTTCACACTCCCTGCAAAATTGGATTGACGCCACAGAACAATCAAGGAGGACGACGGAATGCTATGCAAGCAATGTAACGCGAACAGAGAGGGAAGCGAAGGACAGCAAGGCCATAGACCTAAGTAACTGAAAGGAAAAGAAAAACGGCCCCGCAGGGCCGTCTTCGTGCAAACCCTGTGAATGCTACTTCTTAACCGCTTTCTTCTTCGTGCCGTAGGTGGTTTCGATGTTCGCGCCAATGCTCGCCAGCATGTCTTTGGCAGGCTGGGCAAAGGTACCGGTGGGCTCGATTTCGAGGTACTTCTGGAAAGCATCGGCTGTCCCTTCCGGCGCAACCATCTTGTCGCCCTTGAGGGTAGCTTTGCCGATCATGTTGACGCCTTTCCAGTAATAAGCCGCCGCTTTGGTGGGATCGGCAGCAATCACTTTGTCGAAAGCCACGATCGCGGCGTCGACTTTGCCGGCATTCGTCAACACGGCTCCGGTATTGAACATGTATTGTGCAGTGTGAGCAGGATCGAGTTCAGCGGCCTTCGCATAGGTGGCCACGGCGTCGTCGATCTTGTTGGATTTGGAAAAAACTTCCGCCAGGTTGTTAAGGTAGGCCGCAGTCTTGAGGTTGTTGTCCGCTTCCTTCTTGGCCGCCTCGGAATTCGCGCGCAGTTCGATCGCCTTCTGATAGTTCGTGACCGCGGATTCAAAGCGCTTCTGTTTTTCCGCGGGATCGGTCTGCTTGGGCGCCGACATCCTATACGCATCGCCGAGCTTGAACCAGAGCAAATCCCGGCTCGCGTCCATCTGGGTTGCTTCCGTCAAGGTCGTGATCGCAGTCTCGAAGTCGCCACCATCGCTTGCGGTTTTGGCAATATTGAGCTTGTCATTGAGGGCCTTGACAGTATTTGTTTCCTTGGCCGCCTGCGCTTGCCGCTCCTGCATCTCCTTGACCTGGGCGGCGGTCATGCCCTGACCCTGGGCGGCTTTTTCAGCTTCCTGCTTGAGATCGACGTCCTGTACTACTTCATCCAGCCCGACTGGAATGCCGTTCAGAAAGAAAATCTGCTGGCCGTCTCTGGTGACCGTCACTTTGTACTTGCCCGGACTGATACCCAGGGAAAAATATTCGCCCTTGGCGTTCGTCTTGAGAGTGTACTTGCGTCCGGTTTCTATTCCCGCCCATTCGACTACTACTCCGACCAGCGGCTTACCTTCTGCATCCCGGCACACGCCCTTCACGGTACCCGTCGCCTGCGCGAACGCAGCGGGAGCACTCAGGACCGCCGCCAGCACGAGCAACAGGGGAATGATGAATAACTTCTTCATAGCTTGCCTCCCGGCACAAAACCCGAATTTACAAAACCTGACTTGCGAAAATCCGACATCGACGATTTCCGCTTTTCATCTGCCGGAATGCCGCAGTTCCGGTAATTGAGAAACAGAAATTTTCTGCCATCAGGTTCACACCACTCCGCCGGCCGCCTTCGCATACGGGATCGGATCCCGCACACCTGCTTCGCGAAACGCTCGCAGCCGAAGCACACAGCTGTCACAAACGCCACAAGCCAGGTCCTGCCCCTGATAGCATGACCACGTTAAATCGAAGGGCGCGCCCAATTCAAGGCCTTGCGTCACAATCTCCACTTTTCGCATCGCGATCAATGGAGTCACAATTTCAATCCCGCCATCCTTCGTCCCGGCCTTCACTACCTCGTTGAAAGCACGATAGTAAGCCGGACGGCAATCGGGATATCCCGAACTGTCCGGCTCGACGGCACCGATATACACTTTCTCCGCTCCCAGCACTTCCGCCCAACTGACCGCCACCGAAAGAAAGTGCGCATTACGGAAAGGAACATACGTAACTGGAACGCCCGTTCCGATGGCATGCGACTCCGGCACCGCGATGTTCGTATCCGTCAACGCCGATCCTCCAATTGCCCGCAAAGCATCGTTCCGCACCGCCAGCCGCGCGCGGATTCCCAGCCGATCACAGATGCCGTCGAACGCGCGCCTTTCCCGCGCCTCAGTCCGCTGTCCATAGCTGACATGCACGGCTGCCGCGTCATGGTCGCGCACCGCCAAAGCCGCGCACACGCACGAGTCCATCCCACCGCTCAAGAGCACGACAGCACGGGTTTTTCCACTCGTAGTATTAGATGGCATGAATCGAATCGGTGGTTGGGGTCAAGGCCTTCTACTTGATTCTATGACAGTTGGATAGAATCGGGCGAACCGTTCAATCAGGTTGACTCAAGCACTCAATGAGCCAATCCCTACACGCCCTTCGCGGCAGGATCCCAGATCAGCTTGTGAATCTGGAGGCTCAAGCGGGCTGGCACATCGTCGGCGAGTATCCACTGTGCGAGTTCTTCCGGATCGAGCAGGCAGTGTGAAGAGTCCCGAGCGCCCGACGCATCTTTCCGAAACGCAGGCGAGAACAGGATCGCATGCACCCGCTGCTCAAGCCGGTGCCGGCGCACAAACTCCCGCGCATATTCATAATCCGTGCGATCGCTCAGCACAAATTTTATTTCGTCATGCGGCTGGAGCACTTCCAGGTTTTCGATTGTGAATGTGTCCGGCTCGCCCGAATGAGGGCATTTCACATCGACAATCTTCACCACCGGCGTGGGCACCCGTTCCAACGGACGTTCTCCACTCGTCTCCAACAGAACTTTGTACTCTGCATTCAGCAGTTGCTGCATCAGCGCAACCACTTCGCGCTCTTGCAACATCGGCTCGCCACCCGTGATCTCGACCAATCCGCCATTCGGACTCAGCCGCTCCACTTCGCTGAACACCTCGGCGGACGACATCTTCTTCCCACCTTGGAAACTGAACTCGCTGTCACACCACGAGCAACGCAGGTTGCATCCCGTCAGCCGCACGAACACGCACGCCAAGCCCGCGTGGGTCGACTCGCCCTGCAACGATTTGTAGATTTCCGAAATCTGCATGGGAAGAAGAGGTTTCCTGTCGCCAGTTTCTGGTTTCTCGTTCGCCGACTGCCGAGCACAGGATGTTGCTCCTGTGACAAGAAACAAGCAACTCAGACACTAGAAACTCACGTGCTACTCCGAGTACTTCGCGGTAGTTGTGTCCGTCTCGAAAATCGTCACATCTCGCACTGCGACTCGTCCGTTGGTGACGCTCTGCAGCCGCGAATTGGTTTCGTCGTAAAAATATTTTGCGAGATTTTCGGCCGAGGGATTCAGGACCGTGAACGGCTCAATGTCATTGATCATCTGATGATCCAGTCGGTCGATGACGTGTTTCATGACTTCTTTCAGATCTTTGAAATCAAGCAGCAGGCCAGCCTTGTCGAGTTCCGCGCCCGCCAGCGTTACCCGGACTTTGTAGTTATGACCGTGCGGGTTCTCGCACTTGCCCTTGTAGTTGCGCAGATAGTGCCCCGCAGCAAACGTATCGTCGACAGTGACTTCGTACATGAATCCCCTTAATTCGTCGTTGGTCGTTCGTCCTTCGCGAAAGCTCAGCCGTTCCTCACCGCACAAATCGCGAAAGGCGAAGGACGAACAGCGAATGGCGTCTACCCTCTAGCGACCATCGACACTTCCGATATTGTACCCTTTCAAAATCAGCCCGACTTATTGATGGGGAACTCGACATGGTTTCAAACGACATCACTTTTCGTCTCGCCACACCGAACGATCGCGACGTGATCTTGCACCACCGGCGAGGGATGTTTCGCGACATGGGCAAAGGCACCAAACAAGAACTTGACGCCATGACAGAAGTGACCTCTCCATGGCTGGCAACAGCCCTGGCCGACGGCTCGTATCGGGGCTTCCTGGCCGAAGACAAGAACCGCAGAGTCGTTGCCGGTGGCGGCGTGCTGATCGCCGGGTGTCCGGCTCGTCCCGGAGACCTCAACACCCGCCGCGCCTTGATCATCAACGTCTTCACGGAACCTGAGTTCCGCAAGCGGGGTCTGGCTCGGCAGCTCATGTTGTTGATTATCCAATGGTTAAAAGATCAGGGCTTCCTCTCCGTCGTGCTGCATGCCAGCGACGAAGGGCAGCACCTATATGAGTCGATGGGTTTTGTCCCCACCAACGAGATGCGCCTCTGGCTCGGCAAACCCGGGGAGACACAGGCTTAATGTTTTACTGTGAAGCAAATAAAGGACTAACCCCTATAATCTGCTAACCATCTGGTTGCTGCCTCGTCTACTCCTTGCAAGACAGGTTGGTTCACTTGTAAAGGAAATAGAGGCACAATGCCGGCCGACTCGTACGCAGCTACAATTCCGGTTGGCGAGCTTTCTCGGGGGCAGACAAGCGGGGCCCGGGGAGAGCGGGGCAGCGGTACCCAGAACCCCAGCTTGAGGGGCTCCGTGGCAGCACAGGGCAACCGCATTGACGACACGACTCTGATACGGGAGGCGCAGCAGGGTAACCGTGCGGCCTTCGAGGTCCTCGTTCGTCATTACGATCAGTCCGTTCTGCGACTGGCTCTTCACCTCACCGGATCCGAAGCCGACGCGCAGGACATCCATCAGGACGCTTTCCTCAAGGCCTACAAAAACCTCGGCAGTTTTCGCTTCGAGTGTTCGTTCTACACCTGGATTTACCGGATCGTCACCAACCTCTGCCTCGATCACCTTCGCAAGAGAAATGTTCGTAAGGAAGATGCTCCGGTCGCAACCGATCGTTCGGGCGAAGAGTACAGCCTGATCGAGCAAGTGGCGGATGGCCGCTCTGGAGCCAATCCCGAACGCGACCTGATGCGTCGCGAACTGGGACGCAAAATCGGCGCAGCCCTTTCGCGCCTCACTCCTCGCGAGCGCATGGTTTTTGAGTTGAAGCACTATCACGGCCTGAAATTGCGGACCGTTGGCGAGATGTTGAACACGACGGAAGAGACCGCAAAAAATACGCTGTTCCGCGCCACGCAGAAACTGCGCAGCGCGTTGTTGGAGATGCGATGAGAATCAAAAACGCTGCGAGCTCCGGGCAACCGGTATGTGGGTTGTTCGAAGCTCGAAGCTCGTCGCTCGAAGCTTTCTGGAGTTGCAAATGAAGTGTGATTGGGTAAAAGACAATATCGTGTTCTACGTTTACAACGAGCTCGAAGACGATGCTCGTTATGAAGTAGAACAGCACCTCGCTCGCTGTCCGGAGTGTGCCGCGGAATTGAAGGCGGCCCGCAAGTTCCACGCGACGCTTTCGCAAGCTCCGGTTGCAGAGCCCAGCCCGAACCTGCTGGCGGCTTCGCGGATGCGCCTGCAGGAAGCGCTCGAAACCACCACTCAGGGTGGATGGTGGCAACGCCTGGTCTTCGATCCGGGCCACTGGCTGCGGCAAGTACGCATGGCTCCGGCGATGGTCGCAGCGATCTTCATCGTGGGCTTCGGCGGCGGCATCGCCACGACCTACAACTTCATGGGAGGCCGTTCTACTCCCACCGATCTGACGGCCACGAACTCGTCCTCGACTGTTTCGCCGCTCGAAGCTTCCATTACCGGCATTCGTTCCATCACACAGGACCCGGGCTCGAATCAGGTCAACATCAAGTACGACACGGTTTCCACCAAAGACATTCAAGGATCGCTGAACGACCAGCGCATTCAGCAACTTTTGCTGTTCGCGGCCCGCAATAACTACAACTCCGGCGTGCGCATGGATGCAGTAGAAAAACTGACGCAGGCGCCCAACGAGAACAACGTTCGCGAAGTACTGATGTACTCGCTGCAGAGTGACACGAACCCCGGCGTTCGCCTGAAGGCGCTCGATGGATTGAGTGGCTTCGTTCGCCAGGACGTACGCGTACGCGATGCCGTCCTGCAATCGCTAATCAACGACACCAATATTGGCGTACGCATGCAGGCACTTCATCTGGTGGAACCGATGAAGGCCGACAGCAGTGTTCGAACCGTCCTGACCAGGCTCTCGCAATCGGATCAGAACACCTCGATCCGGTCGCAAGCCAAAGCCATGATGGCGCAAGTTCCGGAAATGGATTAGGAACCCCGCCGTTCGCTGCGCGTCCTTCGCTGTTCGCAACCGCAGCGGGCCGCAGGAGCGAATAGCGAACGACGAACGACGATTTTTAGGAGCAATGAATTGACACGCATTGTCAAACCAGCCGGCATCGCGATTGTGCTTCTGACGCTGGCTTCCCTGGCGATAAGCCAGGAAGCGCGCGTCTATCGCGAAGGCGGCAACTGGGTCCAGGAAATTACTGGCAGCCTCGGCGCTGCGCGCACGTTGCACGTGAAAGTGGACATGGGATCGGTGCGGGTCGAGGGTGGACCGCAGCCTGGGATCAGCTACGTCATTCATAGTCGGGCCTATACTTCCTCCGAAAAGCAGGCGCGTGGCGAATTCGAACGCTACAAGATCAGCACCTACTCCAAGGGCGACACCGCATGGGTAGTCGGCGACTGGCAGGGCGGCCGCAATCGCGACCGGAAATTTTCCGGTGAATTTATCATCACCGTCCCCCGAAATCTTGAGCTTGCAAAAATACAGACCGATGGCGGCAATGTCCGCACCTCCGGCATTGCCGGGCGGGTCGAGATCCAGAGCGGCGGCGGCACCATTCACGCCGATGACATTGCCGGCGCGATCGACGTAGAGACTGGCGGCGGCACCATCGACGTCGGAACCGGGGGCAGCGACGTAACCGTTCGCACCGGTGGCGGCAACATCAAGGTCGCTTCTGCCAAAGGCAAACTGACAGCCGAAAGTGGCGGTGGCAGCATCGTCGTCGCTTCTTGCCTGCAAGGTGCAAACCTCGACACCGGAGGCGGCAACATCCAGGTCGATCGTTGCCAGGGAAGCGTGCACGTAACCACCGGCGGCGGCGGAGTCGAACTCGGCGACATTGGCGGTCCAGTCCAGATTGAAACTGGCGGTGGCAGCATTCGCTTGAGTTCCGCCAAGGGTCCCGTGAAAGCAGAAACGGGTGGCGGTTGCATCGAGTTGAACGGAGTCCCTTCTGCGCGAGCCGAAACGGGCGGCGGAGGCATCATCGCCAAGTTCCTCACATCCAGTGAGCGAGTTGATTCAACCCTGCAGACCACGGCCGGTGATATCACCGTGTACCTTGCCGGCGATCTGTCCATCTCGATTCGAGCGAATATCGAACTCGCGAACGGCCACAACATTCAAGCCAGTGAGTTCCCGGACATCCACGTAAACAGCGAAGGTGGACAGTGGGGACCGCGAACCGTTACCGCCGAAGGCCAGTTAAACGGGGGAGGGCCAGTGCTCAAGGTTCGGACCAGTTCTGGAAATATCAAGTTCGTCCGCGTCAGCCGTTAGCGGAGATCATGTTTTGACGATCGCTGTTTTTTAGGAGGCCCCATGTCATCTCGAATCCTGCTGTGTATCTCCATTTTGGCGCTCGTTGCCGGCGCCCAATCAGCGGAGGTCCCTTTTGACCGTCCCGGAGAAAACTGGAATTGGGGCTACGGAGTGGAAGAAGGCGGTGGTGGTTCCTCGTACCTGGGAGTCGACATCGCCGACGTCACCACCGAGCGGCTGAGCACGCTCAAGCTGAAAGAAGAACATGGCGCCGAAGTCACGATGGTCGATCAGGATGCACCTGCCGGCAAGGCTGGCTTGAAACAGCATGACGTCATCGTCAGCCTCAACGGCGCCGCAGTGGAAAGTGCCGCGCAGTTACGCCGGATGATCAAAGAAACACCAGCCGGAAGAGTCGTCACTCTCGGCATCAGCCGCGATGGCCAGCCTCAGTCGCTTAAAGTGCAGCTCGCGAACCGCAGCAAAAGTAAGGATTGGCCTGTGATCCCCGAGATCAAACTCGCGATGCCCGCCATGCCCGCTTTGGCAGACTTCGACATGCCAGTCTCAGTCGTAATCGCCCACTCCTCGCTGCGCAGCGGACTGATGGTGGAAAATATCACTCCTCAACTGGGTGACTTCTTTGGAGTGAAAGGTGGCAGCGGAGTACTCGTGCGTTCCGTGGAGAAAGGCAGCCGCTCCGAAAAAGCCGGGTTCCACGCTGGAGACGTGATCGTCCGCGTGAACAAAGAATCGGTGCACGATACTTCCGACTTTACCCGCGCTATCCGTGCGACCGCGAGCGGTACCGCCGCCGTGACCGTGATTCGCGACAAGCGCGAGCAGAACTTGACGCTCACTCTCCCCGACAAGAAAGACTCCGGCAACCTTCTCGAAGAAAGCCTTGATGCGCCTCTCGCCGCGGACACCCAGATGGAACTCAGCCGCGTTGGCGATGAAATCGCGCGTATGGCTCCAGCAATCGAGAAAATGCAGCTCAACAAACCCTGTTTCGACAAGCTGCAACACCGCCTGGAGGACTCCAAGAAGATGCTTCAGGAACGTACCGAGAAGATCCGGCACGAATTTTCCGGCGAGTGGACCGAGATCTAACTCGATTCCCTTGATGGCCCTGAAGTTCGCCGTAGGACGCGGCTTCCGCGTGTCCCTTTGCTCAGAAACGCGCAGGTGACTGAAGTAATGGCCTAACGGTACAAGTCCCTTCTCGCCCAATCATTTCCGAAACCTCCCCTAGGTGCTGTGCCACTGGTTACCTGCCCCCGTTGCAGGAATCCCGATAGGCTTATACGCAGAATGGCTCTGCGCGCGTTGCTGTTTTCAAAGAGTCCCGAAACGACGGATGCCTTGACCGCGGTCCTGCAGGAGGCCGGTATTCGTGCCGAGCTTTGCACGGATATCTTCGCGGCCATGGAGAAAGGCACCAAGCAGCCGTTTTCGTCCGTGATCGTGGACTGGTCGGAACAGCCGGAGGCAGGTTTCCTGCTGAAACGCGCCCGCGAATCCGGAGTCAATCGCACCGCCACCGTGATTGCGATCGTCGGGGATGATCCAACTCCCGAAGAAGAACGCGAACATCGCCTTGATTTCCTGATCTACCGCCCGATCGTCGCCGACGAAGCCCGCGCTGTTCTCGCGAAGGCCTGTCAGCAGATGCAGGTGCACGGGACCGCCTACGCTGGCGATGCTGGCGCTCTCGACCGCCCGGAAATCTCCGAGCCAGTGGAGCCAGCCTCCGAAGAACCTGATCTCGTTTCCATCGCCAGCGAATTGCCCGACACAAATCTGCTGGCTAACACCGAGGAACAGGGCGAGCAAAGCGTCTATGACGACTCTCGCGACCGTGGATCTTCGTCGCCTCTGAAATTCAAGAGCGCACTCGCCGCCGCACTCGTTCTCGCCGCCGTCTTTTTCTTCTGGAGATCGCGCGATGCATTCCAGTATTTGAACCACACTCCGGAAGGAACGAAACGCGTTCTACAGGAATCCGTGGCCGCACTCTTCTTCGCGGACAAATCAGGCACCCAGTCGGTCGGCACCGCCATGACCGATTCGCAACAGGATGCGTACTTTACCAGAACTCCCTCAAACGGCAACTCTTCGCCAAGCAACTTGGGGGTGGTCGCGTCCGACATCAACTTTTCCGATGCGCCGATGCGTTTGCCGCCTCCCTTTGACTTCCCTCTCCCGACACCGGAGCTTCACGTCGATCCGGTTGCTGCCCGTCCCCACCGCTCTGCAGTACCTGACAGCATTCGAGCGTCGGCTCCCGTTGCTCGCCCCGTTTCCATGACTGTGAACCCGGCGCAGATGATGCCGGTGTCCACTCCACCGCCACCAGCATCCTGGCAACAGACTGGAGAGCCGATCCAACTAAGCGAGCCTGCCGCTCGCGCGCTGATGTTGCAGTCGGTGAATCCGGTGTATCCGCCGGAGGCGTTGCCGCAAAAACTTCAAGGGGCGGTCGTGTTACAAGTGGCCATCGGACGCGACGGCAGCGTGCAGGAACTGAAACTGGTGCGGGGATATTTTGTGCTGGCGAAAGCGGCCATCGCTGCGGTCAAGCAATGGCGATTCAAACCCAGCGTGAGCGGCGGCCATCCGGTGGAAGCACAGACCGTGATCACCGTGAATTTCGGCTATCCACCCAGCTGACGACTGGTCCTACTCAAACTATTCGTGGTGCGAGTGATCGTGGTGGTCTTCGCCCTCGGCGGGAGGAGCGACCCCGGCCGATTTTTGCCAATAGTCCTGCGCAGCGGGCGGCAGCTTCTCGACACGCGTTAGAAACGCGACGACTTTCCACATATCCGTTTCGGACATAGTCTTGTTCCACGCCGGCATGCCAGTGTTCCGGACACCCGTCTGGACGGTGTAGAAGACCTGCCACTCCGGATCATCAAGAGGACGCACGATAAGGCTGGGAGCGGGCGGGTAGAACGAATGGGCCATCGCGGAGGGCTTGCGATCCAGTCCTCCATGGCATTCCGCACAAGCCATGACGTAGGTTTTCATGCCATCGATGAGGTTGGCATCGGTGGGAGGGATCGGATTGTTAACGCGCGGGGCATTGCGGTCGATAGCACGGTCCAGGGCGGTATGGGCAAGGCGCATTTCCCAGCCAGGGGGTGCGCTGTCGGCACGCGTGGGCGCCATTCCGAGAAGCACAACTCCGGCCAGGCCAATCGCTATAAGGACAAGAGTGACGATCACCCCAAGCAGGAAATTGCGCATGAATTACCTCCGACGTGCGAAACAACAAGTATATCGAACATAGGTTGGCGGCGCAGGCGGCGGGAAATGCTGCTCTGGAGCCTATTTTCGACGCACCAACGATCGTGCTGATGCCAAGCAGCCGGGCGTCAGTACGCGTGCAGGCGGCGTGCTTCGCGAACGACGTCGCTCACTTTCGGCAGAAAGAATTCTTCCTGCGGCGGCGAGAACGGCACGGGCGTATCCAGCGACGTGATCCGCACAATGGGCCCGTCGAGATCGTCAAAGGCTTCTTCGTTGACGATCGCGGAGATTTCTCCGGCCAGGCCGCCGGTTCGTGCGTGCTCGTGAAGGACGATCACCTTGTTGGTCTTCTTTACGGTCGAAGCGATGGCTTCGCGGTCGAGCGGGGACACGGTGCGCAGATCGATGATTTCAATTTCGATGCCTTCTCTACTTAGTATCTCTGCCGCTTCGAGCGCGACATACACCATGGCGGCGTAGGTGATGACGCTCAGATGGCGTCCTTCACGGGCGACGCGCGCCTTCCCGATTGGGACAACGTAGTCATCGGACGGAATTTCTTCCTTGATCCGGCGATATAGATATTTGTGCTCGAAGAAAATCACGGGATTGCTGTCGCGAATCGCTGCCTTCATCAGCCCCTTAGCGTCATAGGCCGTCGCCGGGCAGACGACTTTCAGTCCGGGTGCGTGCACGAACCACATCTCCGGATTCTGCGAGTGAAACGGCCCGCCATGGACGTTGCCGCCGCTCGGACCGCGAATCACCATGGGCGCAGGCGCTCCCCAGCGATAGTGCGCTTTGGCAACCATGTTCACGATCTGGTTGAAGGCGCAGCCGATGAAGTCCATGAACTGAAACTCGGCAACGGGACGCAATCCTGTGAGGGCCGCGCCAAACGCCGCGCCCACGATGGCAGACTCTGCGATGGGAGTGTCGATGACACGCTCAGGACCGAATCGATCGATGAAGCCGTCCGTGACTTTAAACGCGCCGCCGTAAATGCCGATGTCTTCTCCGATACAGAAGACCGTAGGGTCGCGCTCCATTTCCTCCCAGATTCCCTGGCGGATGGCTTCGAGATAGGTCACGGTTGGCACGTGAGGAGTGTAACAAGGGAGGGCGGAATGACGACAGCACGAGCGCGAACGACCCGCAATGGGCAACGCGTGCCGGGGGACAGGTTCTTCCCCCGACCGCCTTGCTCTCTCTCTAAACGGTGCGCCGTCCCATGACAAAGTGCAGGATTAGGGAGATCACCGCGAACACCAGCAGCAGATGAATGAGTCCACCGGCTACATGGAACACCGTGAAACCGCCCAACCAGGCGATCAACAAAATCACGAACAGGATTGTCCAGATACTCATCGTTTTCTCCTTTGCCGCTGCTGTTGAGGATGAATGCGAGCTGCCCTTAGGCAATTCGCCGTTCGAAATTCCCTTCCTTGGCGCCACTGGCTTCGCCGGTGGAGGAAATATCCTGCGCGCCGGTCTGCTCCAGGATCTCCTTGGCGCGCTTGGTCTCGTCCGAACTCTCCGAGTGAACCGAGACCAGGATGCCGCCGTCTTTCACGCGGCCTTCGTAGCGCTTGGCTTCGTATTCCGGAATGCCCATACCGACGAGTGCGCCCGTGAGACCGCCGAGCGCGCCTCCAACACCCGCGCCCGCCAACGCGGCTACGATCGGGCCGGCGGCGATGAAAGGTCCGAGGCCGGGGATGGCAAGCGCCCCGATGCCCATTAGCCAGCCCAAGCCTCCGCCGAGAACCGCGCCGGTGCCCGCACCTGCGGTTGCGCCTTCTGGAGCCTTGGTGCTCTTTTCGGTGGCAAAGTCCCGAGTGCCTTCGTTCTCGGGGAACAGGGCGGAAATGTCCGCATTGGAAAATCCTGCGGCCTTCAGAGAGTCGACGGCGCGTTCCACACCCGCGCGATCCTTGTAGATACCGAATACTGACGTGTTGTTACCCATATTGAAATCTCCTTTATGTTTGAAACGTGGAGCGATTGAAACTACTTCGCCGGTTTAACGTCGAGTTCGCTGGTGACTTTGTCTTTGCCGACGACTTCCGCAGCCTTGGCTTCGATCAGTTGCTTTTCGTCGTCGGATCGCACCACGCCCTTGAGCGTGACCATTCCGTTCTGCGAAATGATCTTCACGTTGTGTGCGTAGGTGGAGAGCGATTTGTCGCTCATGATCGAATGGCGAATCTGCTTGGTGATGTCGAGGTCGGAGCGATTGTTTTTCTGTTGATCCGCCGTGGGCTCGGAGGCGGCTTTGTCGCGCTGGTTGACCTTCGTATTATCGGGAGCGGGCGCCGGCGCGGAGGAATCCTGCGCACTGGCCCAGACCACCGAACCCGCGAGCAGACATCCGAACGCAACCCGCTGCAAAACGATTTTCATGTTCATGTGTTGACTCCTTTCAAAGACCCCTGGGAAAACCAGACTCAGCGTAGGCGGTCGGCGCGGAGGTGTCTGTACAGCCAAGGGTGTAGTTGGAGGGAAATATTCCGGGACAGGGCACGATGACTTGATCCCAAGAATGCGGAAAAAAGCGCGAGACCAAGTTCCTGCTAGAAGCCTGCTTCCCATACCTTGTAAACTGGAAAAGAAGAAATGAAGCGGACTTTTCTTATCTTGCTAGCGCTGGTCGGATGCGCGGCGATCTGTGTGGCGCAAACGCCCTGGCAATATGCCCGCATTGTCGACGTTCGCAAGTCGGTGGAAACCAAGACCAAGGCTTGGGTTGTGAACACCCCGATCACCGAGGATCTGATCACTTACACAATCTCCGTGCAGGCGCAGGACAAGATCATCATGGGGACGTACGAGCTGACTCCGGAAGAGTCCGCACCGCCGGAGGAGTGGACGACCAATTATCCGGTGAAGATCCAGATCGCGGCGGATCGGCTGTTTGTACGTGGGCCAACGGGCGAAATCCGGCTGCATATTACTCGCCGCAAGGCGGGCAAGATCATGACGCCCCTCACCGCCGATGAAAAGAAACAGCTGGAACAGATAGAAGCGCCGGCTGGATCGATGGTTGGATTTTCCACCGAAAAGACTGCTGGAGCGGCTGCTCCTCCCGCGGAAAACACTCCGCCGCCAGAGCCGGTCGCCTTGCCGCCAACAACGGGCGTGGTGACGGTGCGGTCTACGCCTTATCTTTCCGAAGTCTTCGTGGACGGCGATTCGATGGGATACACGCCGGCCAAGGTGAGCCTGCCTCCCGGGAAACATTCGTTTCGAGTGGAGAAGGCCGGATACAAGCCCTGGACGAAAGAGATCGCGATCACAGTTGGATCGGAGTTGACTCTGGACGCTAATCTGGAGAAGAAGTAACGTCCTTCGCTGTTCGCCGTTCGTCGTTCGCTTCTAGCGTGCCCAGTCCAACGCCTCGAAGTCCCGTTGCTTGCGTTCCCGCCGAAGGACGAACAGCGAACAGCGTGTTTTCGCTTACAATTCCTCTTCCATGCCAGTCACGATCCGTTCGTTCGCGAAAATCAATCTCGGCCTGTACATCGGTCCGCCACGGGCGGATGGATTCCATGATCTGCGCACGGTGTATCAGACGATCGCGCTGCATGATGTGATCCGGGTACGGATTGGGCGCGGAACCGGGATTGCGATTACCTGTGCAGACCCGCGTGTGCCTTGCGATTCGTCCAACACCTGTTACCGGATGGCGGAGCGGGTGTTGGAGGAACTCGATAGTTCGAAGCGAGTCGAGATCGAAATCGAAAAGCGGCTGCCGGTGCAAGGCGGCCTGGGCGCCGGATCGTCGAACGCGGTCGCAACCATGATCGGGATGGAGCGCGCGCTCAAGAAACGGATGACGCAAGCGCGACGGCTGCGCGTGGCGGCGGCGGTGGGATCGGATCTCCCGCTGTTCCTGGTGGGCGGGACCGTGCTGGGAGTTGGACGCGGGGAAGAAGTGTATCCGCTGGCGGATTTTCCGGCTACGCCGATGGTGGTCGTCACTCCTGATATTGGCGTCTCGACACCCCGGGCGTTCGCGGATTGGGATGCGCTGGTTAGCAACGGAGAGCCTGCCGAGCTGCGCTCGGCTTGGACAGGTCAGAGACCTGTCCCCACGCAATTGACGGCATCGGATGGGTCCGATAGACTACTTGAGGTTGGCCGCGCGATGTCGGCGTGGCTCGTTTCACCTAACACCGGTGCTTCTGCGTTAGGCAGGAGCCGGGCCGGGAGCCTGCTTCCCGACCTTGTCCGTACCGGGATTGAAAACGACTTTGAACGAGTCGTCTTTCCGCAATATCCCGAACTGCGAGACATGAAAGGTGCGTTGGAACGAGCGGGAGCGGTGTATGCTTCCCTCTCCGGATCAGGGTCAACTCTGTATGGGTTGTTCCAGAATCGTGCTGCGGCTACCCGGGCAGTGAGTCGCCTGCGAAAGCAGGGTCTGCAGGCGGTGGCGACGACCACGTTGACGCGCAAGCAGTATTGGAAGAGTCTCTAGTTTTTAGTTGCGAGTGAAATCGAAATTGCATGTTGCGGGCTCGGTCTGCAAAACTAGAAACCAGCAACTAGAAACTGATTTTTGGGCCGTCGACTAATGGTAGGTCAAGTGCCTTTGGAGCACTTTGTCTAGGTTCGAATCCTAGCGGCCCAGCCAGAAAACAGTTCTCGGTTCCCAGTTCTCAGTTCTCAGAGAGAAACTGGAGCCCAGAGACTGAGAACTGAGAACCGGGAACTGAGAACTGCATATGGCCACTGCGACAACGACCGCGGAAAAAACGGAGAAACTGCCGATGGCGGACGAAAAGCCGGAGCGCAAGCCCCAGCGCGTCCGGGTGGATGACAAGTTCAAGATATTTTGCGGAACGGCCAATGAGCCGCTCTGTGATGAAGTCTGCCATTTTCTAGGTATGACGCGCGGACAAGCGATGGTGACTCGCTTTGCCGACGGCGAAGCCTACGTGCAGATTCAGGAGAATGTCCGCGGCGCTGACGTCTTCGTCATGCAGCCGACCTGCCATCCGGTGGACATGCACCTGATGGAAGTGCTGCTCATGCTGGATGCGCTGAAGCGCGCGTCGGCACGGCGCATCACCGCGGTCATCCCGTATTACGGGTATGCGCGGCAGGACCGAAAAGATAAGCCGCGAGTGCCGATTTCGTCCAAGCTGGTGGCGGATTTGCTGACCGCCGCGGGCGCGCACCGAGCGTTAGTCATCGATCCGCACACGGCGCAGTTGCAGGGATTTTTTAATATCCCGGTCGACCACTTATTCGCTTCGCCGGTGCTGGTGGACTACTTCAAGAAGTTGAGCCTGCCGAACCTGACCGTGGTATCGCCGGATGCAGGCGGCGTGGAGCGTGCCCGCTTCTTCGCAAAGAAGATGGACGCAGCCTTGGCCATCGTCGACAAACGGCGCGTCGAGATGAACGTGGCGGAAGTGATGCACGTCATCGGCGATGTCCACGGACGTACTTGCTTAGTGATTGACGATTTGATTGACACGGCCGGGACGCTGGTAAAAACGGCGCAGGCTTTGCTGAACAACGGCGCGCTCTCGGTTTATGCGTGCTGCTCGCACCCGGTGCTGTCCGGGCCGGCGGTGCAGAATATTGTGAACTCTCCGATCACAGAGGTGGTGGTGACCAATACCATCCCGCTGACTGAGGCGGCGAGGCAAGTCCCGAAGATCAAGGTGCTGACGATCGCGGGATTGATTGGACGGGCAATCCAGTCCATTCACGAAGAAACTTCGGTCAGCAAACTGTTTCTCTAGGTAGAGCGTCGTTTGGTCGCTCGTCGTTCGCGGGACAGCAACGCTGTCAACAGTATGGAACGTCGCGAACGACTAACAACCAACGACTAGCACCTAAGACAGATCAGCAGGCTGTTTAAAGGACGGAACGGAATTATGGCTACAGCAACGGATGTGAACATTCTGGAAGCGCAAGAGCGCGAGCCAGGCAACAAGAATGCGGCGCGCCGAGTACGCGTGGCGGGCAAGGTCCCGGCGGTAGTGTACGGCGCCGGAAAAGATACGGCCGTCATTTCGGTCGATCCTCGCCAGGTGATGCGCATTCTCAAGTCAGAAAGCGGACACAACACGATTTTCGACCTGGCGCTGGGCAGCGATCGCGTGAAAGCGATGATCGTGGACTGGCAGTTCGAACCGATCAAGGGAAAGCTCCTGCACATCGATCTCTTACGCATCGCGATGGACAAGAAGCTGAAAGTCACGGTGCCGATCGTCCTGAAGGGCGAAGCGGTGGGCGTGAAGACCGACGGCGGCATTCTTGAACAGTTGCTGCGCGAAGTCGAACTGGAATGCTTGCCGGCCGACATCCCGAAGTCGATCGAAGCCGATATCAGCCACCTTGTGTTCGGCGTCGATTTGCGCGTGAAGGATCTGGCGCATGGCGACAAGCTGAAGTTCCTGACCGACGAAGATCGCATGGTCGCGCACATCACGACCGTGAAGGAAGAAGTGGTGGCGGCTCCGGAAGCAGTTGCCGACGCTGCGGCGACTCCGGCTGAGCCTGAAGTTATCAAGAAGGGCAAGCAGGATGCCGAGGGTGCCGAGGCCGAGGGGAAACCCGAGGGCAAAGCCGAGAAGAAAGATAAGAAATAAGAGCTACTGGCTTCTAGCTGCTAGCTAGGAGCCAGCGGCTAGAAGCTAAGAGCTGACTTCGTGAAACTGATTATCGGTTTGGGAAATCCTGGAATCGAGTATCAGTTCACGCCGCATAACCTCGGCTTTCTGGCGATCGATCGGATCGCAGCAAATCTGGGTGTGGAAATACGGAATCGTCAGTGTCGCGCGTTGACGGCGCGGGCAGAAATCGCTGGACAAGCGGTGCTCCTGGCCAAGCCAGAAACGTTCATGAACTTGAGCGGGCTTTCGGTAAGCGAACTGGCTGCGGAATATCAGGCGGACGTGAAGTCAGACCTGATCGTAATTTACGACGAACTGGATTTTCCGCTGGGCACGATGCGAGTTCGCCAGCGGGGCAGCTCGGCGGGGCATAACGGGATCGAGTCGATCCTGGGTGCTTTAGGCACCGACGAGTTTCTGAGGATTCGGTTGGGGATTGCGCCGGAGAAGAAGATTTCAGACTCGGTGAAATTTGTACTGACACCGTTTCGCAAGGCGCAATTGAAAGTGGTCGACGAAATACTGGACTCGGCCGCGAATGCAGTCGAGATGATTTTGAAAGACGGGCCAGCGGCAGCGATGAACAAATTCAATCGCAAGCCGGATTCGCCCGAGTAAGTTGCGGTTGGCAGTCCGAAAGTTTGGAGACAACGAATGAATCGTACTTATGAACTGATGTTTATTGTTCGTCCTGACATGGTGGAAGACGACCTGAACAAGCTCCTTTCCACATTGGAAGCGTCGGTTGCTTCGGCACACGGGACGATGAAGAGCGAAGTCTGGGGCAAGCGTCGGCTGGCCTACAGCGTGCGGCGGTTCAACGACGGAATTTTCGTCCTGCTGTTGCTGGAAGGCACGGGTGCGATGGTTCACGAACTGGAACGGCGCCTGCGCGTAACAGAACCCGTGATCAAGTTCCTGACGGTTCGCACCGACGAAGAATTGAAGCGCCTGGACAAGGTCAAGAAGCTTCGGGATTCGAAGAAGAAAGCCAGCGCGGCGCCCCCGGTTCCCGCGGCGGCTCCAGCGCCGCCTGCACCAGAAGCGGGCACGGAACCTGCGCCAGCGGCGGTTTAGGCAGTTCACGAGTGAGGGACTGTTCGCAGCGTTGAAGCGTTGCGCCACCCCAAAGACAATCAAGTTTAAGGAGCACTATGGCAGAGGAAACGAAAGCACCATCAAGCGATTCGCGCCCGGAACGAAGCGGCGGCGATCGGCCGGATCGTGGCGGTCCGCGTGGCCCGCGTCCGGGCGGCGGTCCCGGCGGTTCTCGCGAAGGCGGTCGCAAGTATTTTCGGCGCAAGAAGGTCTGCAAGTTCTGCACCGAGAAGATTGAATCGATCAACTACAAGGACGTCCGGCTACTGGCAGGGTTTGTTGCCGAGAGCGGAAAGATTGTTCCGCGCCGCCTGACGGGCGTTTGTACGCGGCACCAGCGCAGGCTGTCCGCCGCCATCAAGCAGGCTCGCAATATCGCGCTGCTGCCATTTGCAGGACGCGCACAGTAATTTCAAGAACGTCGTTGGCCGTTCGTCGTTGGTCCTTCGCAAAAGCCGCGCAGCGCGGTTGAACCTGGGCCCGGCGAATTGCGAACGACGAAGGACGAACGACTAACGACGAGTTACGGAGTCATTCATGGAAGTCATCCTGAAAGAAGACGTGCCCAAGCTGGGCAATCGCGGCGACGTAATCAAGGTCGCCGAAGGTTATGGACGGAATTTTCTGCTTCCGCACAAGCTGGCGATCGAAGCGAACGCCGCCAACAAGGCAGTCATCGCCCAGATGAAGGCTGCTGCTGTGCGCCGCTCGGCTAAGGAAAAATCAGAGGCCGAATCACTCGCCAAGCAGTTTGACGGGCTCGAGGTTTCGTTCACGCGCAAGTCGGGCGAGAATGATCAACTCTTCGGGTCGGTCACGTCGGGAGACATCGCGGACGCGCTGGAGAAGAAGAGCTTCCACATCGACCGTCGCAAGATCCAAGTGCACGAACCGTTGAAGACGGTTGGTGAATTCACCATTCCGATCAAACTGCACAAGGACGTGACCACGCACCTGAAAGTTGTGATCGGGAAAGAAGCCGCAGAGTAGGCTTGTCACCGGCTTTTGGGCGGCGCAGCGGTTCACCGCTGCGACCAAACGATAAATGTTGACGGCTTCAGCCACTGTTATGACTTCAGGAGCTGAAGCCGTTCCCTTTTCCACTCTCAGGTAGTCCGGTTAGGAATCCGCACCGAAGAATTCTTCCACTTTCCGCAAGTCAGTTGTCCGGCTGTAACTCGGCAGACTCTCTACAAACACTTTCCCATATTGCTTTTTCAGGATGCGGTTATCGAGTAGTGCCAGCAGTCCGCGATCGTGGAGAGAGCGGATCAACCTTCCAAAGCCTTGTTTCAGCGTAATCACCGCGCTCGGCACCTGGTAGTCGAAAAACGCGTTGCCGCCGCCGGCGTCGATGGCTTTTACTCGCGCCGCGACCACCGGATCGCTTGGCACCGCGAAGGGCAAACGGTCGATGATGACGCAACTCAGTTGCTCGCCTTGCACGTCAACGCCTTGCCAGAAGGATGACGTGCCAAACAGGACGGCGTGCGGCGTGATGCGGAACTCCTCGAGCAGCGCGGACTTCGGCGCATCGCCTTGCCTCAGTAGGGGGAAGTCCAACACCCCCAGCAGGCGGTCGTAAATTTCGTTCATCTGCGCGTAGCTGGTGAAGAGGACGAATGCCCGCCCGCGCGTGATTTCCAGCAGGCGCTTCACGCGGTCCGACGCTTGCGTGACAAATTGCGGCGTGCGCGGATCAGGCAGGTCGGGCGGCACATAAAAAATGACCTGGCTCTGATAATCGTAGTGCGACGGTACGACCAACTCGCGCGCATGGTCCAGCCCGAGACGTTGCCGGATGTATTCAAATCCCCCGCCGACGGCGAGCGTGGCCGAGGTAAGGACAGCAGTCTCCATCTGCGACCACAGGCACTCACGCAGGATAGGCCCGACTTCAATCGGCGTGGCCTGCAGAAAGACGTTGGTGCGGCCGCCGGCATGGCCTTCGTCCGAGGATCGGCGGGAGCGAACGGTTCCGCGAAAACCTCGGCGCTCGATCCAGAACACTGTGTTGGGATTCTCGTCTTCCATCACGAAGCTAAGCTGCACCTGCAACTGCTGCGCGCGACGGGCGATGCTGAAGACCTGGTCCGGCTTTTGCGGAAGCTGCTCGAGCTCCGCGCCGATGCGGCGTAGCGCATTGTTCAGCGCGTCATATTCTTCGCCGTTTTCTTCGAGAAATTCACGGCGCGCGTCGAAGGCAAACCGTCCATCGCCCGCGGGCATCAGGGAGAAAAAGAGTTGCGAGCGCTCGCGCAACGCCTTGATAGCGCCGGAAACGCCTGCTGTGTAGAGCTTTTCGCGCTGCAGGAGACTTTCGAGGTCACGCGCCAGTTCGTCCATGCGCGTGTTGCTGACGGAGATGCCGAAATAGTTGCCGGCTACTTCTTCCAGTTCGTGGGCTTCGTCAAAGATGACCACGCCACAATCGGGCAGGATCCCAGCGTCGGGCGCCTTGTCGGCTTCGAGTTTGATGGCGAGGTCGGCGAAGAAGAGATGGTGATTGACGATGACGATGTCACTTTCCGCAGCGCGCCGGCGCATCTCGGTGATGAAACAACGCTCAAACTCGGTGCACTTCTGGCCCGTGCAAGTGTCGGCGCGGGCGTCGAGTTTATGCCAGAGGGGGCTGGCCTCGGGCAGTTCGGCGAGTTCGGATTTGTCGCCCGTCGAGGTTGTCTTCTCCCAGGCGGCAATGGCGCCGAACTGTTCGATCTCTTCCAGCCCGCTGAGGATGGGCTCGTTGGTCTGGTCGTAAAGCTTCTTGCGGCAGAGATAATTGTTGCGCCCCTTCATGTAACAGACGTTCAATTTGCCGCTGCCATCGCCGAATAGAGCACGCTCCAGAAATGGGACGTCTTTCTGAAAAAGCTGCTCCTGAAGATTCTTGGTGCCGGTCGAAATGATGACGCGCTTGCCGGAGCGCAACACGGGCAAAAGGTAAGCGAGAGTTTTGCCTGTGCCGGTGCCCGCTTCCACGATCAGGTGCCGCTTTTCGGCGATGGCTTCTTCGACGGACTGCGCCATCTGGAGTTGGCCGCGGCGGAATTCATAGGCGGGATGCGTCTTCGAAAGTACCCCGCCGGGTGCAAAAAACTGGTGGAGCGAGAACCCGGCCGCGGGAGACGCTGGATGAGAAGTGGAAGGCACGAATTCCTATCATAAGGCCTGGGAGCGCCGGCGTAAGCGCCCGGCCGGGGACGCGGCTGGGCGCTCGTGTTCTAATCATCACTGAGAAGAATCCAGCATTGAAGAAAACCAGACGTAAACTCGCTCATCAATCAGAAGCACGGCGGCCAGCCCAGGAACTCGCTGACGCCGGAATGCTGCCGCTGCTCGCCATCGTCGGCCGCCCCAATGTGGGGAAGTCCACGCTGTTTAACCGGTTGACAGGATCGCGGCGCGCGATCGTCGGCGACGAGCCCGGCATCACTCGCGACCGGCTCTACGGTCAGGCCGAGTGGCGGGGCCGCGATTTCCGAGTGGTCGATACGGGCGGCATCGTTCCCGATGACAAAGAATTCATCCCGGCCGAGATCTTCCGCCAGGCGCGGGTTGCGCTGGATCAGGCCATCGCCATCGTAATGGTGGTCGATGGCCGGACCGAACTCGCGGCTCCGGATATGGAGTTGGCGCAACTCCTGAAGAGGAGCGGCAAACCCCTTTTTCTGGCGGTGAACAAAACGGATTCCGCGAAGGAGATGGTTCTCGACGCCGAAATTCACCGGCTAGGCATTCACAAATGGTTCCCGATTTCCGCGGAAAATGGAAATGGGATTGATGACTTGCTCGATGCTTTTCTTGCGATTGCACCCGAAGTCAAACTCGTAGTGCCTGAGGAGCTGAAGGTCGCAGAGGAAGGCACCGGGGAAGATGCAGGGACAGACGCGCCCGCGCCGGCCCCACAACCCCGCGAGATCAAGGTGGCGATCATTGGGCATCCGAACGTTGGCAAGTCGACCCTGCTGAATCAGCTTACGGGCACGTCGCGCGCGATTGTCTCGCCCATTCCCGGGACGACGCGCGACTCGGTGGACGAAGTGCTCGACTACCACGGCCAACATATTCGCTTCATCGATACGGCGGGCATCCGGCGTAAAGGCAAGACGCACTTGATGGCGGAGAAGCTTTCCGTGGTGATGTCGCGCAAGAATCTCGAGGCTGCCGACATCGTCCTGTTCATGGTGGACGCGACGGAGGGCGCGAGCGGCCTCGATGCGTCGATCGCTGGATACGCGCACGAGAGCGGGCGATCCGTAATCATCGTGGTCAATAAATGGGACCTGATTACGAGTGGCGAAAAGCGTGCCATCAGCCAGGCCAAAGCGGCACGCATTCAGGATTCGAAGCGTCCGCATGACCGCGCGCTGTTTGAAGAGCGATTGCGCTATGGATTGAAATTTCTGGCATATGCTCCGGTACTTTTTATTTCTGCCCAGACCGGGGCTGGCACCGACAAGATCCTGCCGCTGATCGAGAAGGTTTCTGCTGAACGTAACAAGCGCATCTCGACAGGAGAAATGAACCGCTTCGTGAAGCGCGTTGATTTCGATCGAGCTTCGGTTCCGATGAGCAAACGCGTCCGGATTTACTACATGACGCAGGCCGGCGTGGCTCCGCCAACATTCGTGCTATTCACCGACCGCCAGGTAAAGCTGCATTTTTCCTTCGAGCGGTTTTTGGAAAATCAGATTCGTGAAGCGTTTGGTTTCATGGGGACGCCGATCTGGATCAGAAGCCGGGCGAGCTAGCAGCGCCGTCTCACACCCTCTCATTATTCTTGGTTGGGATTGATCGTAATAATGGTTGCGAGCATCGTCGCGACCAATTTTTCTTCTCCCGCCTTCACGGCAAACACATCTGCCGCGCACACCGTAATATTTCTTCCCGCTCGCTTCACATGGGCACGGGCCACGAATTTCTCTCCTACCGCGGGAGACAACAGGTTCACCTTGAACTCCACGCTGAGGACGTCGGCATTTTCGGGCGCAACGCTGAGGGCGGCATATCCACAGGCTGAGTCGAGCACGCTGGTGATGGCTCCCGCATGCAGAAAACCGTTCTGCTGCGTGAGGTCAGCGCGAAATGGGATCTCGATTTCAACCGCGCCGGCCTTCACGGCGAGTAGCGATGCGCCCAGCGTACCCATGAATCGTTGCTGCGCGAAATTCTCGTGAACGCGTTGCAATGGATCTGGCATGCGCTCCATTTTATCGTTGACGGGCAGACTCAGTGCGCATGCGCTGCGGCCGCTTCATCGTGGAGCAGGCCGAGGCGGTCAATGCCCGCTTCGTGGGCGGTATTGATGACCTCAGCCACTTGCTGGAAATCAATGTCGTCGTCGGCTTCGACGTACGCGATTCGCTCGACCCGGCTACTGAAGATGTCGAAGAGCCGCTGGCGCAGGTTGCTCCAGAGGACCACTTCATCGTTGATCTTGATGTCAGGATGGTCGACAGCTTTCCCATCGCGCACCTGGATCACGATCGTGCGATCGGGCGGCGGGATGGAATGATCCTTGGGGTCTGGTTGCTGCGGGATCTGCGCCTCCAGCCCGGCCGGCTTCTGCTCGATCACGACAATCATGAAAATAATGATGAGTACCAGGAGAACGTCGATCAAAGGAGTGACGTTCATCTGCGGACCACCGCCTGCCGTTGAGAATGACATCGTATGACTCCTGGCTGATTCATGCTCAACGATTAGAGCCGTTCTGCAGTGGGCTACGGCGGCATGGCGAGACCATGTCTTTTTCCGAGCCTCGCCAGCTACCAACGGGCTGAATCAGGTTTGCGTTCGGCACGCGCGTGTCTTGAGGGATTTGACACTGTCGGCGGCGCGCGAGTTCCCGAGCGTTATCCGATGGGTGCCGGAGAAGGAGGCAATGGTGGCGAGAATGGCGGCGGCTCGGATGTGGGCGTGGCCTCCGGTGCAGGTGGAGCCGGCGCCGGTGCTGGGTTGAGCAGTGCGCCGAGCTGCGGATAGCGAGCCGCAAAAAAATACATCGCGTAGGCCGGAAAGAACACCGTGGCGGGAGAAGCGACGAGCGCAATCAGGTACATCAATACTACAAATGCGATGGTCCCGAAGATGACGGTCAAACTGATGGTAGCTACGTTCCACGTCAGCCCGGCCGCTACAGCGGCGATCACGAGCAAGACCGTCGGAATGATGATGATCAGAGCGGGAATCATGGCGACGATCGTGAACAGGATTCCAGCGGCAATCAGCAGGGCAAACTTCAACAGGATGTAGACCACATAGCGGCCGGGCTCGGTGCGAATCATTCCGATCAGGCGGCTCCAGCCGTCCGCAAAATCGAGGCCTTCGAGCGCCATGATGGGGACGAGAAAATCTTTGGCGGAGATCTGAATGGCGACCAGCGCCAACGCAACAATCAGCAGAACTCCGAGGCCAAGAACGATGGAGACCGCGATGCCGGCGACATGATGACTGCCGTCTTTCAACCAACCTGCGGCACCCATGAAGAGCAAAGGAATGCCGATCAGCAACCCAAAAAACAGCCACGTGGAAACTGCCAGCACAAGTTGCCACAGGAAATAGCGCTTTCCAGCACCATGCCAGCGCTGCCAGCCGTCGCCAATCGAGCATTCCCGGCGCAGCACAGACTCAAACAGGATGAACCGGAAGACGCTGTTAATGTACAGAAAGATAAAAAACATCAAGATCGCAAGCAGCACCAGCACAGCGATCAGGCCCGCAAATTGTGCGATGCGCGCTGGATCGATGTGCGGAAATGCTTGCGCCATGAATTCCTGGCCGCCGCTTTTCTGCCGCGGCTGCGCAAGTTGTGCCCAGTTGCCGAAGCCTCCACATCCACCGACGTGCAGTTCTCCGGCCAGAATGCCAACCAGCGCCAGGCGGGACCACTGCCCAAATCGAAATCCTGTAAACATCTGCTGGCGGGTGTGTTGAATCGCAGGCTGGACGCAATCGACGGCGGATACGGACACGGAGCACTCTCCTCGACACGCGCAGGTTAATTCGGCGGGGCGTGGGCGTCAACCGCGAATGTAGACCTGCCGCGCCTACTCGTAGCGCAGCGCCTCCACGGGATCGAGATTCGCAGCGCGGGACGCTGGAATCATGGCACTCATCACTCCGACCACCAGCAACACCACGGTGGAAATCATGAGCGTGAACAGAGAAATTTTCAGGTGGATATCGGCTTTGCCGGAATCGTCTTCGAACAGCGGGCCCATGAGCGGCAAGGTACCGACCGCCGCCGCAACAACGTAAGACACAACGATGCCGATCAATCCGCCGAGCAACATGATCAGCAGCGTCTCGGCAAGGAATTGTGCCTTGATGTGCCACTTGCGGGCTCCCAACGCTCGCCGCAGTCCGATCTCGCGGATTCGCTCGTCCACCGAAACCAGCATGATGTTCATGACGCCGACCCCGCCGATGCCAAGCGTGAGGATACCGATGAAGATCAGCAGCACTTGCAGTCCGATGGTGATGCCGTTGATGACAGGGCGAAATTCCTCGCGGCCGAACATCTGAATCGCTTTTTTGTCGGTAGGAGAGAACTGCTGTCGTGTCGCGACGGCCGCGAGCACCTGCGCCATGGCGCGCTGTTCGAATTGCGGGGCGACAGGTTCGAACAGGAGTACGGCGGCCTGCTTGGTGTTCCACAGGTCGCCCGCCGCGGAGTAGGGGATCCAGACGGACTCGTCATCGCTGGAGAAATAGTTGCTGAGCTGAATCTTGCGGCCCATCGTGCCGATGACTGTGAATCTCACGCCGCCGATGAGGACGGTTTCCCCGATGGCGGGGCGTCCCGAGAATAATTGTTCGCGCACGCGGGCCCCCATGAAGACGACGCGGCGGCGTTCGAGTTCGTCGAGTGAATTGATCCAGCGGCCTTCGGAGGCTTCTTCGTTGCGCATCTCGCCGTATTCGGGGCAAACGCCTCGGACGGCAGCGGTCCCCACCATGCGGTCACCATAGGCGATGCCGGGCCGCCGGACGGTTTCGAGGCACGCATGTTTTACGAAGTTGGCGGTTTCCTTGACCATGTCGAGGTCAGCTTGCTCGAATATCACTTTCTTGCCGGCGCGCTGGCCTCCCGGCTGCTCGCTGGTCTGCTGCGGCCAGCAAATCACCGCGCCCTTGCCGAAGGCATTGAAGCCGCCGACCAGAATCGCCCGGAAGCTGCCGCCATAGGCGATCAGGAGCGTTACGGTCGCGATGCCCCACACGATCCCGAGCATGGTGAGAGCGGTGCGCGTGCGGTTACGGCTAAGCGCGGCCCAGGCTTCGTTGAAGATTTGGATCAGCATCGCCGGCTAGCCTCCCGCCTCGTGCCGCAGCGCCTCAATCGGATCAATGGCCGCCGCGCGCCGTGCTGGATACAGTGCCGAGAGAATGGCGATCGTCCCAAGTACGCCAAGCGATAGGACTCCCGTCTGCCATGTGGGCAGAAGTCCCGCGAAGAAGTCCGGCATGGGAAGCAAGTTGACGAGCGCGCAGAAACCGAATGCGAGGATCAGACCGAATCCTCCGCTGACCAGCGCGACGATCAACGCCTCCAGGAAGAATTGTCGAAGGATGCTATGCGAGGGCGCTCCCATGGCTTTGCGCACGCCAATTTCACGCGTGCGTTCCCGGACCGCCACCAGCATCACGTTCATCACTCCCAGTCCGCCCAGAAACAACGTCACGATGCCGACCGCGCCCAGGAAATATTTCATGCCGTCGGTCATGGTACGGAACGCCTTGGCTTCCTGGATTGTGTCCCAGATGGGGCAGGCTTCTTTGTCCGCAGGATCGTAGTTGTGCAGCCGGGCCAGCACGTGGCGAACCTGCGACTTGCAGGCTTCGTGTTGTTCCACCGAGCGGGGCGCGACCAGCAGTTGATCGAAGGTTTCCGGTGTGCCGGGCGGTTTGTCGGGAAAGTCGCGGCGCATCGCGGCGTACGGCAGGAAGATCTTGTTCACGTCCCATCCGTCGTAACTGGAGTTCTGCTTCTTGGCCGACATGACGCCGATCACAGTAAAGGGAACGTCGTTGAGATAAACGAGTTGATCGACCGCCGGCCGGCTGCCGAACAATTGCTTCTTCGCGTCGGAGCCCAGGAACGCTACGCGACGGCCTTCCTTGATGTCATCGAAATTATAAAAACGCCCTTCCCCCACCCCCAGGCTGCGGATTTCCGCGAATTCCGGCATGGAGCCAGAGACGGTGAAAGCAGCGGCGTTATATGCGGTGTGAGAGCGGACGTCGTTCTGCTCGAGTTCGGGGATGGCATGCTGGCAGTCGGGCGCTTCTTCCCGCAGATACGGCAGATCGGAGTCGACCCAGTGAACCAGCCGTCCCGCGCGAGTTCCACCGGCTTGCAGGCTGGTGCGGCCGTGGAAGACGATCATCAGGTCTTTGCCAAGAGATTCCGCTTGCTTGGCCTGCCCAACCCGCAGACCCTCTCCGGCTGCCGTCATCAGGACGATCGACACCACTCCCCAGGCGATTCCGAACATGGTGAGCAGGGTCCGAACGCGATGTGCCCACAGAGTACGAAAGACATCGTAGATAAGGTCGCGGAACGACATGCAAGATTCGACGCAGCCAGCACGAATACGAAAGCGCAACTACTCTGCGCAATAGATACGAGCGGAAACGGGAAATGGTTCCCTGGGGAGATGGGAGTTTTCAGATACTTGCGTAAAGCTATGCCCGTCAACAAAAATTCAGGGACCTGGGACAGTGGCGGCCGACACACGATCCCACCAGCCCTGGAAGCTATTGAGCGCGGCCGCGCATTGCAGGCGATGCCGTTCCTTGCGATCGCGGACACGAGTCTCGAGAGCAGGCAGGAGATCAAATGTTATGTTGGTCGGCTGGAAATTCTTGGGATCCGCCTGGGTTACGTAGTGGACCAACGATCCGAAGGCGCTGCTCCGAGGCGGAGGAACCGGTTCGCTGTCGGCAGCGAGGGCGGCGGCGTTCACTCCGGAAAGCAATCCCGTCGCGATCGATTCCACGTAGCCTTCGACTCCACAAATCTGCCCCGCGAAAAATACCGCAGGATGATTCTTCATCTGCAACGTGGGAGTAAGCAGCGTAGGCGAATTGATGTAGGTGTTGCGGTGAATCTGTCCGTAGCGAAGAAAGCGAGCCTGTTCAAGACCTGGGATGAGGCGCAACACGCGCGCCTGTTCTCCGAATTTCAGGTGATTCTGGAAGCCAACCAGATTGTAGGAATCCGCCCGCAAGTTCTCCTGCCGCAATTGGACGGCAGCGTAAGGAATGCGTCCCGTGCGCGGGTCTTTCAGGCCAACAGGCTTCATTGGACCAAAACGCAAAGTGTCGCGGCCACGACGTGCAATTTCCTCAATAGGCAGGCAGCTTTCGAAATAGTTGAGCTTCTCCCAATCCTTTTCTTCGACCGACTGCGCGGCCAGTAATCCGTCGTAGAAATCGTCGTACTCATCTTTTGACATCGGACAGTTGATGTAATCAGCAGACCCTTTGTCGTACCGCGCAGCCAGGTAAACCTTGCTCATGTCGATGGAATCCGCCTCGACAATAGGGCTGATCGAATCGTAAAAAAACAGTTGGTGGCCGCGTGGCTCATGTGGCGCGGGCGCCCCCGCCCGCGGAACGTCCGGAGCGGAACGGTCGTCGAGGCCCACGGCTGGCGCATCCGGGGACAGCTCATCGGGCGGCGCACACAGTTTCTCAATCTCTCGGGCCAGTGCGTCGGACGTCAGCGGCCCCGTGGCGATGATCGTGATCTGCCCTGCTTCGATAGCCACGGCCTCTTCGCGACGAATGCGAATCAGGGGCTCGCGGGAAATTGCCTCGGTCACCTTGCGCGAGAATTCTTCGCGATCGACGGCGAGTGCGTGACCGGCCGGGACGGCGGTTGCGCGCGCAAGTTCGAGAAGAAGCGATCCAGCGCGGCGCATCTCTTCTTTGAGCACCCAGGGTGCGGTGTTCTCGCTTTCGGACTTCAAGGAATTCGAGCAGACGAGTTCGGCGAAATCGGCCGTCTGGTGGGCGGGCGTAGTCCGCACGGGACGCATCTCAAACAGATCGACGGAGATGCCTCGCCGAGCGCATTGCCACGCGGCCTCCGATCCGGCCAATCCGGCACCGATGACTTGGATTCTGGTCGTCAAGAGGCTTTGTCCGCTAGTTTCTGCAGAGCGTCTCCCGTCAACAGAACGCTGCGCCACTCTTCCATGAACTGCCCGCCCATGGTTTTGTACAGGTCGATAGCCGGCTGGTTCCAGTGCAGGACTTCCCATTTCATGAGGACGCAGTTTTCCTGACGGGCGATGCGCGCCACTTTGGCGAGCAGGGTGGTGCCGATGCCGCGTCCGCGATAGGTGGGCCGCACGAATACGTCTTCGAGATAAAGACCGGGGCCGCGCCAGGTCGAATAGTAGTGGAAGAACAGAGCGTATCCGGCGGGATGGCCTTCCCACTCGGCGATAAGGGCGCGAAATTTTGGAGAAGGACCAAAGCCGTCGCGGGCGAGGTCTTCGGCGGTGACCCGGACTTCATCGGGCTCTTTTTCGAAGTCGGCGAGTTCCCAGATGAGGGCGCGGAGCAGGGCGGCATCCTCAACGGTGGCGGGTCTTATTTTCAACATGGTCGGTGGTTTCGGGGAACCCAGGATTTCTGACACCCATTATAGAGGCGAGTGGGTGCAGACAACCGAGGGCAATTTGCCCTCGGGACTGCCGGCAAGGTGCCGGCGCTACGGTTGAGGGCGTTGCTGATTACAGGATGACCCGTTCGTCTCCGACGCGGCGTGTGACTCGTTCGCGATCGAGATATTCGAGCAATGGGATAGCGTATTTGCGGCTCACTCCGGTCAGATCCTTGAAGCGGGCGACATCGATTTTGGGCGTGGTGCTCTTGAGTGCGGCAATTTTCTGGCGAAGATCGCTGAGCGCGCTTTGATGGAAGACAAGATCGTCCGATATTTTCACCAGAAGCTTTTCGCGCAGCAGGAGAGTCACAATTTTTTGCGCTCGGACCTTGTCGACTTTGAGGCCGGCGAGCACTTCCTTCAGCGCCGGTACTTTCAATCCCGCGGAAGCAAAAGCATTCTCGATGATCTGCTTCGATTCCGACTCTTCGTCTTTCATGACAACACCGCGTCCGGGAAGATGGACGAGTTCACTGGAGACTGACAGCTTCTTGTCTCGAACCAGCAGGTCGAGGGCAGCGGAGAAAACCTCTGGGCTGACTCCACACTTGTCGCGCAGTTCTTCTTTGCTGATTCCCGCAACCAGCGGATTCGCCTTGTGAAATTCTGCGGTCAGATTCTTTAAGGACGACGTAAGCGCTGAGAATGCCGAGGCGTGCATAAAAGTGTCCGCAATACGGATCACGGTACCCGTTTGTAAAGCTCGGGCCAGTTGCTGGAGGATGAAATCCCTGCGCCAACCGGTTTCAATCGTGGCTTGGGACAGCGAGAACCCGCTGGCGCTGCGTCGAGCGATGCGCGCTTCGAGTATCGCTTCGGCGGAAGCTCCCGAGAGTTGTTGCAAAAAATTCGGCACGTTCTTTGCTTTCAGCTGCGGACTTGCGTCCAGCACAGCTCCGCCTCCAATGGTCACGACCGGCGAAAACTGCCGCAGAATAAAGCGATCGCCAGGCAGCAGCAGCGTCGGTTCCGTCAATCGGAGCTGCGCATAGCCCTGCGCCCCCGGCGCAATTTGCTTCGCTCCGTATAGACGAACTTCCGCCAAGGCCTCCATGGTGTAAGCGTGAAAGTGCACACGGGCGCGGTCTTTGAGAGCTTTGGCGGTCGGAAGCAGGGTGAGTGAGACGTCAAGGCGCGATGTAGATTTGAAAGTGTTGGGCGGAGCGAGAGTCATGCCGCGCGCCAGCTCTTCGGTGGCGACGGCGGCCAGGTTCAGTGCCGTTCTCTGACCGGCGCTGGCCTGTTCCGCTGCAGATCCATGTACTTGCACTCCGCGGACGCGCAGAAGTTTGCCCGATGGAAATACTTCCAGTTCCTCTTCTTTCGAAATTGTTCCCGAGACCAGCGTGCCCGTCACAACCGTGCCGAAGCCTTTCATCGTGAAGACGCGGTCGATCGGCAGGCGTGCAAGCGCGGTAGAGTCTTTGGCGGAAACTTCCACTGCAATGTTGGCGAGCTGCGAGCGCAATTCGTCGAGGCCGGCGCCAGTCAGCGAACTCACGGCAACGATCGGCGAGTGGGATGCTTCGAGAAATGATCCGCGCAGAAAATCCTCGACTTCGAGGCGGACAACTTCGAGGGTATCCGCATCAACGGCATCGGACTTGGTGATCACGGTGATGCCGCGCCGCACTTCGAGCAGGCGGCAGATATCGAAGTGCTCGCGCGTCTGCGGCTTGATGCCCTCGTCGGCGGCGATCACGAGTAGCACGAGGTCGATCCCGCCCACCCCGGCGAGCATGTTCCGGACAAAGCGCTCGTGGCCGGGGACATCGACGAATCCAAAGCGCAGCACATCGCCGTTGGGAGCTGGCAACTCCAGATGCGCGAATCCAATGTCGATCGTGATGCCGCGGCGCTTTTCTTCCTCGAGCCGATCGGCGTCGATACCGGTGAGCGCCTTCACCAGCGAAGTCTTGCCATGATCAATGTGGCCGGCCGTGCCGACGATGACGGACTTCATTGCGGACAAGTATAGCTGCGAAGCTTCGAGCCTCGAGCTACGAGCTACGATCTTCGAACCACGGGCGATCCGGTTGCGCGGGGCTCGTAGCTCGGGGCTCGCAGCTGTTTCTCAGCAGCCTACCGCCACTTCTTGAGTCGGGGCCACAGTTCGGCCCATGTGCCTTGTTTGAATCCGTGGCAGATGAAGATCGGCAGTTGTTTTTCCAGCGCGTAAGGGTTGTCAGGCGTGAGGCCGACGTATTCCACGCTGGTCCAATATTTTTCCAAAGTCTGTTGATCGTCATCGAGCACGATCATGCAGTTTCCGGAGTATTGACGCGGTCCCCAGAGCCACCATGTTTGATGTCCGCTGAGCGATTGCGGCAGGCCATATTGCGGCCCGAGAAAATCGATGGCCCCGGCTTGACCGTAGTCCTGCGCGAAGATGCCGCAATCGGCCCGCTCGGCGGCAGGAATACGATTCCATGCGCCGACGACTCCCATCACAACTTCGTTCCACCCGAACTGGTCCGCATAGTGTTGCGGTAAAGCCGCACGCGCATGGCTGCGCTCCGTGCGCGGAACCTTGATGGGAAGCTTGGTCATGTAATTCAGAAAGGAGTCGACCGGCAGGACGGGCACGACGAGCGGCGCGAAGTAGGCGCCGGCGGCCAGCACGACGATTGCGAGCGCGGGCTTCAGCCACGACTGGCGAATGCGGTCGATCGCAGAATCGATCACGATACAGCCGGCAGCGAAGTACACGGGATAGATCGGGCCGAGGTAGTAGTTCTTTCCTTTCAGGATGACGAAAGTTGTGAAGGCAACGACGTAAGCCCATCCGAGAAAGCGGTACGGACGGAACCGCGCAGCCACCAGCAACGCGACCACACCGGTGATCCAGAGCAGCGCGTTCACAGGATGGACGATCAGTATCTGTTGCGAGAAATATTCCCACGGCGAAAGGACGACGTCGCGGCCGTCGGCTTTGATGTTGCGCATGAGCTGCACAAAAGGCCAGTCGTGGGCCACGTTCCAGAGCAGGTTGGGCAGGAAGATCAGGAACGCGGCAATGCCGCCGAGCCAGATCCATTTCTCGAGGAAGACGCGACGCTGCGCGGTCAGGAGCAGGCCAACCACGATTGCGAATCCGAAAACTCCGATGGAATATTTTTCCTGCATGCCGATACCGGCAACCACTCCAAACCACAGCCAGTAACGTGGGTTGCGCTGCACGGCTAGGATGGCGAAGAACGCGCAGCCCATCCAGAGCAGTGGCTCCAGGCAATTGCTGGTCAGCAGGCTCGCATTCGAAAGATAAATCGGCGCGATGAGTACCGCGATCGAAGTGAGAATCACTCCGAAACGCTTCCCTCCCAACTCGCGCGCAATCATGCCGCTCAGAACGATCACGGCCGACACTGCGAGGGCTGGCATCAGTCGAACCGCGCGCAGGGATTCTCCAAACACTGCCACGAATATGCGGCTCAATGCGGGCACAAGCGGAGGCTGGTCCACGTATCCCCACGCCAGGTGACGTCCGCACATGATGTAGTCAAACTCGTCGCGGAAATATCCGTAACGGTTATTGAAGATCATGTGCATGACAAAGCTTGCGGCGGCGATGGCGATCACTGCGAGCATCCCGCTTGCGGCAAGGCCCTTTTGCTCGACGCGCTCCTGGTGCAAGTTAGGTGTTGTGCTGTTCATGGCAGGGAAAGCATAACAAAGCGGCGGATGTGTCATGCCACAGCGCGACGGAGTATCATTGGAGTGTCGCTCCGTTACGTCGAAGCTAACCAATCATCGAGTGGCAGTACAACCTTCTTCCTAGGAGGGTGTCATGATTCTCTTAAAATCCAGCCGTAGCTTCATTCGGGCCAGAGTCGTATGGGTCGTTCTGGTTTTCGCATCTCTCGTTCTGCTTTCGGGTTGCTGGGTGTCCTCAACGGAAGGGCTCCAGGAAGGAGACTATCTCCACCGTGACGCGGATATCACGTTCGACCCGAGCTTGATCGGAACATGGGAGGTCAGGGAAGACAAATGCACAACGACCCTAACCGTGACCACCGAACATCAAGGGTATGATCTGAAGGCCGATCATCGAGGAGCGGGCTGCAGCGCGGCCGAGAGCAAGCCCAACTACTACAGCGCTCAGCTCTTCAAACTCGACGATCACCTCTTCCTTGACGTGTCTCCAAAGCCAGATGACGTTTGTGAGATGTGCCTGCCTCTGCATTCGATTCTTCTCGCCAAGCCCGAAAAAGACTTGCTGTCGCTCACTCCGATTAATTCCGAGTGGCTGAATAGTGCCTTGGAACAGAAGACCGTGACGCTGGCCACAAGGCCAGGCGACACGGATATGTTGACCGCATCACCGAAGGATCTCAAAGCCTTCTGCCGTAGGTATGCCGACAATCGCGAGGTGTTCAAGCCAAACCCCAGCTTCATCTTTGCCCGTAAATAGATTCGCGCGGCGATAAGAACTTTGAATCGCCCCTATAGCGGAATCCTTCTGCGCAAAATCGACGAAAATGCGACAATAGAACTTCCCCGTGATGACCACTTCTGCGATCCCATCTATTACCCCGGAGATGATACGGGAACACGGCCTGACTCCGGACGAATTCGAGAAAATCAAAGAGCTGCTCGGCGGACGCGAACCCACGCGCACCGAACTCGGCATCTTCAGCGTGATGTGGAGCGAGCACTGCTCGTATAAATCGTCCCGCGTGCATTTGAAGCGCCTGCCGACTCGCAGCAAGCTCGTGCTGCAAGGTCCGGGAGAGAACGCCGGCATCATCGATATCGGCGACGGCTGGGGCTGCGCCTTCAAGATCGAGTCGCATAATCACCCGTCCTTCATCGAGCCCTTTCAGGGTGCGGCCACAGGTGTAGGTGGCATCCTGCGCGACATTTTCACGATGGGCGCGCGTCCGGTGGCGGTGATGGACTCGCTGCGCTTCGGCCCGATTGAAGCAGGCAAGACGGCGACCACTGCGGAACTGCACAAGAATCATTCCGTTATGGAAGGCGTCGTCAGCGGTGTCGCGTCCTACGGAAATTGCTTCGGCGTGCCGAACCTAGGCGGCGAAGTGAAATTCGAGCCCTGCTATAACGGCAACCCTCTGGTGAATGCATTCGCGCTCGGCCTGGTGAAGAGCGACGAAATTTTCTACGGGCGCGCTTCCGGCGAAGGTAATCCGGTGATTTACATCGGCTCGAAGACAGGGCGCGACGGGATCCACGGCGCGACCATGGCCAGTGAAGAATTCAGCGAAGGTTCCGAGGCGAAACGTCCCAACGTGCAAGTGGGCGATCCGTTCCTCGAAAAACTATTACTTGAGGCCTGCCTTGAAGCGATGCAAACCGGCGCCATTGTCGGCATTCAGGATATGGGCGCGGCCGGGCTCACGTGTTCGACTTGTGAAATGGGCGCGCGTGGCGGGACAGGCGTTGAAATCGAACTGGATCGCGTTCCGCAGCGCGAGACGGGCATGACTCCATACGAGATCATGCTGAGCGAATCGCAGGAGCGCATGTTGCTGGTCGCGCAGAAGGGCCGCGAGGACGAAGTGTTCCGCGTCTTCGAAAAATGGGGACTGGACGCGGTAGAAGTCGGCCGCGTCACCCGCGAAGCGAAGATGCGCGTATTGGAACACGGCCAGGTTGTCGCGGAGATTCCGAACGCAGCGTTGACCGATGACGCTCCGGTCTACAAGCGCCCGCTGGCGCGGTGGGAGCCTCCCGTGGAGCGGGAGATGCCGGGCACGGTTCGACTCACTGCGGGCGGCGACTTCACTGCGAATTTCAAGCGCCTACTGGCAAGTCCCAATATTTGTTCGAAGCGCTGGGTGTGGCAGCAGTATGACCACATGGTACAAACCAATACAGTTAATGCGCCCGGCGCTGGTGATGCGGGCGTAATTCGCATCAAGGGTTCCAACCGCGGCCTGGCCATGGCCCTCGATGGCAACGGGCGCTGGTGCTATCTCGACCCGCGACTCGGCGCGATGCATGCGGTGGCGGAAGCGTCCCGCAAGGTGGCGTGCTCAGGTGCGACCCCCGTGGCGGCGACGAACTGCCTCAACTTCGGCAATCCCGAGAAGCCGCACATCATGTGGCAGTTCTCACAAGTCATCGACGGAATCACGAAGGCTTGCGAAGAACTCGAAGTCCCGATCACGGGCGGTAATGTCAGCTTCTACAACGAGACTTTAGGCGAGGGGATTTATCCGACGCCAGTTCTGGGAGTAGTCGGAATTCTCCAGGACGTCCACAAAGCCGCGAAGATGCATTTTTCGCAGCCGGGACGGAAGATTGTGCTGTTGCGGGCCAGCGAATTCGGCGACGCGGTGGACGCGGAATCAGAATTTGGCTCGTCGGAATACGCGAAAGAAATTCTCGGAGCGGTGTGGGGCTATCCCCCCGAGCTTGACCTCGAAAAGGAAGCCACTCTGCAGCGCGCGCTGGTCGCGCTGATTCAGGATGGGCTGGTTGAATCCGCGCATGACTGCGCCGATGGCGGGCTGACGGTGGCGCTGGCGGAAGCAGCCATGCTGAAAGGTGTGGGCCTCAACGTCCAGTTGGCATCCCATAAACTTCCGGCTGAGTTTGCGCTGTTCGGCGAAGATGCCAGCCGCGTCGTATTGTCTTGCGACCCGGCGAAGCTGGCCCGAATCCAACAAGTGGCCCAGGAATACGATCTGTTCGCCGAAGTACTCGGCGAGACCGGCGGCGACCGGGTCGAAATTGCGCTCGACGGAAAACCCGCCATCTCCGCCAGCATCACCGAGTTGAGCAAGGGATACGAAAGCGCGCTGGAAGTGGCGCTGCGAGCGGAGCCGGCGACGGCTGCCGCCGACTGATAAGTTGTTTTAGCTGAATGCTGAAGGCTAAGAGCCAATTGCTGAATTTCGATAAATTTCGTGAAGAGTGCGGGGTCGTCGCCATCCATGCGCATCCCGAGGCGGAGAAGCTCGCTTACCTCGGCTTGCATGCCCTGCAGCATCGCGGACAAGAGTCAGCCGGCATGGTCACGTCGAACGGCGAGCGTCTGCACGTCCATCGGTCCATGGGACTGGTGGCAGACATCTTCACCGAAGATGTCCTGGCTTCGTTGCGCGGCATTCTTGCCATCGGACACACCCGCTATTCCACGGCAGGCGACTCGGCATTGCTCAATGCACAGCCGATCATGGTGCAATCGAACAAGGGTGCGATTGCGATTGCCCACAACGGCAACCTGGTCAACGCCCACGCGATTCGGGCGAAGCTCGAAGCGCAAGGTTCAATTTTCCAGACCAACAGCGATACCGAAGTCCTGGTTCACCTGATCGCGCTTTCACGGGAACAGACTCTGCCGGACGCGATAGCCGACGCATTGCGGCGCGTCGAGGGCGCATTCTCCCTGGTCATGATCAGCCGGGACCGCATCTTTGCAGCCCGTGATCCGCGCGGCTTTCGCCCGCTGGCCATGGGGCGGATTCCAGCCCTGACCGGAGAGAAAAAAGACACCGTCGTCTTCGCTTCAGAAACCTGCGCATTCGATTTGCTGGGCGCGCATTACGAGCGCGACGTGAAGCCCGGAGAACTCGTAATCGTCGGGCCCGAGGGAATCAGTTCGCGATTCTATTCACCGTCCCCGGCACAATCGAGCTGCATTTTTGAGCACGTATATTTTTCGCGTCCAGACAGTTACGTCTTCGGAAGATCCGTCGACCAGAGCCGCGACCTGATGGGCCGGCAACTGGCCATTGAGTCTCCGGCAGATGCTGACATCGTTGTGCCGGTTCCCGATTCCGGCAACACCGCCGCTTTGGGATTCTCCACCGAGAGCGGCATCCCGTTTCGATTGGGCCTGATTCGCAACCACTACATTGGTCGAACGTTCATTGAGCCGAGCCAGTCGGTCCGCGATTTCGGCGTGAAACTGAAGCTGAATCCGGTGCGAAGTTTGCTGGAAGGCAAGCGGGTAGCGCTGATTGACGACTCGTTGGTGCGCGGTACAACCAGCCGGAAGATCGTACGCTTGATCCGCAACGCCGGCGCCAAAGAAGTCCACATGCGGATTTCCTGTCCGCCCACGATCTCGCCATGTTTCTATGGAGTGGACACTCCGTCGAAGAAACATCTGATTGCAGCCAACAAAAGCATCGAAGAAATTCGCGAATTCATCGGCGCGGATTCGCTCGCGTATCTATCCCTCGAAGGATTGAAGAAAGCCTGCGGTGAGGGCGAGACAGCTACCTACTGCTCCGCCTGTTACACGGGAAAATATCCAACCACCCTGGTCGATGTGGACGACATACAACCCGTTCAAGTGGAATAAACACCAAGATCATCTGTAGAGGCGGGCTTGCCCCCGTCTCCCTCGCGAAGCCCATGCGCGTTGCAAAGAGACACGGCAACACGCCGCATCTCTTTGCAAGCAGTGTTCTAGAAGTGGACTGTGAATCCACCTTCCACGGTTCGGCTGTTCATCAGGTAATACTGTGCGTCGCCAAACTCGCTTTCGGCCACTGGGTCCCGGCGGTCGCTCAGGTTACGGGCATCCAAACGGATTTCCCAACGAGGCGTGCGGTATCCGGCGGTCAGGTCGACGGTTGCGAAGCCCTCGGCGAGCGCGGTATTGCGTTTGTTCAGGAAACGACTGCCCGTGTAGTTCATCGACACTCCACCCGTGATTCCGCGAGTTGGCGTGTAGTAGAGGCCAACCGCCGCCAGGTTGTGGGCTGACATCTCAATTCGCTTGCCGGCAAGTTGCGTCAGACCACCGTCGCCAAAATCGAACAGGACATTAATGAATCGTGCATCGTGGTAGCTGTAATTCGCACGCGCGATCACATCATGAGGAAGAAAGAGCGAGACCTCGGATTCAAACCCCTTGAAGTGCTCGACGCCCGCATTGACCAACCCGCCGGTTTCGGTTGGAACCACGAGGTTGGAGAAGTCCATGAAGAAGCCGGATGCTTCCCACTCCACACGGCGTTTCCAGAACCTGCCCTTAGCCCCGCCTTCGACGCTGCGGGACGTTTCAGGCTTCAATATCGTTGAGGCGCCCTCGGGGCCGCCTTCGTCTTCGCCAATTCCGAAATCGATTGCGGCGGGCTTATACGTATCGCGATAGTTTACGTACAGATTGAGCGCATCCAGGTCGTGTTGCCACACCGTTAGGATAGCGCCCACGTTGGCAGAGGCGCGAACGTTGGTGTCGCTGAAATCGGAAGAAGTTTCCGCGCCCGGGTCAGCGTCTTTCCGATTTTCATGTGTGACGTTCAGTCGGATTCCGGCGTCGATACGAAGCCGGTCCAGGGGCTTCCATTCCACAGCCGCGTAGGGTCCGAAGAAGTCACGACGATCCTTGATGGTCACGTCAAGAACATCAGGCTTGGGGACCGGCGTATCGAAGGTGCCGTTGAGATGCACGGCGTAGTCGAAATCGGCTCCCTCGGCATTCCCCGTTCCGTGGATGTAGTCAGCGCCGGCCAGGAAGGTGACGGCATGCGGCAACTTCCATGAAAGGTGTGAATCAACATAGACGTCGGTGAAATGAATCCGCTCTTTGACGCCGTGAGCGTTGTCGGGAAGAACCTCGGGATCAGGCTCCGCAAGCGTCGTAATAAAACCCCGGAAGCTATCGAATCGGTTGTGCGATACGCTCGCCGAGGTAGACCACAGGGCTCCTGCAACTTTCCTGTCAAATCCGCCCGACCCGGTAAATCGATGGTTGTCCAGGAAAGCGCCCTGGGGGTTGTAATTTGTGTCCACAGGATTGTTGGGAGAAAGTGACGTTCCCTCGCGCACTCGCGGGCTGGCCGGGTTCTGATCCAGCCAGTTCACATCGATATTGAACCAGGTGCGATTTTCTTCAACAGGCTTCGATCCCAACCGCCACAGGGCATGACCGCGGCGATAGTCGGTGCGATCGTCGTTGAATCCTACGTGATCTCCGTTCACGGTCAGGCGCGAGGACCAATTGCCTAGCAGAGGAATGGGCGTGGAGAACGAGCCCCCACCGCTGCCATAGCTTCCGCCATGCAAACTCAATGATCGGCCATCGGCCGCTGCGTCTTTGTGGACAACCTGGATCACTCCCACAAACGACGTGGCCCCGTAGGTTACTGGGGCAGGCCCACGCAACACTTCGATACGGTCGAGGTCATTGAGGTCCAGGTTCGTCAATGCCGGGTTGAAGGCGCCTCCCCAAGGCACGCCATCGACGACGAGAAGAAACGCGTCAAACTCCTTGAGGCCCCAAAAATCAGGAACGGAACTGGCTGGCCCGGAGTCCCCGCCTGGTGCAATCTCTACCCCTAAGGCTGCCGCCATCGCGCCGCGCAAGTCGCGAGCACCTCGAGCCTGCAACTCCTCGCCCGAGAACACCTCGATCGCCGTGGGAACAGTTTCGGGATCCTCCGGCAGCCGGGTCGCGGTCACTTCCACCGACTCTTTTACGACCGGGAGTTCTTCTCCCTGGCTCTTGGGCGCTGGAGTCGTGGTCTGAGCAAAAACACACGATGTAAGAAGGAGGAAAGAAATCAGGAAATGCGGCCTATTCATGGGTGGCAGCTTACAGAGGAAGCCATTTCTACTACCAGTAGTAGTAGTTTTGAGCAGGAGCTCAGTCTGAAACCGTCCCGGAGGGACAGCTGACAATAGCCCGGCGTTTCAACGCCGGGTCAGGCCCGCGTAAGGATGAAAAAGTCCCGAGAGGGACGACTGATCTCGGGGATGCGGCCAGTGAAAATTCAGTCGTGCCCACGGCACTTGACTTCAGAAATGGCCCCAACCCGCCAGTAAACTGGCGGGTTACTTTCAATTGTCCCTTCGGGACATCTGCTTGAAAATTGAGGCACCACTTAGATTTGAGCAAGCCTAACGGGAAAATAAAGCGCGCCTTAGCGGACCAGCCACTCCGTAATTCGGTGGGTCTGGGCGAGCGCAGGACTATAAACAGCGGCGGCGCAAACGATCGCCGCGAGCGCCACGGGAGCGGCGTAGTGCCAGCGCGTTTGCACGGCGTGGGGCCGCAAGCGGTTCCAGGCCAAAAGACGTTCCACTCTGCTCGTGACAGAGCCGGGCGAGCCCACCAGGGTCATCGTAAAAGCGGGCGCGTTGCCGACGGGCAGCAGGCGCGAAAGCTTGATCAGAGCGGCGGCCAGGTCGAGGGCATCGCTCAGGCTGGCAACCGCGCCATCATCCGCGGCCAGTTCCGCAGCTTCGTGCCATGCACTTTCCAGGCCGGCCATCCCTGGGAATGGGGAACAATGAAAGGCCAGCTTCTTCAGGTTATCGCGCGAGCGCATGTGCGCGACTTCGTGTCGCACGGCAACCCGTAGCTCGTCGGAACTCAGCAAAGCAACGGTCGTCCCCGAAACGACTACTCGGGGTGAGCGTACGCCGACGAGCGTAAGGGGCGGTGTCCCCCGGCTGGTGCAGAAGGTGGGCATATTCACGCCGGCGTCAACCACGGTCGCTCCCCTCAGCCAGCCTGCAATCACATGCGTGGCTTTTCGCTGTGCCGCGATAACACGGTATATACCCAAGGCAAACAAGAGCAGACATCCGAGGCCGAGAACCAGAGGCAATGCGATGTCTTCGTCGATCGAGCGGGGTTCAAAAATAATGAAGGAAGGTACCGCAAAGACTAGCGTAATCAAACCAGCGGCCAGCAAGGGAAAGACTCGCGTCCAGAACAGCAAGCTCGCTTGGGCATGCGCCGAGATTCCACGCAAGAGATTTACAACGCGCCACGAAGAAACCACGATCAGAGACAACAGGCAGTACAAAACGACGAAGAACGTCAGCGAAACGGCGATGCCGCGAAGAGCGAACATTATTCCTGCTCCGCTTTCCTCAGTTCTTTGCGTTTGCGTTCGACCAGGATCTGCAGTTCATCGAGTAACTGCGCGTCATGCGTGCTGAGAGCTTCGACCAGATAGGAAAGCGGCAACGAAGACGCTTCGGCAGATCCGATCAGCTGCCGGATGCCTTCGACCGCAGCAACGCGGCGAAGTTCATCGGCGCTTTGACACGGAGAATAGCGGAACGCCCGGCCTTCAGACACGCGATCGAGAAACTTCTTCTTGTACAGGCGGTCGAGCGTGGTCATGACGGTGGTGTACGCCTGCGTGATTTTTTCATCGTCAAGCAGTTCGCGGACCGTGGCATTGCCGCGCATCCACAGCGCTTCCAGCAGCTGTTGTTCGAGAGGTCCCAGCTGGGTACCGGACGCCGCTCCGAAAAATGGGAAAATTCTTTTCAAACGCTTAACCTCGTGAAGCCTTTGCATTATGGCAAATTCAGGAGCGCTGGTCTATGGCAAAGACGGGTGAGTCACGCGAGATCGGGCGAGACCGAACTACCTGCGGGCCCTTGCCACACGTGCAATTCCTTGCAGATCATTTGTAATTTTGATGTCGGTCCAACCAGTGAGCAGCGCCCGCACCCGCTCGACGATGGTGCCGCTGATTTCGAATACAAGCCACCCCCCAGGGCGAAGCGCCTCGCGGGCCTGAGGAATCAGCTTTTCAATGACTTCCAGACCCGTTCGCCCGGAAAACACAGCATTTCGGGGCTCGAACTTCCGCACTTCGAGCTGCACTTGTTCTTCTTCAGACTCCCCCACATAGGGCGGATTGGAAACCACGAAATCGAATTCTCCACGGGGCAGTCCGCTCAACAGGTCCGTGTGATGGAAAGTAGTTCGCAAGGTGAACTCGTGACGCGCAGCGTTGGTCTGCGCTACCTCGAGCGCCACCGCAGAAATATCGGTCGCGTGGATTTCGGCGTTCGGAAGTTCCTTGGCCAGCGCCAGCGCGATGGCTCCGGAGCCAGTGCCAACGTCGACGACGCGAAAAAGTGGAGCGGGCGCCCCCGCCCCCTGGAGTTGATCCTGCTTTGTCTCTTCGTCCCTCATCCGTATCAGTTCCAGAACCGTCTCAACCACATGCTCCGTCTCTGGCCGTGGAATCAAGACAGCGGGAGAGACGATCAGATCCAGTCCCCAGAATTCCTGATGTCCAGTGATGTACTGCGCGGGAACACCAGTGGCGCGGCGGGCAATCGCCTCGTTGTAGCGCTCGCTTTCGTTGGCCGTTAGTTCGCGCTCCGGATGCGCGTAGAGATAAGCCCGATCGCAATCGAGCGTGAACATGATGAGCAACTCGGCATTCATGCGCGGCGAAGGAACATGCTCCGCGGTCAGGCGGGCGATCGCGGAAGTTAGGGATTCGCGGAGCTGCATGAATTACGTCTCACGCTCATACGGCGACTTCGGATTCCTGTTTCATCTTCTCCGCCTGGTAGTGGCTGATGAGCGCATCGATCAGTGGCTGGATCTTGCCGTCCATCACTTGCTCGAGCTGGTGGATGGTGAACCCGATGCGGTGATCGGTGAGACGGTTCTGCGGGAAGTTATAGGTGCGGATTTTCTCGGAGCGATCGCCGGAGCCAACCATCTGCTTGCGTTCCTTGGCGAGCGCATCCTGCTGTTTCTGCATTTCGATTTCATACAGGCGCGAACGCAAAACGCGCATCCCTTTTTCGCGGTTCTTGATCTGCGATTTTTCGTCCTGGCAACTGACAACGGTATTGGTAGGGATATGCGTAATGCGCACGGCCGAATACGTCGTGTTCACCGACTGTCCGCCCGGACCCGAAGAACAGAACGTGTCGATACGAAGATCCTTGGCTTCGATCTTGACGTCGACATCTTCCGCTTCCGGCAGCACGGCCACGGTGATCGCGGAAGTATGCACCCGTCCCTGCTGCTCGGTGGCGGGTACGCGCTGCACGCGATGCACGCCGCTTTCATATTTCAGACGCGAATAGACCCGGTCGCCCTCGATTAAAGCGATCACTTCTTTCATGCCGCCCACGCCTGATTCCGACGTAGACAGCACCTCAACTTTCCACTTCTGCGCTTCCGCGTAGCGGTTATACATGCGAAAGACTTCGGCGACAAAGAGCGTCGATTCGTCTCCCCCGGTGCCGGCGCGGATTTCGAGGATGACGTTCTTTTCGTCGTTAGGATCTTTCGGCAGCAGCAGGACCTTGAGTTCCTCTTCAACACCGCTCACACGCGGCTCGAGCTTCGCGAGTTCCTCTTCAGCGTAAGCGCGCATCTCCGCATCGGATTCATCCGCGAGCATGGCCTTGCTTTCAGCGATGCCGCGTTTCAGATCCTTGTACTCGCGATACTTCTCGACGATGGGCGCAACTTCGCTGTGCGCCTTGGCAGTCTTCTGGAATTTGGCGGAGTCATTCATCGTCTCCGGCAAGGAGAGTAACTGCGTCAGTTCTTCGTACCGCTTCTCGGTTTGGTCTAAGCGTTCAAACATCGTCCTTCGTCCTTCGTCGTTCGCGATTCCGAGGGCTAAGCCGCTTTTGCTCCTCGAACCGATTGGATCAAACCGTTCAAGCCGCGGCCCAGCCTGTCGGTGACCAATGTGAGCTTCGATATGTCGTCTTTCTGCAAATATTCTAAACCGCCCGCGATCACAATCTGAGTCTGAAGCTCCAGTAGCGACCCGCGCGCATGAAACAGAAACCGTCCGAAATCTCCGTCAGAGTTGTAGCCCTTGCCCTCGGCTATGTTACTCGATACAGAGACCGCCGCCCGCCGCATTTGAGAAGTCAACCCATACAGCTCGTGCCTGGGGAACGTCGCCGTAGCACGGTAGATCGTTAGCGCTAGTTCGACCGCCTCTTGCCAGATGCGCAGGTCTCGATACGAACATTTTGTCGCCATGTACGCCTCCGCTCAAAAAGTAAGCGAGCCGTGCCATGTTCCGCAGCGACATCTGACCACGCATTTTGTGATGAATCAGTTCCGAGTTGGAGACGCTAAGTCATTGGGCGAATAGCGAAGGACGAACCGCGAACGACGCCTAAGCAATCACCAACTCGCCGCCGCGCTCTTTCTCAAGCGCCATAGCTTGATCGAGGGCGATGATCGCGCATTCTACCTGGCGGTCGTCGGGAGGTTGCGTGGTGATTCGCTGCAGCCAGAGGCCGGGAGCCGTCATGAGCGCGAACAGCGATCCGCGATGCTTGGCGGCGAATCGAATGATCTCGTAGGACGCTCCGGCAATCAGCGGCAACAGCGCGATGCGAATTCCAAAGCGCGCCCAGAATGTATGGACCGGAATCGCCATGTACACCAGCATGGAGATGATCATCACGGTCATCAGGAAGCTCGTCCCGCAGCGCGGATGGTAAGTCGAATATTTCTGGATCGCGCCCGTATTCAGCGGATCGCCATTTTCAAACGCAAAAACAGTCTTGTGCTCCGCCCCGTGATATTCGTAAACGCGGCGGATATCCTTCCACAACGACACACCCCAGACAAAGAGCAGGAAGAGCGCAATCCTGATCATGCCATCCACGAAGTTGAAGACAAACTGCTCGCCGAAGATCGGATTGACTTTCTTCAGTTCCGTGGTCGCCAGCAGGGGCAGAAATTTGTACATCAAAATGAAGAACGCCACCGAAAATGCGATGTTGATGCCCGCGACCCAGCCGCTGATTTCAAACTTCTTGCCATCTTCATTGGGAGGGATTTCATCCAGGGCAGCATTCGCCGAAAATTTCAGTGCGCGGAAGCCGAGCGACATAGCGTGCCCGAGCGTCATTACGCCACGAACGACGGGCCAGCCCATCCACTTGTGCTTTTCGGAAGGTCGTTCGAGCGGCTCGCTATGCGTCACAATTTCGCCGGAGGCCTTGCGGACAGCAATTCCCCAGGCGTGCGGGGAGCGCATCATCACGCCTTCCATCACGGCTTGACCGCCGACGAGGATTTCCTCGCCACTCTCAAGCGCAGGAAGGAGTTGCACAGCCGCCAGAAACCGTAAATGTTGCCGCCAACGACGCATGGAAATTAGATGATCCTTCGGGGAGGAACGACTCCTAGTGAGGGTACCACACGGAGGCCGATTTTTCGCAACGCGATCTCGGAGAAAATGACTTGGCCAAACAGGGCTTCGGCCAGCTATCTGGTTGTGTTTCAGATGCTTAGGCGAAGAAGAAGCAACATCAACTTCCGTGGCTGTGCTCGTGCTGCTCGCTCACCACGCCCACGCAGCCGTGAACCGTTTCACACGCCACATGTTCGAACTGGATCGTCGTGTGGTGAATTTCAAATTCGTGTCCCAGCCGATCGTTGATGGCGCGCAAAATCGTGTCACTCTCGGAAGTGGTGATGTCGGCAATTTTCACATGCGCCGACAGCGCATAATTTTCCGATCCAATACACCACACGTGCAGATCGTGAACGTCACTCACTCCGGCAATCGATCGCATCGCCTGCTCCACTCCACGCAGGGACATCCCGCGGGGCGTGCCTTCGAGCAGAATGTTAAGCGTCTCGCGAACGATCCCGAAACTCGACCACAGAATGAGCGCGCCGATTCCGAACGACAGGGCCGCATCGATCCAGTATTGTCCGGTGAGCAGGATGGCCCATCCACCCGCGATCACGGCGGCGGTCGATAGCGTGTCGCCAATCTCGTGGATAAACGCGCTGCGCAGGTTCACGTCGCGTCCCGCTCGCCACAACAGGATGGCAATCGCGCCGTTCATGACCACTCCGGCAGCAGCTACGCCGATCATGGTTTCGGCGTGAACATGCTCCGGCGTCCGCCAACGCTGGAATGCTTCGTAAAAAATAAAGAACGCGACTACGATCAACGAGAGCGCATTGACGAGAGCCGCCAAAACACCGGCACGGCGGTATCCGTAGGTCTTGGTGGCGCTGGGCGGACGGCCTTCGAAATAGACGGCGAGGAGAGAAAGCAGCAATGCGAGAAAATCAGAGAGGTTATGTCCAGCCTCGGAAAGCAGCGCCAGAGAATGGGCGCGGATTCCGGCCACAACCAGCAAGACAATGTAGAGCGCGGTCGCGATCAGGGAGATACGCAGTACTCGCCCCGTCCGCTCGGAATGTCCGTGGCCGGCATGGACATGCATGTTTCAAGTCTAAGGCGTGGGAAGAGTGTCATCAAGCCTATGTCAGGTAGATGCATCCAACTGGTCAGAGGTGCCGTCCAATGAGAATAGACTTAGCCATCATGCGAAATTTCATCTGCGGTGTAGTAGTAGCCATGGCGTGCCACTTCGCTGGCGCGCAGGCGGTTGACATTGACCATGCGCGCTCAAGCATCACGGTGAAAGTGGAGAAATCAGGATTGTTCTCAGCCTTTGCCCATAACCATACGATTCAGGCGCCGCTCGCTACCAGCCGCATGGACGCACAAAAGCGAACCATCTCGTTGACACTCAACACGAAAGACATGAAGGTCATCGACGAAGGTGTCAAGGAATCCGAGCGCGCCGAAATCGAGCAGACCATGAAGAGCGAGAAAGTGCTCGACGTCCAGAAGTTTCCCGAGATACGTTTCGCCTCAACTTCCATCACGCCGCAGGACGGCGGCCGCTACCAGGTGAAGGGCGATCTCACCCTCCATGGAACGACACATGCTATCGAGTTCCCGATTGCCGAGTCTAACGGCCGATACACCGGATCGGTAAGACTCAAACAGACGGATTTTGGAATTGCTCCAGTAAGCATTGCCGGTGGAGCAGTGAAGGTGAAGGACGTAATCGAAATCGTATTAGAAATCGTCGCCGGCAAATAGCCCATGTGGCGCGGGCGCCCTCGCCCGCGTTATCCTGTCCCGGCCCATCGGAGGATTCTATGAAGAAAACTGGTTGGATTTCCGCCCTAGTATTGATCGCAGCTGCCACCGCTTTCGGCCAAGTCAAAAATCCGGTCAGCACCGCTCTGCGCGAAGGCCTCACTGGACGCCAAAAAAATATCGTCGCAGCTGTGGAAGCCATGCCCGCCGACAAGTTCAACTACAAACCCACTCCTGACCAGATGACGTACGGACACCTGGTCGCGCACATCATCGAGGCCAACTACACCTTCTGCAGCAAAGTTTCCGATGTCCCCGCTCCCAAGGTCGACGAAGCCAAGGAAACCGACGCCAAGGACAAGCTTCTGTCCGCAACAAAAGCGTCGTTCGATTTTTGCTCCGATGCGCTTGCGAAAATGGACGACTCCAAACTCGGTGACATGACCGAAGCCTTCGGTCAAAAAGTCACGCATGCGCGGGTGGCCCTCGGCCTGGCCAGCAGTTGGTCGGATCACTACGGCGCACAGGCCATGTACCTGCGCCTGAACGGCGTCACACCGCCGTCGGCCAAGAAGTAAACGTAGCGCCGGCGACTCGCCGGCATTTCCTATCCCCGAGGCGGGGCGCTCAATAGCGCCTCCATCTCGTCTTCATCGATCACTGCCACGCCAAGTTCCCGCGCCTTATCGAGCTTTGATCCTGCATCGCTGCCGGCGACAACGTAGTCCGTCTTCTTACTCACCGACCCCGACACGCGGCCGCCGGCGTCTTCGATCTTCATCTTCGCTTCATCGCGGGAATGGCGCGCCAGCGTCCCCGTCAGAACGAAGGTCTTGCCAGCCAACTGCGTGCCCTTTTCCTTCTTCTGTCCAGTGAGCGTGAGACCCGCCTTGCGCAGATCGTTCACCAGTTGGCGATTGTGTTCGTCGCTGAAGAATTCAGCAATACTCTCGGCGATGCGCGGCCCGACTTCGTTCACTTCCTGCAGTTCATCCGCGGACGCCTTCATGATGGCGTCGAGCGATCCGAAATGTTCGGCGAGAAACTGCGCGGTGCGTTCGCCAACGAACCGGATTCCGAGGCCGTAGATCACACGTTCCAGCGGCGCACTCTTCGACTTTGCGATCTCATCCAGAATGTTCTGCGCCGATTTATCACCCATCCGCTCCAGTTTCAGTAGATCGTCTTTTGTCAACCGGTATAGGTCGGAGACTTTGTGTACCAGTCCGGCGGCGCTCAGTTGATTAACGAGCGCGTCGCCGAGGCCATCGATGTTCATGACATGCCGCGACGCGAAATGCAGAATCGTCCCTTGCAGTTTCGCCGGGCAATTCGCATTCACGCAGCGATGGTCGGCTTCGCCCTCCGTCCGCACTACTTTGCCGTCGCACACCGGGCAGTGCTCGGGCATCTCGAAATTCTTGCGTCCGCGCGGATGTTCCTTGTCATCGACGACCTTTACGACCTTGGGAATCACATCGCCGCCGCGCTCGACTTCCACCCAGTCGCCGATTTTCACCCCGAGCCGGTCGATCTCATCCATGTTGTGCAGCGTCGCGCGCGAAACCGTGGTGCCTCCAATCGGGATCGGCTTAAGCCATGCCACCGGAGTCAGTTTTCCGGTGCGTCCGACCTGCGGAACGATATCTTCAATCTGCGTGACGCCCCCGCGAGCCTGGTACTTATAGGCAATCGCCCAACGCGGAGCTTTGCCCGTGAAGCCCAGGCTTTGTTGCAGCGCAGTGCGATCGACCTTGATGACGATCCCATCGATTTCATAGGGCAATGACTCGCGCTTCTCTTCCCAGCCCTGAATGAATTTCCAGACTTCGTCGAGATTCTTTGCCAGCTTCCGATTTGTATTCACCTTGAAGCCGGCGGCTTCGAGCGCGTCCATCGTCTTGGAGTGGCGGTCGAAATACGTGCGGCCCTCCTGCAGCAGCATGTAGGGAAAATAGTCGAGACGGCGTGACGCGGTGACGCTAGGCTCGAGCTGACGCACCGTTCCCGCAGTGAAGTTGCGTGGATTGGCAAACGTCGCCAGCCCCTGCTGCTCGCGCTCCTGGTTTAGTTTGCGGAAAGCAGCGACCGGCATCAGCATCTCGCCGCGAGTTTCGAAATCTTCGGGGATGCCGGCCTTCTTTAGTTTTTCCTTCGCAATCGAAAGCGGAATCGAGCGCACCGTGCGGATGTTCGCGGTGACATCCTCCCCGGTACTGCCATCGCCGCGAGTAATGCCTTGCGCAAGCTGTCCTGCTTGATAGTGCAGCGCCAGCGACATCCCGTCGAGCTTCAGCTCGCACATGTATTCGACGTCGGTGCGTCCACTGAGTTCGTGTACCCTGCGCTCCCAGTCACGCAGCTCGTCCTCGTTATAAGCATTGTCGAGTGAGAGCATCGGCGAAGAATGCCTCGCTTTGACGAAACCCTCGCGTGGCTTGCCGCCGACGCGCTGCGTGGGCGAGTCGGGCGTGATCAACTCCGGATGCTCGGCTTCGATTTTCTTCAGCTCATTGATGAACTTATCGAATTCCGCATCCGTGACTTCGGGATCGTCAAGAACGTAGTAACGGTATTCGTGATGCCGGATCTTGTCGCGTAGAGCTTCAATCTTTTTCAGGATGGCAGCCGGGGGCATGACGAGAAATTATAGTCAGTTCTCACTGGCGGCGTAGGCACAGCGTCCAAGGACACGATCTTGTATCACTGAGAACTGAGAACCGGGAACTGAGAACTGGTCTACTGCTTTTTTGCCTTCCGAATCCGGCCACGTCCCGCCGCAGCAGGACCGACGCTGGATGGAGGTTTCCGTCCGCCCTCCAGAAGTTCTTTCAGTACGGTCGCGTTGTTGCGTTCTTCATTCCGGGATGCATAGACGAGCGTCAGTTTTTTCGCGGAAGTTGCGGCCGCGTAGAGTTTATCCAGCGCTGCCCCAGCTTCCTCCGAAACCAGTTCTTTGAGGTACCGCCGGCGGAACATTCGCCACGCTTCAGGATTCGCATGAAACCACTCGCGCAATTCCGTCGAAGGGGCGAGGTCGCGTAGCCAGAGTTTGACCGCGGCGGCATCTTTGGTCAGACCGCGGGGCCAGAGGCGATCGACCAGGATGCGCACTCCATCGGACGCAGCCGGCGCTTCGTAAACACGTTTCACGGCCACTGGCATAGCATCCGTATTATCCTACTTTTGACCGCGATTCGCGTGCGGCTTCAGGTTTCGATCCTTATGACTTTCATCCATCGCTCTATTCTGTGCGTGTGTGCTGGCCTGATTTTTCTGGGCCTCTCGATCCTGACCGCGTGTGATGCCGAGCGGCGCAAGTCCGATGCCGAACTCGGGCTCAATCCGCAACAGGCCGAGGGTCGCAAGATCTATGACAACTACTGCGACCGCTGCCACGAGCCTTATTCCTCGCGCGGCAAGAAAGGCCCTCCCTTAAAAGGCGTCTTCAAGCAGCAATATCTGCCGCTCAGCGGACTGCCTGCGAACGATGACCGCGTAAGCGACATCGTCAAATTCGGCCGCAGCAAGATGGAAGGCTTTGGCCGCGTCATGAGTGATCAGCAACTCAAGGACTTACTCGCCTACATGCACACCCTGTAGCCAGTGTGGAGCGGGCGCCCCCGCCCGCTGGCGGCCGGCGGTCAGAAGAGCCGCTGCGTGTGGCATAATCGCCCTCAGTGTCCCCAACTCTAAACTCGGCCCTGTTTCAGAAGCTCCCCTCGACGGACGAACTCCTTCGTGACCAGCGAATTCTGGCCCTGGCAGAACGGGATGGCCACACCGCCGTCACGGAAAGTATCCGCGCCGTGCTTGCCCGTCTGCGCCAGGAAATTGGAGCGCAGCGGCTGGATGAAAAATCGCTCGACCTGGCTCTGGGCGGACTTTACGCAGCGATCGAGTCCCAGATCCGGCAATCGCTGGGATATTCCCTGCGTCCCGTGATCAATGCCACGGGCGTCATTCTGCATACAAATCTTGGACGCGCTCCGCTTGCGTCTTCCGTATTCGATCACATCCGCGAAACGGCCTCTTCATACTCAAATCTGGAATTTGAACTTGCTACCGGCGAGCGAGGCAAACGCGATGTCCACGTCGAGCGGCTCTTTCAAAAACTTCTGGCAGAAAATGTCGGGGAAGCAATGGTCGCCCCAGTATCGACCATCGTCGTCAACAACAATGCCGCCGCGGTCCTGCTGGCGCTGAATTCGCTGGCGGAAGGCGGCGAGGTAATCGTGTCGCGCGGCGAACTGGTCGAAATCGGCGGATCATTCCGTATTCCCGATGTCATGTCGAAATCGCTGGCGACTTTGCGCGAGGTTGGCACCACCAACCGCACGCGCGTTGCCGACTACGAACGCGCCATCAACGACCGCACTCGGGTCCTGCTCCGCGTTCACCGATCGAATTTTGAAATCTCAGGCTTCACCGAACAACCTGCACTTGAAGAATTGGTGGCCCTCGCTCGCCGCAAGAATATTCCCCTGTTGGAAGACCTTGGCAGCGGCGCGCTCTTCGACTTGCGTTCGGTCGGCGTCACCGGCGAACCAGGCGTGCTGGACAGCCTGCGCGCCGGCGTCGATGTCATCACCTACAGCGGAGATAAGTTGCTGGGAGGTCCCCAGGCAGGCCTGATTAGCGGCCGTGCCGATTTAGTCGCTCGCATGAGGTCGAATTCGCTGTTCCGTGCACTGCGTGTCGATAAGCTTACTTACGCAGCGCTCGAAACAACTTTGCTGGCGTACGTCAAACATGATCACGACAGTGTGCCCGCTCTGCGCATGATGCGTCTCTCGAAGGATGAGATTGCCCGGCGAGCCGATGCGCTAAAAGCTGCGATCCAAACGTCGACCCTCAACGTGGAGACTCGCGACGGGGAGTCGATCATCGGTGGAGGCGCTGCGCCATCGGCCGTTCTACCAACGCGCCTGCTCTCAATCACGCATTCCAAGCTGAGCGCGGACGAACTCTGCGCGCGCCTGCGAGCTTATGATCCACCAATTATCGCCCGCGTGGAAGAGGGTCGCGTCTTGCTCGATTTGCGAACCGTGTTCCCGCATCAAGACGCATCGATTGCCACGGCCCTGGAGTCGATAGAGTAAGGCGCGGGCCTTCGCAATTCCTCAGCTCCAAGGTGTAATTGCTTCCGCGAACGGTTAGAGATACTCTAGTTACCCGATTCGTGGAGGTAGTTATGCGTGATCGCCACTTACTCCTGGTAACCCTTCTAGTCGTTCCACTTGCGGTAACTTCGTTTGCGCGACCCATCAAGTTCGCTTCCGCTCATACCTTCCCCAGCGGGATGACGCAGTCCGGTCATATTGCAACCGGGGATTTCAATGGCGACGGTTTTCCCGATCTCGCGGTTGGGAATAACTTCAACACCGTGGCCGTCTTTCTTGGAGCGGGAGACGGAAGGTTTGGCGATCCGAAAATCTACACGCTGACTTTTTATGTGAGCGGCTTTATCGCCGCCGCCGATTTCAATAAGGACGGCAAACTGGATTTGGCCATCGTGGGTGGAGATACCAATGGCAATGGTCTCGCGCTATTACTGGGAAAAAGCGATGGTACTTTCAAGAATCCGGTCTACTTCAAAACCGAGGCTGCGGGAAGTTCGATTTTTCCGGGCGTCGGGGATTTCAATAAAGACGGCAATCTTGATATCTACGCGGGCGGAAATGGTAACGGCGAAGTCTTGACCGGCGACGGCAAAGGCAAATTTGTTGATGGCGAGTTAGAGCCCGCGAGCGGTTTCAGCGTTGCAGTGGGCGATTTCAATGGGGACCATAACCTTGACGTGGCTGTGACCGTTCCCTTCGGGCCATCCGTCGCCGTGCTGCTCGGCAACGGCAACGGAACGTTTCAGGCGCCCCAAATCTATAGTGGATTCAACCAGCCGATTGGGATCGTGGCGAGCGACTTCAATGGTGACCAGAAGCTTGACCTGGCCGTTTCCGATGGATTGGGCAGTTTCGTAAAGATTCTAATTGGAAATGGTGATGGAACATTTGCCGATGGCTCATTGCTATTCAACCTTGTTGCGCCCGATGCATTGGTGACTGCGGACTTCAACGCAGACAAGAAAACCGACCTGGCGGTATCCCAGTTCGGCTCCAATGCTGTCAGCGCATTTCCTGGCGACGGGAAAGGACACTTCCGCGCAGCCAAAAGCTTCGTGGCTGGCGGTCAACCCGCCCAGGTAGCGGTGACGGATTTCAATCGGGATGACGCGCCCGATTTGGCGGTCGCTAACTTTGGCGATGGTACGGTCAGCGTCCTGTTGAACGCTGCAGGGACACTGGTAGTGCTGAACAGTTCCAAGAATCCGTCGAATTCCGGTGATTCGGTAACCTTCACGGTTTCCGTGCAAGGCAGCGTCGTACAGACGCCCCTGCCTGCCGGAACGGTCGTGTTCAAGGATGGAAGTACCACACTGGGCCGCGTGAAGCTCAGCCAAGGACAAGCGTCCTTGACAACGTCAGCACTCGCGAAGGGCAGCCACAATGTCACGGCGAGTTACATGGGGAATGCAAAGTTCAATCCCAAAATCTCGAACGTGGTCGTGCAGTTGGTGAACTGACTGTCGGCATTCGAAAGCGTCAGACGAGCAGATAATATAGTCGAATGCTGCAAACTCCGGAACTCTCTACTGCAATCGAGAATCTTTACCGGGTGTTCGAGAGCTACCGGCTCCAGTCCGGCACTCAGCCTTGTCCCTGTTGCCATTCATCGCAAGATGATCAGCGCCTTCGTTCCAAGTTGCTCCGCAAACTCAGTTCCGAAGACCTGTTCAGGTATTCGATGGATGCTTTGTACACTTGGGGGGACGAAAATGGTTTCAAGCATTTTCTGCCACGCATACTTGATTTGCTAACCAAGGCGGACGAATCGCGGAGAGATTTTGTCGATCCGGAGAGCGTATTCGTCAAGTTAGTCTATGTGTCCTGCGGTTCTACTAGTTGGCGCACGTGGCCGCAATGTGAACAAAATGCGATTTCGAGCTACACATGCGCCGTATGGAATGCCGTGTTAGAAACCGCCCCGGAAGAACTAACGGACGGTCCGTACCGCTGGCTCGGGGCTTTTGCTCAGGCAGAAAATGACTTGTCAGTCTATCTTGATCATTGGCTGATCGCTCCATCGGAGAATGCGCATCGGAATCTGGCTCGGATGATCGTGTGGGACGGTGTTCCGAATGCGCCGCGGCCTGATGGTGGCTATTGGGCCGGCCGGAAAGAACAATGGCGACAGCTCGTCGAATGGCTTAGAAAACCCGAGGTCAAGAGCAAACTGGCAGCCTCTCTGGAAAAATGGAGCAATATGCCCTTCGGAAATGAATTGTTTGACGCTGCTATTTTGCTTCCGTAGAAACCAAGGCGCCTACTCTCCGCCCACAGTCAGGCCGTCGATGCGGATTGTCGGTGAGGCCACGCTGCCGCGGAATTCCAGGTCGCTGCCGATCTCCGAGATGTTCTTGAAGATGTCTTTCAAATTTCCCGCGACGGTAATCTCTTCGACGGGATAGGCGAGTTCGCCGTTGACGATCCACTGGCCGGACGCGCCGCGCGAGTAGTCGCCGGTGACCAGGTTCACTCCCATGCCGAGGAATTCGGTGACATAGAGACCGTCTTTGATGTCGCCGATGATCTGCTCCGGTGATTTTTTTCCCGCCTGCAGAAAATAGTTGCCGGGGCCGATGCCGGGCGTGCCGGCGAGTCCACGGGACGCGTTCGCAGTCGTCTCCAGGCCGAGTTTCTTGGCGGTGTAGGTGTTCAGCAAGTAGGACTTCAGAATTCCGTTTTCAATGACGACAGTGCGGCGCGTGGGAATACCTTCGCCATCGAAGGGCGAGGTTCCAAAGCCGCCGACAATGGTGCCGTCGTCGATGACGGTGATGTTGCCGCCGGCGATCTGCTCGCCGAGCTTTCCGGCTAGAAACGATGCGCCGCGGTAGACGGAATCCCCGTTCACGCCTTCAAAGATGTGTTCCAACATCGAGGTCGCCACCATCGGGTCGAGAATGACAGGGACGTGCGCGGTCTTGGCCTTGCGAGCCCCCAGTCTGCGGAGAGTCCGGCGGGCCGCTTCTTTTCCGACCTGCTCGGCGGGATCGAGTTTCGCGAGGCTGCGTGCCACGGAGTACCAGTAGTCGCGCTGCATGTTGCCGGCGTCGTCCTGTGCAATAGGCACGGCGGAGACGGAGCAATAGGACCGCTGATACTCGCCGACGAAGCCGTGCGAGTTCGCGAGGACCTTTCGTCCGGTGGCGGCGTCGAAGGATCCGCCCTCGGAATTCTTGATTCGTGGATCGCTATCGAGCGCGGCCTTTTCAGCGCGGCGGGCATAGTCGATGCGTTCGGCGCCGGCGAGTGAGTAGACATCTTCGTGATAGAGATCGAGGTCGCCGGGGAGTGATCCGAGTTTGCCAGCTTCGGGAATGCCCGAGAATGGATCCTCGGAAGTGATCTTTGCCAGTTCGAGAGCCGACTTCAACATGCGCTCAATGCCGGCGGGCGAGAAATCGCTGGAGTAGGTCGAGGCAGCGCGTTGTCCGAAGAAGACACGCACGCCGACGGATCGGGATCCCGCTTCCTTGAGAGTCTCTACCTGGCCGAGGCGGACGACGGTGGAGAATTCATCGCCCTCGCGGGCTACACACTCTGCGGCCGTAGCGCCGCCTTGCATAGCGCGGCGAACCACATCGGTCGCGAGGGATTTGAGATCGGTGGCTTGTTGCGTTGTTCCTAACGTCGTTGTCATGTATGGGGAAATCCGAATCGTACCGTCCCTGTCGGGACTCTATTTCATGGCTGAACTACCCGGCACTACCGTGCCGGGCTTTCACATACCGCCGCTTCGCGGCTGCTTCGTTGTCGCAGGAAGGTTCTGTTTCGTCGATCTGCCTTCCAAGTTCTGCAATCTGAGATCTTAACCTCTGAAATCTGACCTCTAGCCTTAATAGCCCTACTGCATGTAGCCGCCGGTTTCGCGGCGCGCGGTTCCGCCAACGGTAAGGCGATCTACCTTTAAGGTCGGAATGCCGACGCCTACCGGCACCGCCTGTCCATCTTTACCGCAGGTGCCGACGCCTTCGTCGAGTTTCAGATCGTTGCCGACCATCGAAACGCGAGTGAGAACATCGGGGCCGTTGCCGATCAGAGTTGCACCTTTAATGGGCGCAGTGACCTGGCCGTTTTCAATCAGATAGGCTTCCGATGCGGAAAATACGAACTTGCCGTTGGTGATATCCACCTGGCCGCCGCCGAAGTTCACCGCGTAAATGCCGTTCTTCACCGAGCGGATGATGTCTTCGGGATTGTCCTGTCCAGCCAGCATGTAGGTGTTGGTCATGCGGGGCATGGGGATGTGAGCGTAACTCTCGCGCCGTCCATTACCGGTGTCGGCGAGCCCCATTAGCTTCGAGGAAAGCTTGTCGCTCAGGTAGCCCTTCAGTATTCCGTTTTCGATGAGCACGGTTTCCTGCGTGGGCTGGCCTTCATCGTCGACATTGAGCGATCCACGACGCCAGGGCATGGTGCCGTTATCGACGACGGTGCATTTCTCGCTGGCGACGCGTTTGCCGATCAATCCAGCGAACGCTGATGTCTTCTTGCGATTGAAGTCGGCTTCCAGACCGTGGCCTACAGCTTCATGCAACAGGACGCCGGGCCATCCCGGACCGAGGACGACTTCCATGTCTCCGGCAGGAGCTTCGCGGGCATCGAGTTGGAGAATCGCCTGGCGCGACGCTTCTTTCGCGAAGTGCTCGGGATTCTTTTCGCCCATGAAGAAGTCGAGGGCAATGCGCCCGCCACCGCCGGAAGTGCCGCGCCCGGAAACGGTTTCGGTCTTTGCGATACAGGAAACGTTCATGCGCGCGAGCGGCTGCGAGTCTTCGGCAAACGTCCCGTCAGAGCCAACGATCAAAATCGTGCGGAGTTCGTCTGCGTAGCTGGCGCGTACTTCCTTAATGCGCGAATCAAATGCGCGAGCGGTGCGGTCTGCGCGCATGAGTAATTCAACCTTCGCGGTAATCTCTGCGTCGACCGAAGGCAGCGTTACGGGATACAGGCTGCGCGCGGGCTTCTGCTGGAATCCGGTCACGGTCGTTTTCGCGGGCGCGCTCGCGATCAGTGCGGCAGTGCGAGCGGCGTGCAAAATTCGCGCGGGAGTCAGATCGTCGGTGTAGGCATATCCGGTGCGCTCACCGGAAACGACACGGACGCCGCAACCCGCCGAAATTCCCTGCGAGGCCGACTTGACCATGGACTCGTCCACGCTCAAGGAAGTGGAGGACAGGTATTCGAAATAGATGTCGGCGTAGTCGCCGCCAGCCGAGAGGGCGGCTGCCAGATACTTTTCAAGGTCTTGATTCGAAAGGCCGTAATGTTCGAAGAAGAAATGTTTCTTATTTTCCGTCACGTAGTTTTGATGCCCCTCTGCCGGGAAAGGACTCGGCCAGCGCTAATCCATTATCCCACGAGGGGAGGGAGCGAGATTGCAGAGTCAAAAGTGAGATTGCAGAAGTAACCCAGTCCCGAAACGGCACCTCGTTATCTTCAAAGACTCCTGGAGCATCCTCGATTCGACCAATCGGACAGTTCACTAATCACAGACGGGAGCGCGGGAGGCATTCACAATCGGGCGTCATGACCCCTGAGTCACTGGGCAAAATGGTTTCCGATTTTCTGGCTGGAGCGCAGGCCGCGTTGGTGATCGAAGACGGGGCCGTCGCTTTCGATCTGGCGAATTCGAAATATTCCATCTCCGGCGAACACAACAAATGTCTGCTGCATTTGTGGTCGAACGAACGCAACGTCGTGCGGCGGGTGCTGGACGCGGAGTTGAAGGGAACGACCTTGCGGCTGCAAGTACAGCGCATTGGGCAGAGCCGTCCCACCAAGCTCGATTTCTATCGCGACCGCGATCAGCGCTCCACGGCGGCGCGCCAGACAGCGCGGGTAGCGTACGCTGCGGTCGTGCAGCGTGCGCTGGAACGGAATTTTCCTGCCTGGAAGGTGGCCCGGCTCACCACCAACATGGATCTGCATCGTTCTTTCGGTCCGGCGTATCTCCGCGGAGTCTTGCAGCAAGGGCAAAGTGCCCTGGCGGTTGTGGGAGTCAATGCGCAGGAGACGCAGACGACGATCGATGGCGCTCTGACCTGTGGCTTGCTCTGGCTCGACTATTGCCGGATCGCGCAACAGGATCGGCGAGTGGTCGAGGGACTGGTGATCATCCTACCGAAGGGGACAGCGGTCTTGACGCAGCAGCGGATGGCTCACTTGCATCCCGCGGCCGCGAAGTGGCAGTTGTATGAATTCGACGAGCGCGAGGATGCGCTAAACCAGGCAGAGGTCACTGCGAGCGGCAATCTAGCGACCCGGCTCGTACGCGCGACCGACGACCAGGCACCGCGCGAACGTTTTGCCGAGTCCATCGCCCGGATACGCGGCATTCTTCCGCAATGCGATGTGGCAGTGCTCTCCTCTGCACTGATTTCGTTTCGTTTGCGAGGACTGGAGTTTGCCCAGGCGCGGGTGGCGCATGATCCACGAACGTTTCAAAGTAGACAGGAAATTGCGTTTGGGATCGGAGCGGAAGAACGCGTTCTTGATGAAAACAACGAAGCGCAGTTCGTTGAACTGTTGCGGCTGGCTGCGTCGATCCGGCACAAAGATGGGCCGAAGCCGCACCCGCTGTGGCGGATGCATCCGGAGCGCTGGCTGGAGTCGCTGGTGTTCAACAAGCTGGAAACGCTGGATGGGCGCCTGCGAACGGACTGTGTCTATTCCCAGGTGCCCGCATTCTCGGCGGCGGACCGCGCCATGATCGATGTCCTCGGGCTGACTCGCGAGAACCGGCTGGCGGTGGTGGAACTGAAGGCCGATGAAGATGTTCATCTGCCCTTGCAGGGCGTGGACTACTGGTCGCGCGTCGCGTGGCATCAGGAACGCGGAGAATTTCGCAAGTTCGGATACTTCCCCGGCGTTGAAATATCCGACCGGAAACCGCTGCTGTTCATGGTTGCTCCCGCGCTCCATGTGCATCCGGCAACGGACACGATCCTGCGCTACCTGTCACCGGAGATTGAGTGGGAATTGTTTGGCATCGACGAGCACTGGCGGGATGGCGTCCGCGTCGTGTTTCGCAAGCGCGCGAGCGACCGCGGACGAGACGAAATCGATGCGCAGCGGAGCGCTTGACCTCGTTGTTTTTGGGTGGCGCAGCGGTTCACCGCTGCGGTAACAGTCTTACGTGTGATCCGGCTTAAGCCGCTGAGGTCAGACTCGCGCCAACCCGCGTACGTTTCTCAGATTCCAATGCTTTTTCGCAGCATCACGAGTTGTCCGAGGTGATAGGCATTGTGATCGGCAACCAGCAGCGCTTCCCGAAGTACGGTTTGCCCGTCGCCCCACGGTAGCTTCGCGTACAAGTCTGTCTTTGGATTCGCGACCAGCAATTCGACAGCCCGCAGATCCTTCTTGAAGGCGGCCATGCTTTCCTGCCAGGCCTTTTCGCTGGGCGGCGCTTCGGCCGTGGGCCAATATCCCTCGGGCCACGGTGGCGAGACATGCTTGGCAGTGCGGCTGAATTCCAGGATGTCATGTTGCGCGATGCGCATGTGTTCGAGCAGCATCCACGCGGTGTGCGGGAAGTTCGCCACTTTCACGCCCGCCAGCTGCGCGGGCCAATCACCCATGGTGGCATCGAATCCGGCATGCGCACCACCGTCGCGAAGCAGGTAGAGAAGGTGAGCGCGCAGGGCGTGATCGCGTGTATCCGACGGCTTCAAAACCTTCCGCGCGGCAACTTTTTTCTTGGCGTTGGTCTTCATCTTCTTCAGAGCAGTTTTCTTCTTCATGATTCCTCTTTGCTGTTGCTATTAGATTGAGCGGGAACGGCTGGCGTTGCAAGAGTGGGGACTTCCGGCGCTTCACCGCGATACACGCGTGCGATTCCGCGGACGATCCGGCGCATGGGCAGATCGTGATTCGCGTCGGCGAAGAATATCTCGCCCACGCGGCTGCCCCGGTAATACCAGCGCTTCAGGATCGCGAGATGTTCCATGCGTTCGGTGACGCTGTCCAGTTCTGCCATCGGTAAGGTGGCGAGTGCGGATTGAATACGCGCTTCCATGGATTGTGATTTGGTGTGCTCGGCAGAGGAAATCGCAAACTCAAGCGGTCCTGCGATCGCGCCTGCGTCCACTCGAAAAAACGTGACACTCTCAGGCTGGAACGAACGCTGCACGATCAGGGCGTGCATCTGGTCGATGCGTCGAACCGCTTCGGGCAATTGCTGCAGCACAGGTGTCAGCTTGTCGAGGCGGGCATGCAAAGCAGCGGCGCCTTCGAACTCCAGCCTGGTTGACGCCTCGTCGCGCTCAATGCCGAGCTGTCGCTTCAGGGATTCGCCTTGCGAATCCAGAAAAGTTTCTACCTGCACCACTTCGGCGCGGTACTCATCATCCGTGCAGCCCTTGAAGCAGGGGGCAAGGCACATCTTCATCTCGGAATACACGCAGCCGGGAAACTTCGGATCAGGATTCAGATCGTCGACACAGCGGCGCATCTTGAAAAAGTCGAGCGCATCGTTTAGAAATTTTTCTGCCGCCACTCGTGAGAAAAATGGACCGTAATAGACATTCTTGCCGGGCAGACGGCCAAGGCGGGTCGTGATCGAGGCTCGCGGGTATTCGTTTTCGAGATGCAGTTTGACCAGTGGGGGGAAACGCAGCCTGAGCCGGTTTTCGTAGGTCTTGGGGAACGCAGTGCGCAGCACTCGATAAAGCAGGAACCCGGATTCGAAATCCGATCCGGTGGGACTGTATTCGATCGAGCGAACACGATCGCGCAGGTTCAGGCGCTTGGTGCGCTCTTCGGGAGCGGAGAGTAAACGCTGCAAGCGACGGCGCAGATTGGCGGTCTTGCTGACATACGGCTCGGTGCCCTCGACGCCGTGGAGCATAAATACGGCAGGGGATGCGGGGACGGACGCAAACAGTTCCGCATCATGCTCGGGATGGAAGTCGAGGCGCTCCGTCAGCACCAGCCGATTGTAGAGTGGAATTGCAGAAGGCAGAAGTCAGACGGCCACTTTTTCAAACTGTCATCCCGAGCGAAGCGAGGGATCTGTTGGCCTGTGCAGGGAAAGAACAGCAGGTCCTTCGCTTCGCTCAGGATGACAATTTATTGGGAGTGCTGTGCACACAGCTGGCACTGTAACTGGTGCCACGTTCATCCGAAGCTGGCGCTGCGCAACTTCTGGCGGAAATCGGCGCCGTCCATGCGGACGATGCGGCACATTTCGTGCAGGCGGGAGCGCATGCGTTCTCCGATACGGTCACCGAGAGTTTCGTCGCGGTTGGCACGGGCGGGTGACAGAGTACGGGCCACAGCAGCGGCAGGATCGTCAGAGAAGTTGGTGGTGATGATGGTCGTACGATTGTCGTTGTAGCGAGTGTTCAGGATCAGGCTCACCGTATCCCAAACCCATTCGGTGGGGCGAACGGCGCCGAGTTCGTCCAGGATGAGCACTTCGGCCTCAAACACGGGACGCAACAGCGCGAGTTCGGTGGTTTGCACCGACGCGTTGTAGGAATTCTGAATTTCCTTGAGCAACTCGCGATAGTCGTAGAAGAGGCAGGCAATGCCCTTTTCGCGGATCAACGCTTTCGCGATCCCAACGGCCAGATGCGTTTTCCCGGTGCCGATCGTGCCAACCAGCATGAGTCCTGTTTTGTCGACCGGATACTCCTCGACGAAGCGGCATGCGGCCATGCGGGCGGGCGCGAGGTGAAGTTGCGATCCTTCAAACTCGAAGTTCGAGAGTTCGCAATGTTCATAGCGTTTCGGGATGCGGGCCGCGGAGACCATGGCATCGGCGCGAGCGCGCAGCTGGCAATCGCAGCGCGTGACGCCGTGTTCAGGATCGTCGGGGACGACCTTCCATCCGGAGCCAGCGCATTTGGGACAAACTTCGATGACGGATTTCATGGGACGGGCAACTTCTCTTTCAATCTCTGATCTCTTGATCTTAAGCTTTCCGGTTGTGTGAGCCAAGGTGCGGACTCATTGATTCCCTGCTGGCGTGCCTGTTTGGTTCTCGCTTCTTTTACTGTGCAACGGACTCGACCGTGACGACAACGTTAATAAGGTCTTTACCTGTGTAGAACCTGTGGAGGAGAGGAAAGGATTGTGGAGAACGTCGGAAAAAAGTGACTTTGATCGATCGGCTGAGGTTATAACCAAGGTTCAAGGATTCGCGAAACGCGGCATCTGGCACGTGTTTGCCATTGACATTCAACCAATAGGGTAGAGAATGGCTCCCGCGTTCCAAAAACAGATGCCTGACTTCCCCGGTGTCTGATGCCGGAACGGAAACACTTCGTCAGGAGAGAGCATGAATAAAGCTGATCTGGTTGACCGTATCGCCGGGGCCTGCAGTATTTCGAAAGCAACGGCCACGACCGCGATCGATACCGCCGTGGACAGCGTAACCGCTGCCCTTAAGAAAGGGGACCGGGTAGCCTTGATCGGATTCGGTACGTTTTCCGTCTCGCAACGCAAGGCACGTAATGGCCGGAACCCGCAAACCGGAGCGACCATTAAGATCGCCGCTCGCAGAGTTGCAAAGTTCACCCCTGGAAACGAACTCAAGAAAGCAGTCAACAAAGGCAAGTAAGGGCCCCGTAATTTCGCGCGTGTGAGACGGCAGGAGGTCGGTCCTGCCGTTTTTTAACAGCAGGTCTCAGGTGTTAGGTCTTAAGGGGGCAGGACGGCGTGGCTTTGTCAAACCGAGCCTCAAAGGCCTAAAATCCCACTGAATGTGGTCATGAGATGAGATCCCTCCTTGGCACCGCAGTGTTCCTCAGTTTGCCTGGAGTCTACTTCCTTTGGCAGTTGGCGATGATAGCCATCCTGCGACCATTTGGTATTTCACTCCCCATTTCGTTCCCCTTTCATTTCTTCCCTCGAAGGGAACGGGAGTTACGTATGGCGCTTGAGGGGAGAACGGCAGGGGAGTACATCCTCGTTTCTGGGTACTTGCTGTTTGCCTGTCCTTGGCTCGCTGCAATTACCGCGTTCGACTACTTCACCGATCACTACATTAATCAATTTCCCTATCATTGGAATATATTCGCAGTGCAAGCTGCCGGTTTTTTGATCGTCGGAGTTTGGTATGGCTTCAGCCAATGGAAGAAATCGGCGGCGCACGCCAAGTCGGCTCTGCCCTCGGCTAGCCGATGAATCGTTCCTAGTGATATCTTCTCGGGCAGATGACTCCGAGATGCAAGCTCCTCCTCCCCGTACTTCTTTCCGTAGTTTTTGCGATTCCCACCGCGGCCGAAACTAAGGTTCGCAACTTCGATCAGGCCGCCATCTCGCCCGACGGCAAGCGCGTGGCCTGGATCGGCCCGGCGGACCGTGACTCCTCTCCGGATGCGGGCGCCGGCCTGTACGTGCAGGAACTCGAAAAGTCCGGGGCGAACCCGGTTCGAATCAACACTGGTGATTTCGCGAAATCTGCAACCGAGGGAGTGGCGTGGTCGGCGGACAGCAAGATGCTTACGTTCCTGTGCCAGGCTGCCGAACAGATGCAAGTCTGCATCGCCAGCCCGGATGGAAAGTCGCTTCGCAAGCTCACCGGCGTGAAGGGTGCGCTCGCGAATCCCGTGTTCTCGCCCGACGGGAAGAAAGTTGCATTCCTCTTTACTGAGAATGCTCCGCGCAAACCGGGGCCGCTGGAGGCGATGACGCCAGAAGTGGGCGTGATCGAATCGAAAATTTACGAGCAACGCCTGGCTGTCGTGGATGTTGGCACCGGCGCCGTGCAACAGATTTCACCGGCGGATATGTATGTGTACGAATTCGACTGGTCGCCGGACGGAAAACAGTTTGCCGTCACCGCCGCTCCGGGAGAAGGCGATGCCAACTGGTACTCGGCGCAACTCTACCGGCTGGCGGCATCGGGAGGAGCGCTTGCTCCCGTGTATAAACCGCCCTTGCAGATCGCGGTGCCGCGTTGGTCTCCTGACGGGAAGAACATCGCGTTCATTGCCGGGATCATGAGTGACGAAGGATCGACGGGTGGCGACGTCTTTGTGGTCTCTGCCACGGGCGGACTCGCCCGTAACCTCACACCTGCGATTCCCGCCTCGCCCAGTTGGCTTACCTGGGAGTCCGCGGACAAAATCCTGCTTGCAGGCCGCATCGATGGTGATTCCGGGATAGGCAGCGTTGCAGTTGGGTCAGGGGAAATCACCCAGGTCTGGAGAGGCCCCGAATCCATCCTGAAAGACGAGGCGATCTCAATGTCGGCTGACGGCACGCGCTCGGCTGTAGTCCGGCATTCGGCCGCGAAGCCTCCTGAGGTCTGGGCTGGCGCCACGGGAGCATGGCGACAGACTACCCACGTCAACGACGCTGTCCGGCCAGAATGGGGAGAGGTCAAGAGCGTCCACTGGGTCAGCGACGGAATGACGATCCAGGGATGGCTCGCCTGCCCGGTGGGCTTTGATCCGAATCATCCCGATCCCAAGAATCGTTATCCGATGGTGGTCGTTGTTCATGGCGGACCGGCGGGAGCAGCGGGCTCCGGCTGGCCGGGTTCTTTCTTCTCCTCTCAGCTTTACGGCCTCACGAGACAAGGCTACTTCGTTCTGTTTCCGAATCCGCGCGGAAGCTTCGGACAAGGCGAAGCATTCACGGCGGGCAACGTGAAAGACTTCGGCTACGGTGATCTGCGCGACATTCTGACTGGCGTCGACTCCGTCGTCAAAACGCTGCCTATCGACAACGACCGCATCGGCATCACGGGATGGAGCTACGGCGGCTACATGACCATGTGGGCGATCACGCAGACGAACCGTTTCAAGGCGGCTGTGTCGGGGGCAGGACTCTCGAATTTCCAGAGCTATTACGGACAAAACGACATTGACCAGTGGATGATCCCGTATTTCGGAGCGTCGGTGTACGACGATCCGGCGGTTTATGCCAGAAGCTCGCCGATGACCTTCATCAAGAACGTGAAGACGCCCACGCTGATTGTGGTCGGCGAGCGGGATGGCGAAGTCCCGGCGCCGCAGTCGCGGGAATACTGGCATGCACTCAAGACCTTGGGAGTGGAAACGCAGTTCGTGGTCTATCCGAATGAGGGGCATGCGATCCAAAATCCTGAGCACCGCCAGGATATTGGGGATCGCCTGACCGCATGGTTCAACCGCTTTTTGAAGCCGGAGGCAGGGAAAACACAGTAAGCAAAGGGCTTGCGGGCTTGCTGAATCCTTACCAACTCCAGTAGAATCTAAGTTTCGACTAGAGCCAAAGGAACCGTATATGAAAGCAGCGATCCATCCCAACTACACCGAAGTGCGCGTACACTGCGCCTGTGGAAATGCGTTTGTAACCCGATCCGCCCACAAGGGCGACATCAGCGTAGAAATTTGCTCGGCCTGCCACCCGTTCTTTACGGGCAAGCAGAAGCTGCTGGATACCGCCGGCCGCATCGAGCGTTTCCGCCGCAAATATGCCAAAAGCGATGCCGGCAAGGCCGAAACAGCCAAGGTTGAGGCGGCGAAGAAGTAAATGTGGGGCGGGCACCCTTGCCCGCCACAGTTGACTCTGGGTTTGGCTGAAGACCAACTGCAACAACGTCGGACAAGAGTGTCCGACCTGCAAAATCAGGCCCCCGCCTCGGCGGGGGCCTTTGATTTTGCTCTCCAGCTAGAATAGAACCGTGAGCAAGTACTGGGACAGTCCGGCGAGTGCAGCGGGCGAGGGCGGCCACTCCGCATCACCGGGAGTGTTTCCCAGCAGCTTCCAGATCGGCGGCGTCAGGATCGCCCCGGCTACCGTGCTCGCCCCCATGGCGGGTGTCACCGACACGGTCTTTCGCCGGTTCATCAAGAACCTGGGCGGATGCGGGCTGATCATGACCGAATTCACTTCCGCGGACGGGTTACTCCGAGACCACACGATTCGGGGACGGTATCTGCATTTCTACGAGGACGAGCATCCGGTTTCGGCACAACTTTTCGGAAGCGATCCGCGAGTACTTTCGGAGGCGGCACGAATGGTCGAAGGCCTGGGCTTTGATCTGATCGACCTCAACCTCGGATGCCCGGCGAAGAAAGTCGTCAAATGCAATGGCGGTTCGGGCCTGCTCCGCGACTTGCCGCTGATCCGGAAGATTTTCGAATCGGTGCGGACGGCGGTGAAGATTCCGTTTACCGTGAAGTTCCGCGCGGGATGGAACGATGAGGAAATCGTCTGCGTGGAACTGGCTCGACTCGCTGAAGAGTGCGGCCTATGCGCAGTGGCATTGCACGCGCGCACTCGCGAACAGGGCTACAGCGGCACGGCACGATGGGAGTGGATCGCGTCCGTGAAACAGGCAGTGAAGATTCCGGTGATCGGCAACGGCGATATCCGGTCGCCTGAAGATGCGTGTGCGATGGTCGCGCAGACGGGATGCGACGCGGTGATGATCGGGCGCATGGCTCCGGCGAATCCGTGGATCTTCCGGCAGATCGAGGAGTATGCGCGCTCCGGTTCCTATGTTGAGCCCAGCGAAGCCGATCGCTACCAGATGATCCGCACCTATTTCCAGATGCTGGTGGAAGAAGAAATTCATGGATCGGAAGGCAAGATGAAACAGTTTGCCTCCTGGTTCACGCACGGCGTCCCCGGCGGAGCGGCGCTGCGGAAGGCGATCTACGAGGCCAAGAGCGCGGCGGAGATCCTGCAAAACGTGGATGAATTCTTCGAGAAGCGGCTACACGCCCAAGTCACGCCAGCTTAGCCAGTCCCAGCTTTCCTTTTTCGTCGCGCTTGACATATCCCCAAGGCGTCTGCGGATCATGGGTAAACACCGTCAGCCATTTTTCCGGGATTGCTTCCTCGTAATACTTCTTGCGGCTTTCGATCGTCTGGAGTGGATACAGATCAAAAGCCATCACCCATGTGGGATGAAGATGCGCGCTGGTGGGGATCAAATCTGAGATATAGCAGGCCTTCTTGCCACCGCTTTCGACGATCACCGCCTGCATATTTGCAGTGTGGCCGGGAAAAACTTTCACCGAGATTCCAGGCAACAGTTCGAGATTGCCGCTGAGGAGTACCATCTGTCCGTTTTCGAGGAGTGGATCGTAGTTCGGGCTCATGTAGCTGATCGCGTCGCGTTCGAGTTGCAGGCGGCTGTGGTCCCACTCTTTTTCCTGCACGTAGTACTTGGCGTTGGGGAAGGTGGCGACAAATTTGTCTCCGCGTTGCACCGTATTCCATCCACAGTGATCGAAGTGCAGGTGCGTGTTGATGACAATGTCGATGTCTTCGGGGGCGATGCCGGCAGCATGCAGATTGTCGAGCAGCTTTGCAGGCTGTCCGTAGACGGCGATCAGTTTGTCCGAAAGTTTGTTGCCGATGCCGGTCTCGATGAGGATGTTCTTTTTGCCGGTGCGGACGAGCAGTGAATTCAGTCCGACGACAATGCGGTTCTGATCGTCGGCCACGACCTTCTTCGACCACATCGTCTTCGGAACCACGCCAAAGAATGCGCCACCATCGGACGAATATGTCCCATCAGAGACAACCGTTAATTCGAAATCGCCGAGAGTGGTGCGGTGCATAAATCAGCTTCTAGCTGCTAGCTCTTAGCTTCTAGCTTGTTCTCCGTGAAAGCCGGCTTGCCGAACTGGTGCGAACCGCCGGTGCTGTGCGCTCACAGCTGCTTCTATTTCAATTCCTTATTCCAAAAATCTTCCATCATGTGAAACAGGTGGGACCGGGCATCGGCTCCGGAGATGCCGTGCGTTTTGTTTGGATACACCATCAGGCGGAATGGCTTGCCGGCTTTGATCAGCGCGTCGGTCATCTGGATGGTGTTCTGAAAATGTACGTTGTCGTCGCTCGTGCCGTGCACGAGGAAGAGCGACCCATGCAGGTTTCCGGCAGCGCTCACGATGGAATCGTCGTAGCCCTTGGAGTTGTCCTTGGGCAATCCCATGTAGCGCTCGGTGTAGATCGAGTCGTAATTGCGCTGGCTGGTCACGGGCGCTACTGAAATCCCGGCTTTGAAGCGTTGGGAATGGGTCAGTGAATAGAGAGTCATGGAGCCGCCGTTCGACCAGCCCCAGATCGCGGTGCGCGCGGGATCCAGTTGCGGATATTGCGACTGCAACTGGTCGAGCGCGGTGAGTTGATCTTTCAATTCGACCCCGCCAAATTGATTGCGCAGAGCGGTAGAAAATTTCTTGCCCCGATTCGGGCTACCGCGGTTGTCAAGCGAGAAGATCGCAAAACCATCCTTGACGAGCATCTGGTGGAACAGCGCAGTGGTTCCGCCCCAGGATCTATTTACGGTTTGGCCGGCAGGGCCGCCGTAAACGTAAATGATCAATGGAAGTTTCTGATTCGCATCCGCATTCGGTGGCAGCAGCAGCGAACCATACAGGGTGGTGCCGTCGTCGGCTTTGAACTCGAGATACTTGGGAGCGACGGATCCGTATTCATCAACGCTGCGAGCTTCCCAGATCTTTTGGCAGGCCGCGCTCGTCGCACAGACCGAAAGCCGCGGCGGCTGCAAGTTGTTGGAGCGGCGTTCGACATAGTGCTTGGCATCGTCCGCGAAATCTCCGGTGGTGCTGCCGTCTTCGGTGGAAAGCGCTTGCATCGATGAGCCATCGAGCTTGGCGGAGAACAATTGCTCGCGCCGCGCATCGCCCTTGTTCGCGGTAAAGAAGACGGTGCTGGAGACTTCGTCCACGGCGCTGATTTCGAGTACTTCGTAGTCTCCGCTTTCGACCTGGCGCTCGAGCTTCGCATCGGCCCCGAGCGGATCCTGCCCATTGAAGCTGTAGAGATAAATGTGAGTGTGGCCGTCGTGCCAGCTGGTCCAGAGAAATTGGTTGCCGGATTTCAGGATGCGGAAATCGTCGTTGACGTTCACCCATGCATCGGGAGCCGATTCGGTCAGCATTTTGTGAGTGCGGCCCGATTTCGTTTCGATGAAGTAAAGATCCATCGTGTCTTGCTTGCGGTTGAGGACCTCGGCCCATGCCCATCCTTCGCGAATCCAGCCGAAGCGCGGAACGTAGGTGTCTTCGTCGTCGGTGAGCTTGATCCAGCGCGGCTTGCCGCCAGTACTGTTCACCACTCCCAGCTTCACGACCGGGTTTGGATCGCCGGCCTTGGGATACCTTTCCTGATCGAGATGAGGATGAGTCGGGATCCAGTCGGTGATGGGGTAGGTGGGGACGCGCGTCTCGTCCATCTGCAGGAAGAGAATGTCGTGTCCTTCGGGAGACCAGAAAAAATTGCTCCGCACGGCGAGCTCTTCGGCGTAGACCCAGTCGACTTCGCCATTCAGGATATTGTCTTCACTGTCGGCCTTCTTATTTTTATCTTTCTCCTTGTCCTTGCTGTCGTCGCGAGTCAGTTGGTATTCGCCGAGTTCGTCCGAAACGGGATGGATGTACAGGTTGTGTTTGCGAACGTAGGCGAGGCGTTTTCCGTCGGGAGAAAACTTGGGATCGTCGCTGGAATCAGCTGCTGACGTGAGCTGAACGCCGGTGCCGGTGTCGAGATTGAAATACCAGAGTTGTCCCTGCGAGTCGAATAGTAGGTGCTTGGAGTCGGGCGACCACAGGTAGGCGGCGACGTGATAGCGCGTGACACGCTCTTTTTCGCGCTCGTCCTTGATCTTGCTGAGCGGCGGCGAAAGTTGCGCCAGCTTGCTCTCGCTCACCAGGATCTTCTTCTCGCCGGTGGTGGTGTCGACATACCAAAGCTCTCCGTGCTCGCCGGAGTCGTCGCGCTGCACGAACGAAACCTTGGTCCCGTCGGGACTCCACTTGATGGTCTCCGGGGCGCGGCCGGTGATGCCGCCGTCGGCGAAGATGGCTTCAATCGTAAGCTGCTTCGAAGGGGCGGCGGTTTGAGCGGAAAGCGTGGCGAGCAGGGCAAGACAGGCAAGGATGAGAAGTGGCTTCTTCACGAACAGCTCCGGTTGGTAGATCTAGCCAGCACTAGGTGGACAAGTATAAAGGCTGATGTCGGTTCGCGAGAATATTCCCGACAGAGCGGTAGTGGTGCAGTTATCCCGGTTCAAACTGCACCACTACCGACAGAGCCCGAAGGGCGGAACAGGACAGCCCGGCTCGGCAGTGCCGGGTAAGGTGCGACTCATGAACCGAGTCCCGTAAGGGACGATACTCCCGGCAACGGTGCCGCCGTGCCGTGCCTTCCTGTTCCGCCGCTTCGCGGCTGAGGCGCTGTTCGGGAGATCGTTTGCGATTGGTCCTGCGACATCAGTCAACGAGCTTCACTGCTAGCGGGAATGCAAAATTGCCGCCATCTCCGCCGCCACAGGGTGTGTCGCCTCATAGGCAGTGATGTCGGATTCGTGCTGAAGAGTGAGGCCAATGTCGTCGAGACCGTTCAGCAGGCAGTGGCGTGAGAAGTCGTCCATCGTGAATTTCGCCGAGAATCCTTGCTCGTCTTCGACGCTCAGCTTTTCCAAGTCGATCGACAGCTGGTAGCTTTCTTTTTGCTTCGCATTGCGGAGGATTTCAGCGACCTGTTCCTCGGGGAGCGTCACCGTGAGCAGACCGTTCTTCAGACTGTTGTTGGCAAAAATGTCGGCAAAGGAGGACGCGATCACGACGCGGAATCCATAATCGGCCAGCGCCCACACGGCATGTTCGCGGGATGATCCGCAGCCGAAATTTTTGCCTGCAACTAGAACCGTCGCGTTTTTGTAGCGAGCCTCGTGCAAAACAAAGTCCGGCTTCGTTATTCCATTCCCGTCGAAACGCCAGTCATAGAAAAGGAATTGCCCAAATCCAGTGCGCTCGATACGTTTCAAGAATTGCTTGGGGATGATCTGGTCAGTGTCGACGTTGACCCGGTCGAGCGGAACAACAAGGCCGGTATGTTTTCGAAAAGGCTGCATGGTTTTGTTCAAACGCGTCGTTTGTCGATCGTCGTTGGTCGTTCGTTAAGCAAGGTTGTTGCGAACGACGAAGGACGAACGACCAACGACCCCCTACTCAAACTTCCAATGCCGAATATCGGTAAAGTGCCCGGCAATCGCTGCCGCCGCTGCCATCATCGGACTCACCAGATGCGTGCGTCCGCCGCGGCCCTGGCGTCCTTCAAAATTTCGATTGCTGGTGGACGCGCAGCGTTCGCCGGGTTGCAGGATGTCGGGATTCATTCCCAGGCACATCGAGCATCCTGATTCGCGCCACTCAAATCCAGCTTCCTGGAAGATCCGGTGCAGCCCTTCCTGCTCGGCTGCGAGCTTGATGGCCTGCGATCCGGGAACCACCATGGCACGCACGTTCTTATCGACGTGATGTCCCCGGGCCACGCGGGCGGCAGCGCGTAAGTCTTCGATGCGCGAATTCGTGCAGGAGCCGATGAAGACGCGATCGACTGCAATCTGCTCGATCAGAGTGCCGGGCTGCAAGTCCATGTAGGCAAGGGCCTGCTCGGCGGCCCGGCGATCCCCGTTTTCAACGAACGTGCCAAGTTCGGGCACACGCGCGGTCACGGGCACAACCATGCCGGGATTCGTTCCCCAGGTTACAAACGGCGCGAGCTGGGCCGCATCCATCTGGATCACGCGGTCGTACTTTGCTCCGGCATCGGTCGTAAGGTTGCGCCAGGCTGCGACCGCGTCGTCCCAGGCTTTTCCCTTGGGCGCGAACCGGCGCCCTTTGACGTAGGCGAATGTGGTGTCATCGGGCGCAATCATTCCGGCGCGCGCTCCGGCTTCAATGCTCATGTTGCAGAGCGTCATGCGGCCTTCCATGGAAAGGCTGCGGACGGCTTCGCCGGTGTATTCGATGACGTGTCCAGTGGCGCCGTCGGTGCCGATCTGTCCGATGATGCCAAGCGCAATATCTTTTGCAGTCACGCCTTCCGGCAATTTGCCTCGGACATCAATCTGCATCGTCTGCGGCTTCTTCTGCGGCAGACACTGCGTCGCAAGAACATGCTCGACTTCGGAAGTGCCGATGCCAAAGGCCAGCGATCCAAAAGCGCCATGGGTCGAAGTGTGGCTGTCGCCACAGACAATAGTCATCCCGGGCTGCGTGATGCCCAGTTCCGGGCCGATCACGTGCACGATTCCCTGATCGGGCGAATCCATATCGAACAGTGGGACGCCAAACTCGCGGCAATTTTTTTGCAGGGCTTCGATCTGCTTGCCGGCAATCGGATCAAGAATCGGCAAGCCGCGCGGAGTAGTCGGGATGTTGTGGTCAACGGTGGCAACGGTACGCAGGGGCTGACGGACGCGGCGTCCATTGGCGCGCAGGCCATCGAACGCCTGTGGCGAGGTCACTTCATGCACCAGGTGCAGATCGATATAGAGCAGTGGCGACTGCCCTTCCGGCGACGTGACCAGATGAGCGTCCCAGACGTTTTCAAATAGAGTACGAGGGGCCATGAAGGAGATTGCAGAGGTTAGAGGTGAGATTGCAGAAATAAGGCTCCGAGCTTCGAGCTGCGCGCTTCGAGCATCCTGTGCTCGCGCAAAGCTCGTGACTTGCGGCTCGAAGCCTTTTTTCTGCAATCTCACCTCTAACCTCTGACCTTACCTATTATTTTATCAGTGCTCCGCGCTCGGATGGGCCACTTGCGTTTGGAGACTGGGCTCGCCCCGTTTATGATCTAAAGAACAGACAAGGAAAATTTCATGATCAACGGCAAGCGTATCGCCGTCGTGTTACCCGCGTATAACGCGGAAAAAACGCTGGAAGCGACAGTTCGGGAATTGCCCGAACTGGTGGACATCCGCATCCTGGTGGATGACAACAGTTCCGACCGGACCGTCGAAGTGGCGCACCAGCTGGGATTACAGTGCTTTGTCCACAACCGCAACTACGGCTACGGGCGCAACCAGCAAACCTGCTATCGCGAAGCTTTGTCGGCCGGCGCGGACATCGTGATCATGGTGCATCCGGATTATCAGTACACTCCTTTGCTGGTAACGGCGCTGGCGAGCATGATCGCCTATGGCGTCTACGATGTGGTGCTGGGCTCGCGCATCATCGGCGGGACGGCAATACGCGGAGGCATGCCGATCTACAAATACATTTCCAACCGCCTGCTGACGGCGTTTGAAAATCTTTTCTTGAGGATCAAGCTGTCGGAATATCACACGGGCTATCGCGCATTCAGCCGCGAAGTTCTCACACGACTGCCGCTGGCGGAAAATAGCGACGACTTCGTCTTCGATAACCAGATGCTGGCGCAGTGTGCGTACTTCGGGTTCCGCATTGGCGAGGTATCCTGCCCCACCAAATATTTCGAGGAAGCCTCCTCGATCAATTTCCGTAGAAGCGTGCAATACGGATTGGGCGTGGTGGGCACGACTCTTCGCTTCGCGCTGCAACGTGCGGGGATCCTGCACAGCGCAATCTTCAACAAGCAGGGGAAGACGTTGGAAGACAGCCCCGAGGTCTATTACAACAGCGGAGTTCCGGCGACCACGCCGCGCGCCTGAGTCAGCATTAGTCCAGTCGACACACGCGCACTGTCGAATTTGAGTAAGGGCAATCAAATCCAGGCGGACCGGGCTGCTGCAGCACGATCCAACTGACGCCATATTTCTGTCGCAGGCGCTCGAAATCTTCTTTCTGAAATTGCTTCCAATTTTTCTCGTCGTCCACCTGCTCCAGCCATTTCACTGCTAAGGGTGGAAACATGGTGGTCGCTCCCTTGTCTTTCACAGAGTCGGCCAGCATGCTGCGCTCGGCGCAGGCGCGAAAGCCGGCTTCATCCTCTCCGGGCAAATCCATGTGCTTGGGATCAAGGGCAAACAGTGCGTCAGACGGCGTGTTCAAGCGAATCCACGCAAACGCCTGCTCCCACGGATTGCGGGGCGTGGCTCCCGGCCATTCGATATGAGCGCTGGCTGGAAACAACTGCTTTTGCGCTGCAAACATGCCGACACCGAGGGGAACGAAGAGAACCAGCCATCGCCACCAGTGATTTTTGAGGACAAACTGTCCCAGCAACCCTGCTCCCGCGATGACCAGCAGCATGTAGCCGAGAGCGAGGCAGCGCAGCGGCTGCAGGCGTGCCAAGGCTTCAAAGCGCGGCGGCACGGACAGCACAAACGAGGCGGCGAGCGCGATCAGAATGAACGGGATCATCGCCCGTGAGATTAATTCCAGGTTGCGCATCTTGCGGCGATTCGCGAGACGCGCGATCCACCAGAACAACAGCACCGGCGCGATCACTCCCAGCCACTCGTACCATTCCCAACGCAAGATGTAATGCGAAGGCTGGCGGAGAGCGACCTGGTGGTATGCGGCAGGCGGCGGATCGAGAGTGAGTCCGAAGGGTAGCAGCGCCGCGAATCCCAGGACGCGCGGTGGAAAACGATCGAGCAACACGAGCCACAGGCAGAACATGATCGCGAAGCTCGACATGAGAGGATGGACAGTCGCCGCGAACACCAACCACAACGCGGAGATCCAATATTTCCGACGCAACACTTCCGCAATCGCAAACAAGCCCGCAAACGCTGCCAGATTCCGCGGGTTCAGATATTGATCGAAGATGTAGAGCGCCGTTCCCGCAACCGGCAGCGTGAACAGGGCGGCCATCAAAGCGACGGCGGCCCAATGAGCGCGCTTGTCCTCGAAGAGAGTCTCGGCCAGGCGCAAGGTTGCGGCCAGAAACAAGATGATAGCTGCGATCTGCCATAGGAACATCACCCAGGTGAGCGGGAGGTGGCTGAGCCGCGCCGATGTGGCAATCAGGTTTGGATACAGAGTGTGCCCGGCATGTTCGGAAAAGAATTCTGCATTCACCGGGAAGAGGCTGGGGTTGAGGATTTTCAACACGCCCGGAACATAGATTTCGGCGTCCTCGGCGTAGGGGTGATAGCCATGAATCAGCAATGCCAGCGCCGTGATGATCAGCATGCCGACGATCCGTTTCATGGTAGAAAACACCTCTTCCTACTTTGGTTCTAAAGAGTGCTGCGACTGTGTGCGAACCACGGAGCATACCTGCCGCGTGAATCCCGGGTCAACGATGGGGTTCAATCTCGGCGGCAACAATACAAAGCCTTGACCACGAAGGGCACGGAGGTTTCACGAAGGATCACGAAGGAGACCGCTTCGCCAGAGACTGGTTTGCCCCGGAACCTTGCAGAGGCTTGCAGGCTCCGCCAACTGTCCGTAGCATCTAAGTGGAGAGATGACTGACACCGTCGTAAACCGTCGCAACCCGCTGGCAATTGGGGAGATTTTCAGTTTCGCGTATGAGACCTTTATCAGCAACAAGGTGCGATTCGCGCTGACCGCGCTCGGCATGGTGATTGGCACCGCGTCGCTGATTCTGGTGACGACCATCGGCTTGACCGGCAAACAGTACATCTTGAATCAGATCCAGGCGATCGGCGCGAATTTGATTTATGCAGAGTATGAAAGCGGCGGGCAGCGCATCACGAACACGGGCAATGACGCACTGACGATCGATGACATGCTGGCCGCGCAAACCCAGGTCTCGGGCATTGCCGCTGCTTCCCCGGTAGTTCCGTTGAGCGAACGAGTTCCAGTCGGCAATGGTAAAGAGCGGGATCTGCAGGTTCTTGGCGTGTATCCGGAGTACTTGCAGGTACGGAACCTGGTCGTGCTATCTGGACGTTTCTTCGATAAGCAGGATTCGCAGGCGCACAACAAAGTCGGCATCGTCACGCAGAAACTGGCAGAGCAACTTTACGTCACGCAGGAAGCTGCTCTCGGAAAAACAGTAAAGCTAAGCGGCCTGCCGTTTACGATTGTTGGAATTTTCCGGGAACGTGTCGATACATTTGGGCAATCGGAAGTCAGCGACAATACCATGCTGATTCCCTACTCCGTAATTCGTTATTTTCAGGACACGCCAACCGTAAAGCAGATTTATTTTTCGACCACGGATGCTTCCATGGTGGTCCCCGTGACCGCCCAGATTCAGCGCGTGATCCAGGCGCGCCATCGTCCGGAGTCGGTGTACAAGGTGGAAAACCTGACCCAACTCGTCGCCGTTGCTGACAAGACTGCGAACGCTCTCACCATGGTTCTGCTGGCGGTTGCGTTGATCGTGCTGCTGGTAAGTGGGATCGGGATCATGAACATCATGCTCGCCACGGTCAGCCAGCGCATCCGCGAGATCGGGATACGGAAAGCAATTGGCGCGACCAATCGCGAGATTCGATTTCAGTTCTTGTCAGAGGCAGTGCTGATCTCTCTGATCGGCGGGTTGATCGGAATCCTGATTGGACTCGCCATTCCATTTTCCGTCCGCTTCTTTACGGAGTACCGGATCCCCATCTCCGGCCTGTCGGCGATTATTGCGATTGTCGTGTCGTCGCTGGTGGGAATCGTTTTTGGAACTCTGCCCGCCAGTCGAGCCGCCGATCTCGATCCGGTGGAGAGCCTGCGTTACGAATGATTTTCCGGCGCGCATGTTTTTCAATCTCTTCGCGTAACTTTTCCAGGTCCATTGGGTTTTCTGTTTAAGCCTTCGTCCGACTGAACAATTAGGAGAGATTCAATGTCACGAAACAATCACTGGTTGCTGGCTGCGCTCTTGGCAGTCAGTTTGAGCGGCATGGCATTTTCGCAGGCAGTCGGCCGGAACCCTCACCGTCGCCAAAAACCACTGGGAGTGCCCGACAAGAACGGGGCCCATGATACGGGCGCCTGCAAGGGACTGGAAGCGCAAGCCAAGCAGCTGCAAGCGCAGGAACGGCAGTTGCATCAGCAGGCCAAGCAGCAGGAAGCCCAGGCCGTATCACTCCGCAAACAAGCCAAGGGGATCGAAGCGCAGCGCGTGGCCCTGGAGCGCTCTCACCGTGGCACGAAAAGCCGCGGTGCTGAGGAGCAAGCGAAAGCTGAAGAGCAGCGGCGCGTCGGACTCGAACGCCAGGCGGACGAGATCTCGAAACAGCGTGAGCAAATCGAGCACCAGGCTCACCAGTTGAACGAGCAGCGCCGCTCTCTGGAAGCGCAGCACAAGCAGGAATGCGGCGGACACGGCGGGAATCGCCGCAAGGTTACGTAACGAATCTTGCACCGCGCGCACTTATGAATTGTCGGCATTGAGCGAGGCGGAGGGCCTGATTAATCTGCTGCTGAAGACAGCAGGTCCTTCGTTTTGCTCAGGATGACAACTCCCAGTTCGACAATCTCCAACTAAATCGATTCGCGCCCCAGACACCGCGCCAGTGGCCGATTTCGCAGGCCTCGTTGCCCGGTTGGTCAGGTGTGCGACATTGTGCCCTTCTCATTCCCCCGATGTACTTCTTCCTTCTTGTGTCCTGCATCGACTGTGCGTAAAGTGCCGGGAGCTTCTAGCGAAATCCAAAACAGGCAAAACGTGCGGATGGGCCCGCCACAAAGCTGACTCCCATCCGTGGGACGCGTTTTCCCAATTCGCTGACGCTGGCCGAACAAGTGGGAAGGAAGCGGTTGCTGCCGACCCGTCCGTGCAACGTACGTTTTTCTGGGGCCTGGCCGTCCCCTGCTTGGAGAGAAAAATGAAAACCTGGAAAGTATGGACTGCCCCATTGCTGGCAGCAGGGCTCATCATCTTGCCTGCCGCCGTAACCCGACTCTCTTCACAACCAGGAAACGAAGCTCCTTCTGGATTTGAAACTCCTACACTCAGTGAGAATCCCGGCAGCCAGAGCCATGGCAACGGTCTTGTCGACGATGCTACCTTTGGCGCCGCGCAAGCTGTCTTCGAGGAATCCGACGGCGTCGACAAGGGACTTGGCCCGCTGTATAACGCCCGCTCCTGCGCCGACTGCCATCAGAACCCTGTCACCGGGGGAGGCAGCCAGGTGGCGGAGTTCCGTGTCGGGCACCTCGACAACGCGGGGAACTTCGTCAGTCCGACGCTGATGATCAACAACGGACAAGACTCCGTTCCCAACCGCTCCCTTGCCAATGACCGTTCGATTTGTGCCCAAGCCCAGGAACGCGTCCCGGCGTCGGAGAACATCCGCACATTCCGCATGTCGCTGGGGATTCTGGGAGATGGCTTCGTCGAAGCGATTGACGATTCCACCTTGCAGAATATCGCTGCGCAACAGTCGGCATTAAGCAAGGGCAAGATCCACGGCGAAGTAATCCAGGTGCCGGTGTTGGAAGCGGGCGTCCTGCGCGCTGGACGATTCGGCTGGAAGAACCAGCATGCCAGCCTGCTCTCCTTCGCTGCCGATGCCTATCTCAACGAGCAAGGCATCACCAGCCGCCTCAACCCCATCGATACGACACAACTCTGCAAGACCACAACCGATCCCGAAGACGTGGACAACGATATCGACCAGTTCGCCACCTTCATCCGCGCCACTAAGGTTCCGCCGATCGACACCGTATTGCTCGCCACTCCTGACGCGCAGGCTGGACAACAACTCTTCACGCAAATTGGCTGCGCCACTTGCCACGTCGCTTCCATCACCACAGCTCCCACCGGCACCCAGATCAACGGGGGAGCGTTCACCATTCCGGACGCACTGGGCAGCAAGGTCATCCACCCCTATGGCGACTTTCTGCTGCACGACGTCGGAACCGGCGATGGCATCGTACAGAACGGCCCTCCCGACACCATGAACAAAGTGCGAACTGCTCCCTTGTGGGGGCTGCGAACTCGCGATCGGTTGATGCACGATGGCGCATCTGCTACTCACGAGCAGGCTATCCTCCGCCACAAAGGGGAGGCCTCTGCCACGAAGAACAAATTCGCCGCTCTCAACGCTCAGCAAAAAGCGCAACTGATCACTTTCCTGAATTCGCTGTAGGAGGCGAGCAGGGATTGCTCTTAATTCCGAGGAGGCCTCGTGCTCGATCAACGAGGCCTTCTGTTGTTCAGGTTTGAATGAAAAGAAGCGTTTCGCCGAGATGGGGCTTGGCCTGTCTCGGCGGCGGAGGGGAGACGCGGCCAGCCGCGTCTCTGCTCTGCTCCTCGAACACCTACGCGCTTTTTTCTTCGAGTCGTCGCCGTGCGCGTATGTGGGCTACGACTAACCGCACATCGTCGTAGCTGACGAAGAGAGGCACGGCGGCTTTGATATCCGCTAGACGTTCTACTCCGACTTTGCCGCATGCTTCTTCAATGTGCGGTTGAGCGCCGGGCGAGATCCACTCTGGACGCAATTCCACGCGGCTACTTTCGACGAGGTTGGCCACTGTGCAGACGATCGTTGAAACCTGACGGTCGCGCGCTCGCGCGATTTCTTCGAAGCTCGCGCCCTCATTCAAAAGAGCGAGCGTGTGTTCTGCAGCCGATTGTTCCTTGCCCGCGGGTGCAGCGGCGCGCTTGCCGCCATCGAATTCACGGAGCACTTGCAGAATTTCGCCGCCGTACACTTCCGCCTTGCGCTCTCCGATGCCGGGGGTGTGGCGCAGTGCGGCGATGCTGGAAGGGCGCTGCCTGCAGAGCTCTTCGAGCGTGCTGTCATGGAGCACGACGTAGGCGGGCACTTTTTGTTCGCGAGATTTGTCCCGGCGCCATTCGCGCAGGTTTTCTGCGAGCGCTGGATCGTACGGAACAACTGGCAATGGTTCGCCGAAGATATCTGGCTCGGGTCGCGGCAGTACGATCCTTTTCTTTCTTTGCGGACGCGCCGGCGCTCTGAGCAGAGTTGATCTTTCGGTGAGCCATTCCGGATCGGCTCCGCAATTGTCGCAAGTGCCACAGCGGTCCCATTTGGGAGTTTCGCCGAAGTGCACGCAGATTTGCCGGTGGCGGCAGCTCGGTGAATCCACGAAGCGCGACAGAACACGCTTCCGATCCCAGGAGCGCTCGCGTTCTGCTTCGTCAGAAATTTGTTTGATGAAGTATTCCAGCAGAATGTGATCGCGCTTTTGCCAGAGCAGAACGCAGTCTGCCTGCCGGCCATCGCGTCCGGCGCGTCCGGCCTCCTGGTAATACTGTTCGATCGACTTCGGCAACGACAGGTGGATCACCGCACGCACGCCGGGCTTGTTGATGCCGAGGCCGAAGGCAATCGTGCCGACCAGCACGCGGACTTCGTCCGACATCCAGCGCTCCTGATTCTGGCGGCGCAGCGATGCTTCCATCTTTGCGTGATAGGGAATCGCCGCGATACCCTCGTCTTCAAGCCGCTCGACAGTCTCCTGCACGCGAGCAATTGTCGGTGCATAGACGATGACGCTACCCTCGGTGTAGTGGCGCAGGCCACGAAGCAGCAAATCCAGTTGGGTCTGCGAATCGGTTTCACGCGTAATGTAGCGCAGATTCTCCCGATGAAAGCTGGCGATATAAAGGTCGGGATTGCGCAACTGCAATTGCTTGAGGATGTCGTGACGGACCTGCTTGGTGGCGCTGGCAGTGAAGCCCGCAATCGGTATCTTGGGAAAACTCGTGCGCAGGCGGCTGAGCTGGCGGTAATCCGGGCGAAACTCGTGGCCCCATTCGGAAATGCAATGCGCTTCGTCGACCGCGAAGAATCCGACCGGCACCTGGCTTAACCAATCAAACGTGTCGGGCCGCGCGAGACGTTCGGGCGAAAGATAAATCAGGCGATAGTCGCCGCGCTTCGCATGGACCATCACCTTGCTGTACTCGGACGCTGTTTGAAAACTATTGACGGCGGCTGCGGGAATTCCCATCTGCGCGAGTTGCGCGGCCTGGTCCTGCATGAGCGCGATCAGCGGAGAAACGACGATGGCAGTCTTACCGGATATCACGGCCGGAAGTTGGTAGCAGAGCGACTTGCCTCCACCAGTCGGCATGACCACGCAGGTGTCGTGCCCTGCGAGCAGGCTGCGGATGACATTCTCCTGCCGCGGGCGAAAGGAGTCATACCCCCAATAACGGCGAAGCGTCTCCATCAAATCAATGTCAGGGGGCACAAGATCAGTATATGGAATGTGGCGGACCGAGTGTCTGTGACACAATCGCTGTGAGATTGTGATGATTTGGCTTCCTCAAGGAGGGTTGTCGATGTGGCGGTGATTGGCGTCATCTCCGATACGCACGGACTCCTTCGCCCCGAAGCCGTAGCGGCTCTGCGCGGCGTGGATCGCATCCTGCACGCGGGCGACGTGGGAGAACTTGAAATTCTCGACACGCTGCGCAACGTCGCTCCCGTCACCGCGGTGCGCGGCAATGTCGATCATGGCCCGGTGGGCGCAGTTTTGCCGGCGACGGAAGTCGTCGAGATCGAAGGCGTCTCGATTTACATGCTGCACGAACTTCAGAAACTCGATTTGATGCCTGAAGCAGCAGGCTTCCGCGTCGTCGTGTACGGACACAGTCATCGGCCGATGATTGAGGAGAAGAAGGGCGTGGTCTACTTCAACCCGGGAAGCGCCGGTCCGCGGCGGTTTCGTCTGCCCGTGAGCGTGGGGAAGTTATTGATTGACGGCGGTGTGGTTCGCGCAGAAGTGATGGAGTTGGAGATTGGAGAGTAGCGCGGAGTTACGTCGTCTCGCTCGCAGCTTTGCAAAATGAAAAAGGCCGGCGCATGGCCGGCCTTCTCTGCTGCTGATTCTCGAAACTACTTGCCCTTGGGGGCGATTGCATCTTTCGCGGCCTTGGCTACGCGGAATTTCACGACGGTCTTGGCCTTGATCTGAATGGGTTCGCCGGTTTGCGGATTACGTCCCATGCGGGCTTTGCGATGCGCCTTCACGAGACGGCCGAGGCCGGGAACTACGAATACGCCATTCTTCTTGGTCTCTTTGATCGCGGTGTCCGCGAGGTTCTCTAAGAACGAAGCGATGGTCTTGTTGTTGGTGTCGAGTTTCTCTGCCAGGTGACGGGTCAGTTGAGTCTTGGTCATGCCAGATGCCATGAGTCCTCCTTGGGGGACAGTCAAGATTTCTTGTGGAACTCACGCATCTTAACGCACTGGGGCTGTGGAAAAATAGCGTTTTGTACAGATTTTATGCGGTTTTCAACGAGGTACCCCCTCAAAAACACCGGAAAACACTACTTTTTCGGATTCGGCAGCGGCGGAACCAGCAAAATCGCCAGTTTTTATCACAGTTGGACGTGATCCTCAGCACATTACAAAAATGGGAATCGCGAATGTCGCGTCCGAATTTTGCTGGAAGAAAAGTTGAGCCACGCTCTTCTACTAAGGTTCCCGCTCTAGCTGGATTAGCACTTCAAAGCGCACTCGTTCTGCCTGTCGGTCACGTCCTCGACAAAAATATTTGTCCACAACTAGCCGCGAGCAGGCCCGGTTCGTTACACTGAATCTCCGTTTTTCCGGCATTTTTCAGGGAAATCAGCAAAGAATTCAGGAGGATGTTTATGCCCGACGCGGCACTGAGTGGTGGAGAATTCAAGAAACAGCTACGGGCAGGAACGCCCAAACTTGGCCTGTTCGTAAACTCGCACAGCCCGACCGTCGCCGAGCAACTCGCACACAGCGGATACGACTGGTTGCTGGTCGACACCCAGCACGGTCCGATGAATTACGAAAAACTTTCTGCGATGTTGAGCGGCATTTCGAACGGCGGCGCGCAGTCGATGGTGCGCGTAGGCGGATATGACGATCGTCCCGGCATCCAGCAGGCGCTCGATCTCGGCGCAGGGGGAGTGCTCGTTCCATACATCAACACGGCGGAAGAAGCGCGCCAGGCGATCAGTTGCACGAAGTATCCGACGGTCGGCACGCGTTCGGTTTATTTTCCGCAGCGCAGCATGAATAAAGGCGGGCTTCTCGGATACGCGGGCAGCGCGAACACCGACTCGATTGTCGCGTTGCAGGTCGAGACTGCTTCCTGCATCGAAAACATTGCCGAGATTGCTGCTGTTCCGGGCGTCGATATTCTTTTCCTGGGTCAGAACGATCTTTGCATGTCGATGGGTCTCTACAACAAATACGAATTCCCGCACATGTACACGTCGCCGGAACTGGGAGCGGCGACTCAGAAGTTGATCGATCATGCGCGCAAGAACAACGTGATCCTGGGACTGTTCCTGTTCGGTACTTCTCGCGTGGGCGAATTCCTCGACAAGGGATTCACGTTCATCAGCCTGGGCAACGATCTGCACCACGTCTTGACGCAGACGGGCGCCTACGTGAACGACGTCGAGAATATCGCGAAAGAAAAAGGCAAGAACTGGAAGCGCCGATCGACCGCGCTGTTCTAGGAACTCGCGAGATAGACAGATACTTCTAGAATACTGTCATCCCGAGCGAAGCGAGGGATCTGCAGTTGTGCGGCGCCAAGACACTGCAGATCCCTCGCTCCGCTCGGGATGACAGATCAAAGAGCCGATGACAGAATCAAAGAGTGTCGGCCCCAATCTTCATGCCGCGCATCACGGTGACTTCCGACCCGTCGGCCAGGAAAGCGGACGCGGGATGCTTCTTCAGCACCTCCGCTAACTCTCGTCCGTAGAGTCCTTCGACATCGCCTTCGAATTCCGCCTGCGTCGCCGACCATATTTTCCATGAAGGGTGGTTCACCCGATATTCCACGCAGCCACCATCGGGCTGAGCGGCGTATCCCCAGTAGTGCTCGGTGGTGAATTGCTCATGCGAGCCTTCGCGTGCCCGTTCAGGATTGCCCTGCACCTGCATTCGGATCGCACTCCACGCTTGCGTGCGCCAGCGATATTCGGCTGACATGCCTCCATCGGGCCGTAGTTGGATTTCATGCGCCATGGGCAGAGCGATGTAGTTCTCGTTATAGAAAGTGCGCGCCACGAAGGCGATCGCCCAGCGAGGCACAATCTCACGAATGAAAACAACGCCGCGCCGGATTTCGTCACCGTGCTTCCGGCGGACATAGAAACGCAGATTCACTTCGTCGAAGTTTGTGTGGAAAGGGATCGCGATGCCGAGAGTGCGCGTTTTCAGAAAGCGAAACCCGACGAGGCTGACAAATACTTTTCCGTCGGAGCGATCGAGTTCGGTCCCGGCAGGCACGAAAGGAAGTAGAAAGCTGGAGTCTACTTCGTAGTTCAGCATGGCGAGAGAACGCCATTCCGCGGTAAGAAATACTTTCTCGGAGGCCACCAATCAGAATGACTGCAAGTACGGACGGATTCAATCGAAAACTACGCGGAGCGGGATTCTAAGGTTCGTAAACCCCAGCGCCCATACCGTCTTTGCGGGCGGCTTCCTGTAATTCAGCCAGTTTCTTGTGTTGCTCTTCGAGTTGCTTCTGCAGGTTCTTGACTTCCTGCTGCTTCTTCACCTGGTACTGGTTGTACTCGGCACCGTTGACGTAGGCGTTGGCAGTCACGAAATGAATGGACTCGCTTAACTTGTTGATCTGGGCCTGCAGATCGTCGATACGATCCATCTGCGCGATGATGATGCTGCGCCATTCGCGTGCGGACCGGGAAGTGGAAGGACTTGGAGACGATGAATTGGTATCTGCCTTCCCGCTTGACTCGTGCGCGGATGAATTGGAAGTCGGAGTCGGACTCTCCGGGATCTCGTCGTTAGTGATGACTTTCTTCGGAGCCTTCGCGCTCGTTTTTTCTTTTTGACGGTTCTGGCGAGCGGCATCGCCGAGCGACTGTCCCAGGGCCGCGCTGCTGACAGCGAACAAGATACCTATCGCTAAAGTTCGGCGCATAACTCCTCTCCCCCGCCGTTGCAAGCGGCTATGGTAGCGATGTTAGCCGGAAGGCCTGCCCCGCCTCTAGTTACATCTGTACCTCGCCTCCTGGTACTGAAGAGAGTGCCTTTTCCGGCCACGAAAAAGGACCACGTTCAGATTCGAACGTGGCCCAGTGTGTTACTCCAGGAAGAAGCTGTTCGTAGTTATCGGGTATGCGCGATCCAATTTCCCTGATTGAAGTTGTTGTCCAACCAGGTGCCGACGATGGTCTTGCCGTCGGCCGAAATCGCCAGCGCGGTGGTGAGATAGATTCCATCCGGAATAACTGCACCTGCCGATTTCAGAAATTTCGCCATGGAGCGCATCTGTGCCGTGGGATTCGACGAACTCCAGATGAACGCTTCCGGCATGCCAAAGAATGGATCTCCGCTCCAGCCCACGACCTTGCCTTTCTCGGAAACTCCGTTGGCGACACTTTGATCGGAAGGGATTCCAGAAGTGGTGCCGAGCGAAATGACGCCGGCGGCGGCGGTGTAGTAGAAGGCATGAAATCCAGTGGCGTCGACCGCCTGACCGACGATCTGCGATCCGTTGGCGCTGACCGCAGTTGCTTCGCCGGGGGTCATGACGCCGGTGAACAGATCACCCTTCGGAGTCCAGCGGATAGCGCGGCGAAATCCCTGCTTGGGATGTTCGTAGAATCCGACAATCGTCGAACCATCGGCCGAGATCGCGCTCGCCCGGCTGCTTGCGCCCTTGGGGTGACTGAGCCCGACCATGCCTTTGCCTTCGGTCCAGCGGAATCCCTGCGCGCCCGGGCAGTACCAGACCAGCCCAACGACGATCGATCCATCGTGATTCAGGCTATAACCGCTGCCCCAATTGCCATCCATCTGGCAGCCTTTGGCAAGATGGCCGAGGCTGATCCAGCCGGTTGATTCTCGCCAGCGGCCGGGATTGGTGAGACCATCCGGGCCAATGATGGTGGCCGCGATGGTCGAGCCATCGGCCGAAATGCCGATGCTGGAGTTGAAAGGATCGCCGGCGCCCAGATCCACGTAGCCCTGCGCCGCAGTCCAGCGGAAAATTTCTCCGCCCACGTTCGCCGCCAGCACGCTGCCATCGGCGGAAAGAGCATAGTTGACCCAGGTATCAACCGGCGGAGTCAGCATCTGAAAGGTCGCGCCTTGCGGCTGTTTAGCAAAGGAGATGGTGGAAAGCCCTACACACAGGAAGACTGCGAGAAACAGGAAGAATTGTTTTTTCAAAAGTTCACCTTGGATATCGGAATTTTGCGCTGGCCAGCTAAACTCGGTTGTGCAATCGCAGAGTGTTCGCTCTGTTCCCTGAAAGGGCCGCTGCGCGCAGACTAACAACGCAGCGGATGATGGAACCGGGGGAGGACGCCAACGACCGCATTATGTATACAGTGTTAACGTAACAGTGTCAACGTTAAAATACCTGGAGACGGAGGCAGGCAATTGCCCAGGCAAGCTGATCCCGAACTGGAAGACCGAGTTCTGAAAGCCGCCCAGAAGCTTTGGACCGCCGGAGGGCAACAGAGCCTCACCATGCGGGCCGTAGCCAAGACGGCCGGAACGAACACGCCCGCTGTTTATCGCCGCTTTAAGGACCGCCGGGCACTGTTGCGCGCGCTCCTGCAACGGCATCAGGCCGCGCTAGCCGTGTTGATTCAACGGTGCCAGTCCCTGCAGGAAGTGTGCCATTGCCTGCTGGACTATGCCCTCAAGCATCCGCGCGAGTACGAATTGATCGCGTCGCGGATCGTGATCACCAGTCATAAACCTCGGCCCAATTTCGAATACGTCGTTCAAAAAGCCGGGGAGTGGCTGGGCGGCGAGGGCGAACGATATCGTCCCCTGATCATCGCCCTCTGGTCACTGGTGCACGGCACGGCCATGCTGCTGATCAACGACGTCATTCCCGAACATGAGTCCACCGTGCGTTCCGCATTCAAGGCGGCAGTCGAGGAACTGGTGCGAAATCACGCGCGGCTCAGGAAGAGACGCTAGTTGCCGATGCCAGTAGCTGCGCGGCTGACATCCCACTCTCACGCAAGTGCCGGATGCTGAGGGCATCGTGACGCTTTGCCAGGCGCACGCCGGAAGCGTCACGCACCAACTCACAATGAAAATAGTCAGGAGTGGAATACGCGAGCGCGCGAATCAGGAGCAATTGCCGCGCCGTCGACTTGAGCAGATCGGCGCCGCGGACAACTTCCGTAATCTTCATGGCCTCGTCGTCGACAACCACGGCTAACTGATAGGCGGGAACATCATCGCGACGCCACACCAGGAAATCTCCGAAGTCATCCCCGGCAACGTAACGTTGCGCACCGAGATTCAGATCAGTGAATGAGAGCGCTTCGCCATCGGGCACACGAAACCGCCAATTTACTCCCGCCGGTTGCGCGAAATCGGCAGCATCAGTACGACTGCGGCATCGGCCGGGGTAAATCGGCTCGTCGTCATCGTCATTGTCATTCGGCGCGTTTGTTGCTTGCGCGAGATCCTTGCGCGAACAGGTGCACGGATAGATGACGCCCGCGTCGCGCAACCGTTGCCACGCTGCGAGGTAAAAAGTGCGGCGCTGGCTCTGCGCGTACGGGCCATACGGACCGCCGCAATCCGGACCTTCACTCCATCGGATCCCGAGCCAGTGCAAGTCTTCGATCATCGCAGTGGCACAGTCTGAGCGGGAGCGCTGTGGATCCAGATCTTCGTTGCGGAGGATCAGAGTGCCTTCGCGTTCGGTCGCGCGCTGCGCGGCAATCCAGAAGGTGCGCGCATGGCCCGCGTGGAGCAGGCCGGTCGGCGACGGGGCCAGGCGTCCGCGATAGGAGTCTATGTTGGTCATCGGCTATGACTGGCTGCGGACGATGGAAACGCCGCGACGACTGCAATCTTCCCAATGATGTTCTGATTGAGCTCTTCCAGCCGTTCCGCCGGAATCCATAGCTCGCGATGACCGGCATCGCCAACCTGCTTTACGGCGAATTGCGACACAAACTCGGCCCGAACTTCGAATCGAGTTACATAACCTTCATAGCCTGATTGCTCATTACGGACGTTCCATTTTTCCGCGATCTCGCGGGCATATTCTTCGTTCAGGACTGGATAGAAAATCGGTTGCTGCGCCAACCGCGGCGGGAACCGGGCGAAGCCGCTGTCTCGGATTAGCTCCATCTCGCCTTTGCCGACTGGACGATAGAGCGTGAGCGACTCTTTCATGCCATACATGATACGAGACCCGCGAAAGCCTGCGCAGTGTGTCTCACGGGACACGCTGAGTGACGCCGCCCACAGCTCCGACGAACTCCTTCGCAACTAACCGGCGTGAAATCAATCTATTCTCACCTGGCACTGCCCTTGCCCTATCACTTGCGTCTGCATCAGCAGCGGAGGTGACACCATGACAAACTTTGAGAAATTCCCCCACAAGACCAACAACAACTATTCCGGTACGACGCTTTCCGCCTGGTCGCGCCAACAGAAGATCGCGATGATTGCCGGGTTCGTAATCCTGGGAATTCTGATCGCACTCAGCGCCTGCTCGAAACAGTCGCCCAAGAAAGCCTTGGTCGGCATTTCGACCCCAGACACGCAAACCGCCGGCACAACGCCAGCACCATCGCTAACGCCAACTCCTGCGCCCGTTACCCCGGTCGCGGTCGAAAAGAAGAAGACGACGAAGAAGCGGCCGGCTGCGATCGTGACCTATAGCGATCCGAAGTCGGGCGTATCGTTCCGCTACCCGCGCAAGTATGAACTGGCTTCTGGCGACAAGATTCAGCCGGAAGTTGCTGGAGTCGGCGGGGTACCGATGAACTTCGTGCAGCCCGGCGGAGAGTCCGTCGCCATGGTCGCCGTGCCGGCGAAGACCTATAAGGGCACCGACTTCACGACTGCATTCTTTCATGTGAACGTGAATCGCAGCCTGTCGGAGCAGGAATGTTCGGAGTTCGCCGTCGTGGATGCGAGCAATCCCGACAGCGAGCCGATGAATGCCGAGAAGTTGCAAGTCGGAACGGCCACCATGGAAAAGACTTCCAACTTTTCCGGCGACGCCCTGAAACAGTCCGAAACGCAGTACTACCATCGCTATGAAAGCGGTGCGTGCTACGAATTCGTACTCGGCCTGGGCACTGCGGGCTACGGCACCGAAGAAGATGTCGTCGCCGTCAATCACGACGAAGTGTTCGGCAAGCTGGAAAAAATCCTGGAGACGGTGAAGATCCAGCCGGTCGAGCAGAAGCAGGCGGCCGTGCAGGCAGAAACGCCGGCTACAACCGCCTCAGCAACGACCGAGCAAGCCGCGCAACAGTAAGTCCATGTCACGCACTAGACTCTGGGGCCACGCGTCAATCGCGTGGCCCTTCGCTATTTTCCACTAGCCTGCATGAATCGAGAAAAGTAAGCTAGGAGGCATCGTGATCGAGCAAAAGATCAACGAATTTTTTGGCGATGCCGAGTCCACTGGTTTCGGAACAGGCTGGTGGAGCGGGATACTTTCAGTTTTCTTTGGATTCCTTTCCTTCGGAGCAGTGTTGTGCCTGCATTTCCCTCAGTTCCTGACCTCTCCTGAACTGCGGACGCATTATCCATTGCATACCCTGCGTGTCTTGATCCAATGCCTCATCGTGGGCGCCATCTTGTTCGGAATTATTTCTTCCATTAAGCGCAAGAAAAAGATTCTGTCATTGACGGGAATGTTGCTGGCCATCGCAGCGACGGCATGGGGCGGATCAAGCGTGCAGATTAACGGTACGTTGCACAGCGGGCCCGCAATCGGCCTGGACTGGTTCCTGCTTGACATGCTCCTGATGGCGATTATCTACGTGCCACTGGAAAGAATCTGGCCCCAGTATCCACAACAGGGAACTTTTCGGAACCAGTGGACTTTGGACGTGGTCTATTTCATGTCCACTCATCTCCCGATTCAAATTCTGTCTTTCCTTGTTTTATTGCCCGCTACTCAGGCCACGAAATATTTGGGTGTTCCGGTTTTGCAACAAGTCATTGCTCGCATGCCCTGGTTTTTGCAATTCTTTCTGGCCGTTGTGGTGGCGGACGTCGCCGAATACTTCATTCATCTGGCTTTGCATAAAGTGCCTTTTCTGTGGCGCTTTCATGCCGTGCACCATTCTTCGAAGGCGCTGGATTGGATCGCTGGCTCACGCTCCCACTTTGTAGACGACACGCTCGTGCGCGGATTTATCCTTGTCCCTCTCATGTTTGGATTTTCGCAATCGATCATCCTGGCGTATTTGATTTTCGTCACCCTGCACGCCACCTGGACTCATTGCAATTTCGGTCCCAACGCCGCATGGCTTGAAGAGTTTCTGGTGATGCCCCGCTATCATCATTGGCACCATACCTCGCAAAAAGAGGGGATCGACAAGAACTTCGCGATTCATTTTCCGTGGATCGATAGACTGTTCGGAACTTATTACTATCCTGATGAATGGCCGGAGCGCTATGGCCTGGACGGCGAAGAGATTGCGCCTGGTTTTTTCAGGCAGACGATCGAACCATTTATGAAACAGCCAAAGAACACGCTAAAACTCTAGCGCTTGCAATGGGACGTCCTTCGGTAATTCTGCACCCTTGGCAGTGGCCTTCACCAGGTGAAGCTGTTTCATAATCTTGACAGTCAGAAATCCGAAGTCATATTCCGATTCGTCGTGGCTCAACCGCAACAGGCCCGGATAGTGGTGATGATTATTTTGCAGACAAGCGCTGAAGGTCGCGGTTACCGGTAGCCAATCGCCGATATTCATGGCGTTGTCGTCATCGTGATAGCGCCGGTATCCAAATGTTCGAGTGTGGGTCCAGTAGTTTTGCACCATATTGACCCACCACGCAAAAATCCGCATTCCAAACCACATCACGAGCACAAACTTCAGGGAACCAACTAACTTCCACAACAGATAAAAACTAGCAGCCTGTGCAACGATTGCGAACAACGGGTGCGCGGTGACGCGAAAAGGCCAGGACTTCAAGATCTTGTCGGTGGCCACATCCTCAATGCATCGATAGGGCATGACACAGAGATACAGAGTTCGCCAAAAACCATCGCTCGCAATTTTATTGGGATCGCCATCATGGTCCGCGTGTCGATGATGCAGTCGATGGCGATTCACCCAGGCGATCGGATCGACATAAATCCCGAAGGAGTTGTTCACGACCGTGACAGCTTGCATGAACCATTCCTTGTAGTCGAGTGAACGATGAGCGATTCCCAAGTGAAGAACATCCGCCAGATACACGCCCGCAAGAAACCAGCAGGACACAAAATAAACGCCGCCGATTAGCAGGCCGTTCCAAGGTCCCAGGTGAGATGGGGCGGAAACCATACACGCCAGCATGTACGCCAAAATAATCAGATACCCTGTGACGTTGTATATCTTCATAGTGACTCCCGTGGGATGATCCAATCAGAAACCGGGGTCTGCTTTCGAACAACAATTTAGAGCAGACAAAGTGTAATCGCCAGCCCGACTCAACTGCCAGAGTATTTTGCTGCGCCCGCGAGTGAACGTTTCTCCGTTTGCGATATCCTGCCCCTCGCCGCCCATATCTCGAACCCACGAGACGAGGGGCTCCTTCATTTGTTACTGTGTCAGCAATTGCAAGAACTCGCGTTCTTGTTACGCTCGAAGAAATGGGTCCCCCGCCGATTTCTTGATCCCGATCGCGAGTTGAGGATTGCTATGAGAAGTTTGACCGTATTGCTCGTTGTCTGCGCCGCCATGGCCGCGCAACCTGCGCTCGCACAAGATCCGATGGCTGCGATTCGCGCCGCCTGCACAGCGGATGCGCAGAAACTGTGCGCGGGAGTCCAACCGGGTGGAGGCCGCATCGTGGCGTGTCTCAAGGAGCATAAGGACTCGCTGTCCGATCGCTGCAAACAAGCCGTCGGGCTGGCTGCAAACTCGACTAAGGGTGATTCGCCCAGCGTCCCGAGTTCCCCGGCTCCCTCGTCGCACTCCGCTGCCACGCCGAGCGCTCCGGCACCGAAAGCAGCTACGTCCAAAGGCACCCCTGCCAAAGGGACAGAAAAATTCGCGGAACGCGTCATCACGGATACAGAACACGGCGGAATGCGCGCCGCCACCATCCATCTGCCCGAGAAGTGGCACTACGAAAGCAAGATCGAGTGGCACTATGGCTGGGTTGAATACCCTCTTTCATTTTCTTCTCATGCGGAGAATCCCGACAACGCCGAGGCTTATTTCCAATACCCGCTTTTGCGGTTTGATTTCACCGAACTTCCGCCTCAATCGAGGCAATACGAAAAAGGCCGCAAGCCTGGACCTGGCGAGCGCCTGCCCACTGGCGCATTTTCCTCTCCTCCGCAACCTCCGATGCAGGCTCTGGCCAAGTTCATCAAGAAGACTCGCCCCGACGTCGCCAATTTCAAATGGCTTGGGCAGCAGGACCTGCCGGGTCTGGCGAAAGCTCTGCATCTGGACCCCAGGCCGAACCAGCACGGCGTGGCCATCAAGATCGGCTACGACCTGAACGGACAACCCGTAGAAGAAGCCTTCTTCGGCGTTTACTACCTCTCGCAAGGGGCGAACGCGGGAGTGAACGCAGGCACGATCAAGCAGACCAACTGGGGATTGCAGGCCCTGCAAAGTTTCCGGGCGCCAGCCGGCACTCTCGAGAAGCGCATGCCGATGTATTGCGTGATCGCCAAGTCGATGTATGTGAATCCGCAATGGACGCGGCTTTCGAAGGCGATCAACGACAAGATGGTGGCCGACTTCAACCAGAAACTGAAGGAAGGCTACGATCAACTGCGTGCGGCTCAGGCGATTGTCGAGCAGACGATGAGGCAACAGGCCTCTCTTCTGGCAAATTTCAACAAACAGGAAGAGGCCTTCCGTTCCAGCGGCGGGGTCGACGACAGTTTCTTACGGGATGGCGGCGCTCGCAGCGCTGCCGACCACTGGGACGATGTGATCCGCGGCGTCGATACACTCAACGATCCCAACGGCGGTACAACGCAACTCTCCAACCTCGGCCAGTATCACTTCACCGACGGCTTCGGTAACTACCGCACCACTGATGATCCCAATTACACCCCAGAAAAGGCTGGTGAGGTCGGGAGCTGGACACAGATGACGGTGGCGCAGTAAGTACTGCGAGGCAGAGCCCGGAAGACTTCACTTAATTGATCTTTCTCCGCGCCGCGCCGCCCTGCCGGAAAAGCACGTCTCAAGCCTAGTGCGCAGAATTACCTTTGTACCGTTGTGGATGTGTCGCAAGCAACTTATCCTCTGACCTCCGCACGCCTGTCTTCCAGTTCCTGCCAGGTTTGCCAGCCCAAATGTCGGACATGAAATGGCGTTGCCGGTAGCGGCCGCCAATTCCCTAGGAGAAAGTTTGAGAAAGCATAGGATTGTGCTCTCGTTATTGGTTCTGGCCATCGCCGCTTCCGTAGGTTGCGGTAATTCCACGACTTCCACATTCACTAAAATCGCGTTGTTATCGACCCAACCAGTTGATCCGCCCACCTCGCTCTTCACCGCGAACCTGGACGGCACCAATGTAACTCCAATTCCCAGCAGCCTGACCGACGTCTGGTCGTTGTCAACCTCGGCAGATGGAAAGACGGTGGCGTTCATCGCGCGCAACGCCGGCGCATTCCAGCTTTGGGTGAGTAAATCAGATGGCAGCGGTCAACAACAAGTGCCCGGACCGGACAATGCGCGTTGGGCACGGATTTCGCCGAGCGGCAAAGAGATCGTCTTTTTTGACTTTACAGTGTTTCACGTTGTCTTGATCCATCCGGACGGGACCGGCGTTCTTGACTTGACTCCGACTCTCCCCGAGGGCGTGACTGAGTGTTACGACGCCAGTTTCTCCGCCGACAGCTCGCAGGTAGTATTCGCCTGTTACGGCTCCTCGGTAGGCTATGGCGTTTACACCATTAAAACGGATGGAACGGGAATCAAACTGATCGAGACACGTTTGGCCAAGAGCGGTCTCAGCCTGCCTCAGCTCGCGCCGGACGGCAAGAAAGTTTTCTTCCTGGGCTACGTCGAGGGCACATGGGGCGTCGTCAGTGTGAACATTGATGGTACGGGTGAAACTATGGTTGTTCCCGACGTGGACGAATTCGTCGTCTTGAACTCAAACATCTACTACATGAACGATTGCTCCAACCCGGCGCCACTTTTCAAATCCAACCTGGACGGAACCAGCCCCGTACAGGTCAATGACGGTACCAAGGCCGTATACCTGTTCTATCCGACCGGCGGCTGCTAGCCGGTAGAGGGTAAGAGGGTAAAAGGAAGTGAAGAGCAAAGCCCGGTGACCATCCCCGGGCTTTTTTCCTGCGCCGATCTGGATACACTCCGGAGCCTCCACGTAATGCCGCCAAAACCACGCAATGACAAAGCGACACCCGCCGTCATCACAAATAGCTTAACCAACCCCAATCGCGATGCCGGCTGCGGAATTCCATGAACCATCGGCAGGGCAGATAGAGTATCGCAACTGCCAGCATCCACATGAGGTAGATGAAGGGCAGACCGTGGCCGTATCCGAGAGGCCGTTGCGCAAAGTCTGCGATGACGGTGCCGTGCCACGCCGGTTGGTGCATGGCTAGTGCCGCCAATCTCGCCATCACGTTCAGCAGATAAAGATGCAGAACGTAATACAGGAGCGGCACCCGGCCGTACACCATCAGGATGCGACTCAGCCCGCGCACTCCCTTGGTTCCGTCCAGCAATGCGAGCGCGATGAGGGCGGGTCCGAGGGTGATGAGGAGGTAATCGAGAGAAGGCGGATACTTCAGCACGTTAAAGAATGAGGTCACGCTCAGCGAAAGAGTCGGCTGGAGACTCCACGGGCCGGCGGAGCGAGGGTATCCGAAATGCAGTCCGGCGATGCCGTTGCCGTATAGATTGAATCCCCGAAGGATGAAGAACAGCGCGGTCGCGCAGATTCCGACAGTGAGAATCCATTTGCGGCGGTCGGGATGAAGCAACAGTTTCCCGAAGGCAAAGCCCGTGGCCATAACACCGACCCAGGGGATCAGGACGTACCTCACGGTAAATGAGAAGTGATCGGTGATGGGAATGCGGCCGGGCGTATGCAGGAGCATCCACACCCAGTAGAACTTTCCGAACCACGCGGGATTGATTGGATCGAGCAGGTTGTGGGCGGCGATCATGCCCAATCCCAAAGCCGCAATCCAGCGCAGCGGAAGGAACACGATCAGGGCCATGGCTACCATGCTCCAGCCCAGGATCCAGATCACTCCAGCCTGGGCCCATGGGACGAAGCCCCATCCGAAATCGACAATGGTCAACTCGAGAAGCACCAGCCACAATCCGCGGGTCAGAAAAAATCGGGACACCTGCGCGATCGATTTTCCGCGGCGGGTCGAGAGATACGCTCCCGTGCCCGCCAGGAGCGCGAAAACCGGCGCGCAATAGTGAGTGATGAAGCGGGTGATGAAGAGCGCCCCGTAGGTGTGAGCCATGTCCTCCGGGGGAAACCGAAGATAGGTCATGAAGTCACGGGTGTGGTCGAGCGCCATGATGATCATGACGATTCCGCGCAAGACGTCGACGGAGACCAGCCTGGAAGCCTGCTGCGGGGCAACGGGAGCAACGGGAATGGGGGCGGCAACCGCCACCGGCCTCGCCATCGTTACCACGCCGCAACTCGAGGATGACCTGTAAGGATTTCTTTCATAAGGCTCCGGGTGTTCCTGCAGAGGTAATCGAAAATGAGGGGGAGAAGACGACACGGCGATGAAAATAAATTCCGCGGGGCCGCGGAATGTCGACGAGCTTTTGACCTGTCAGCGATTTAGGGCTTGCGGCAGAGTCCTCACCTGCGAATCAGTCTGCGGATCGTGAGAAGTATCCCGTCCTTGAGCGCACGGTTATGCCAGCCGTTTTCGGTCGGATCGCGATCTTTCGGAAAGTATCATCCCGGACTGGGTTCGAGGGATAGTAGGCCAGTTCATACGATGATCGAAGTTCTTCCGCGATCTGACGAAAGTATGTTTTCGGGTCGGTGGCTTCCGCATCAATGTGCTGGCCACCCGTCTCCTTGGCGATGCGGTCCATCACGCGGATTCCGTATTTGTTGCGGGCCGTAAGGTTACCGTGATTTTTTTCGGTGTACCGGATGGTGAAAACCAGAACGTTGGCGCTCTGGGCAGCCTCGATCGCGGTCATCATGTCATGGGAACTAGAGTTGTCTTCTCCGTCGCTGAAAACGATCAGAGCGCGACGGCCGGTTTCACCAACCAGTTTCTCGGTAATGGAGTAGAAGATGGAATCGTAAAAAGCGGTGCCGAGAGCGCGACTTTCGGGTGGGCCCAATTCAGGGAAATGTGCGTCCTTGTGACGGTACATGTCGAGTTTTTGCATCGCCTGCTCGCCAGATTGCGAAAAATCACTGACCAGCCGAACGTGATTTCCAAAAGCGACGAGAAATACCCGGTCCTTGGGGCCCAGGACATCTTTCAAAAAGACTTGCAGGTCATGTTCATGCTGCTTGGTGAATTGATCCTGGCTGCCGCTGAAGTCGACGACCAATCCAAGCGTGAGGGGAACATCGACACTGTGAGCAAAGAAGGAGACTTTTTGCTGCACCGCGTCTTCGAAGACCTCGACGTCGTCTTTGCTCAGGTTCTCAACCAGAGCGCCTCGCGAATCGCGCGCGGAGAAGGCGACGTTCACTAGCCTGACGTTAACCTTGATTGGCTCCTCAGCAAAGGCGCTGGCGACGAAAAGGCAGGAAAGCAAGGCAAGCACAACGATCAGAGCACAGCCTTTTGGTCCGGGCTGGAGTTGTGAAAACCGAGGGCGGCGGATACGCATATCGAGCAATACGACGGAATCAACGTGGCAGTTCCCCGGTTCGCTCCGGGACCCGCGAACTATCGAATGGTATTCGTGATGCCCGACTCCGGAGCGCTGTAGACCACTACGCCATCCATCAATGTCATCAGGCATTTCAAGTTTTTGATTTCGCCGGACGGGATTTCGTAAAGGTCGCGCTCCCAGATCGCGATGTCGGCTTTCTTTCCCACCTCGATGGTCCCGATTTTGCTTTCCAGAAACATTTGCCGCGCGCCCCAGGCGGTATAGCTGCGCAGGGCGGTGCGCATGTCGATGGCTTCGGCGGTGCCGAAGGGCTGGAGTCCAAACGTGCCCTTCGCGGTCTGGCGCACAACCGAGGCCCAGAGCCCGTAACGCGCGGGAAGAGGAGTCACTCCGTAGTCCGATCCGCCGGACCAGAGGATGCCCTGGGCGAGCAGAGTATGGAAAGGCTCGAGATGTTGTCCGCGTTTGGGTCCGTAGTTGCCGGCGTAGATATCGCCGATCCACCACATGAATCCGGGCTGCATCTCGGGGTAGCCTGCGTCGTATTTCTTTTGCAGCGCGCGCATGACGTCAATCGCATGCGGAGTGGGCAGGTTGGCGTGAATGATGCTGTGGCGCAATCCGGGCCGCGGTAGTTCTTCTTCAACGAGAGCGTAGGTATCGACAACCCAGTCCATGGAGCGGTCTCCCACGGCGTGGGTTCCCACCGGTACGCCATTCTTCTGGAACAGGCGCATCATCTCGCGATACACGTCCGGATCCACTTGCGGGTAGCCGATATTCGGGGCTCCCGCAGCGGTCGCGTCCGGCGTTTTCGCATCGCGCAGCCAGTTGTCGTATAGCCATCCTGTGCGGGCACCGCCGGAGCCATCCATATAAATTTTTACGCCGCACGAGAGCAGATGATCGTCGCCAAGAGCGGCAGGCAGGCGTGGAACGGAGTTGATTTCGGCCAGCGCTTCTTTTGCCGACGCAAACGTGGACCCCGCGTGCCAGAGCACGCAGATGCGCTCCTTCAATTGGCCTTCGTCGAGCAGGGACTTGTAGGCATCCCAAACCACGCGACTGATATCGGGATCTTTGACCGCGGTCATGCCTTCGCTGAGCAGTACTTTCTGGACGTGCAAAATCCCCTGCCGGATCTCCTCGCGAGTGGCCTCGGGAATCAGTTCCATGATCGGATCCATGGCGGAGTCCTCTTTGAGAACTCCGGTAGGATTCCCGCTCGGGTCGCGATCGATGGTCCCGGCGGGCGGGTCTGCAGTTGCCGCCGTGATGTGCGCCAGCTTGAGCGCGAGCGAGTTGGCCACTCCGTAATGGCCCGTGGTGTGCGTGAGCCATACCGGGTTCTGGGGAGATACCGCATCCAGATCGGCGGCGGTGACGTAGCGGTGATCGCTGAGCTTGCCTTCATCCCATCCCGCGCCAGTCACCCATTCTCCCGGCTTGACCTGCGCGATTTTTTCTTTCAAGCGCGCCACGATCTCGGCCACGGAGGTGGCGTCCGAAAGCTGGATCCCATAGATTTCTGCCATGCCTGCATAGGCGATGTGGGCATGGGTATCGATCAATCCAGGAGTCGCAGTACGGCCCTTGAGATCGATGATGCGGACGCCGGGAGCATTGCCCGCAAATTTCAGGACCTCGGCATCGCTACCCACTTTCACGATCGCGCCGTTGCGGATGGCAATGGCCTGCGCGATGGAATCCTGGGCGTCAACGGTGAGGATGCGTCCGTGCAGAAGGAGAGTGTCAGCCGCAGGACCTTCAGCGAGAACCGCGTGGCTGCAAAGGAACAAGAAACACATTGCGGCGGCGCAGACGAGCTTGTTCGCAGTTGCAGGCATTGGCTTCCTTCTTTCGTCGCTCGATAGGCTATAAGTCATAGAAAAAATACGGCTTGATCTTTTCCCCAACAGTCCCGGAGGGACAATTGAAGCCCGACCCGGCGTTGAAACGCCGGGCTATTGTCAGCCGTTCCTCTGGAACTCGCTGCGATGGATTGAATATCAGCAATCCCGGGCCGCATAACAGCGGGCTGCATGGGATGGGATTCGAGTTTCAACCTGACCCACTACCCGCCCCCCCGTTTGACCGATTTCCACAGCACACGATAAACTAGTTGGGTTTGCCTGTACATGCGGACCCGTTCTGGGACCGCGCCGCCTTTCCGGTCACAAGCCGCAGCGGGAAACAGCAAGCACATGCTTGAGATTTGCGGAGCTTTGCTCCGCTGGGCCGTCCCGGGCAGGTTGCAATGGGACGAAGCCCCCGACGCGAGTCGTGGAGAAAACTATGTACGCGGTCATCCGCGCTGGTGGTAAGCAGTATAAGGTTTCCCCGGGCGACGTCGTCCGGTTCGAGAAGGTTAACGGCACCGATGGCCGTGTCGAGTTCGCCGACGTGCTGGCGGTGTCCGCGGAAGCGGGCAGCGTGGTGCGTCCGGGCGCCGAAGCGCGCGTAAGCGGCGACGTGGTCGAAGAAGGCCGCGGCGAGAAAATCCTCGTTTTTCACTACAAGCGCAAAAAGCAGTACAAGAAGCTGCGCGGACATCGGCAGGACTACACCGCCGTCCGCATCACTGAGATCGCTTTTGACGGGCAATCGTTCAAGGCTCCCGAGCTGCCCAAGAAGACGCCGAAAGTGAAGAAGGCCGCTGCGGAACACACCGAGGCGAAGGGATCCGCGAAACCGGCGAAGAAGAAATCCGCCAAGAAAGCGGTTGCGAAGAAGACGACGCCGAAGAAGAAATAAGCGGGCAGCAAGTCCTGCCCCTCGCTCAGGGTCAGGATGACAAATGATTTTGGATTGAATTTACTGGCCACCGGCCACTGAGAACTGGGTGCAATTATGGCGCATAAAAAAGGACAGGGAACATCACGAAACGGGCGCGACTCGAACGCCCAGCGGCTAGGGTTCAAAGCTTTCGGCGGACAGCTGGTGCCGGGCGGAACCATCATTGTTCGGCAGCGCGGCACGCGCGTGAAGCCGGGCCTGAACGTGGGCCGCGGCAAGGACGATACGTTGTTTGCCAAGGTCACCGGCCGCATCAAGTTCCTCGACAAGGGATCGATGGGCAAGTTCGTCATGGTCGAACCGGTCGACGTCGAAAAGAACTAGGTGGGCCTGGGTCTCTGACCCGGCTCGATAGCTGGCATCCATAGCCCCTTTTGTCAGAGGGGCTATTCTCTTTTCCGGCAGGGCGGACAAACGGCAAGCCGCAGGGGCTGGAAGCCCCGATCTTCGGCAGGCTGGGCGGCACGGCTGAAGGCGTGCCCTCCCAAGAGTTTCCGCAAGAAAGTTTTCACTAACCACCAATCACTAGCCACTAACCACTGTGTTTATCGACGAGGCAAAAATTCGAGTCAAGGCGGGCGACGGCGGCAACGGCTGCATGGCGTTCCGGCGCGAGAAGTTTATCCCGCGCGGTGGTCCGTCCGGCGGCGACGGTGGCCGGGGCGGCGATGTGTGGATGGAATCCAGCGAGCGCCACAATACGCTGGTGCATTTCCGCTTCAATCCTGAGTACAAATCCGAGCGTGGACGCCATGGGGAAGGCTCCAACAAAACCGGGCGAGACGGCGAAGGCATCACGCTGAAAGTTCCGGTCGGCACGATTGTGTACGACGAAGATACCGGGGAAGTCGTCCACGATTTCGCGAATGCCGATGACCGCATCGTGATTTGCCGCGGTGGGCGCGGTGGACGCGGCAACGCGCAGTTTGCCACCTCCACGCACCAGGCCCCGCGCGAGCATGAAGACGGCCGTCCCGGAGAAGAGCGCACTTTCCGGCTTGAGCTCAAACTACTCGCCGATGTCGGCCTGGTCGGGTATCCCAACGTGGGCAAATCCACCTTGATCTCGCGCATCTCGGCCGCGCGGCCGAAGATTGCAGACTATCCGTTTACGACTCTGGAGCCGAACCTGGGCGTGGTTGCCGTGGGCGACGCGAGAAATGAAATCAGCTTCGTGGTCGCCGATATTCCCGGGCTCATCGAAGGCGCGCATACTGGCGCGGGACTCGGAACGCAATTCCTTCGGCACATCGAGCGGACGCGGTTGCTGGTGCATCTCGTCGATGTTTCGGATGGCAGCGGGCGTACGGATGTGCTCAAGGATGTCGAAGTGATCCTCGGCGAGCTCTCCAGTTTCGGAGCGAATCTGGAAAACAAGCCAATGATCATGGTCGCCTCCAAAATCGATGTCGCCAATCCTGAGAAGCTGAAGAAATTGAAGCAGTGGTCGACCCGCAAGAAGCTGAAGTTCTATCCCATCTCAGCGGTCACCGGCGAAGGCATCGACAAATTGAAATTTGCGATGGCAGAAGCGGTTGAGAAGCTGCGCGCAGCAAGCCTTTCGAAGGAACCCTCCATCGCCCAGTAGTGGCAGAACCGGCGCCCCGATTTTCTGCCAGAGCGCCGGCCCGAACTTACTCCCTACCACGAATAGTGCACGGTATAGGTTACGACCTGTTCGCCGTCCGGAGCGACGGTGACGGGGAACTCGATCGTCTGCGCATCGCGTTTCTTGAATTGACTGGACTGCTCCGTCAGTTTCCAGTTCGTCCAGCGGTACAGGTGCTCGACCACGCGCACGTTCGCGGATTCCTTCTTGTGATTGCGCACGCGGATTTCAAAGGTCTCGTCCATCCAGTGCGCATTCGAATCGACGCGATAATTCGTCCGCTTGCGTTCGCCGACGATGTCGAAAGCGTTGCCGGTGTAGATGCGGAGCATTTCATCCTTGGGCGTGTGGTCGATCGTGTTCTCGCCGACGAACTGCAGGCTGCCGTCGGTGTCGCGGCGATAGAAGCGCAGGCGTCCTTTGGGCAGCGCGATCCCAAGATGATTCGCTTCTGAATTCTTGAACTCCTGCAGAACCCAGACTTTCTTGTTCGACGCCGTTCCGTAGCTTGGTTCGTTACGGATCTGCTCGGAATTGTAGTAACCGTACTGCGCGATCTGGGCGCCGTCATACACGTAGAGCCGTTGGGACTGGATGCCGTTTGTGCGCACGAACTCTACCTGCTTGGTCTCGTTGTCGCGCAGGGTCGCTGGACGTTCGAGCGTGTAGAGATGGAATTCATCGAACGACTTTTCGCGGACTACGGGCGCGGCCGCTTCTGCCCGCATCGCCTTGTCCTCCGCCAAATACAGTCCTCCGGCAATGTTGCCGGGCTGGATCTTGCTCACATCGCCGGCGAGCAGTTTGAGGCGGGCGTTCTCGAACGTCTTGCCGCTCTGGTTGCGCATGGTGATCCAGCCGACAAGGTCAAGTGAATTCATGCCGCTGTTTTTCGGGCCGTCGGCGACGACCAGGTTGTAGTCCGACTGCCAGGTCATGCCGCCGGAGACATAAGAAATTTCCGCCTGCGACTTTCCCGACTGGGTCGTGGAAAGTTCCCAGCTCAATGTCGGCTTCAGGATCGAGTCGCCGCCCAGCGCCGGGAACAAAGGCTGGCCGGGCAATCCGAAGCGCAGGATGCCGTCGACTTCGATGATCGGCTGACCGATGTTGGGTTGCGGGTAGCCGTAGTTCGGTTGCTGGTAGTAGGAGATCGGCACGTATCCGCTGCGGACAATCTTGCCATGGATCGTTTCCGACTTCTCGCCGCGCTGCACGAGGAAGTCGATCGTCTTGCCTTCGTAGAACGACAGCAGCAATTCCTGGGAGACGGGATCGTTGCGGTAACTCTGCTCGAGAATCTGCAGGGGCCGTCCAGTGAGATCGCGCAGGATGACCGAGTCCGGCTCGAGGTGTGAAGTGATCCCCGCGAAGTTCACATGGTTGACGCCGTTGTTCAAGTCGAGCGGAAGATACTCGCGCGCGACAAAGAAATTCTGGTTGTAGATGGTGAGCGCCGGCGCTGAATCGCCCTCAGTTAGAGACGCGGCTTGCCGCGTCTCCGCGTGTGCGTAGGCAAGAATCGTAAAGCTCAACAGCGCGATCAGAAATTTATTCATGGTCCCTTTCCCTCATGTGTGGGGACGGGTCTCTGACCCGTCCAACCGGGCAAAGCCCGGTTCCCGCCGGCTCGGGGAAAGCCAACGGGTTCCATTCAACGACGCAGCGTGCGGCGTCTAATCAGAGAACGGGGGCGGAAGTGGAACTTGCGTGGAAAGCCTTAACCACGGGGGCACGGGGGCACAGAGGTAATGCGGGAGTAACAAGCCACAGCCGCGAAGCGGCGGAATAAGAAAGCCCGGGGCGTAAGCCCGGGTAAGGCGCATCGTGAATGATTCCCGGCAGGGACGGCACGCCGGGCTATTCAACCGGCCGTCCAGAGGCAGTGCGGGCAACCTCCGGGAGCTCAAGGCTGCGGAGCTTTGCTCCGCGAGGACAGGTCGGAGACCTGTCCCCACACAGCCGGTTAGATGTCTAGGTTCTTCACATCCAGCGCATTGTCTTCGATGAACTTGCGCCGCGATTCGACGTCTTCGCCCATGAGCGTGGTGAAGATGGTTTCGCACTCGGCGATGTCTTCGAGTTTTACGGACAGTAATGTGCGGCGCTCGGGATCCATAGTCGTTTCCCAGAGCTGCTCGGCGGTCATCTCACCCAGACCTTTGTAGCGCTGCACTGTGTACTCTTTTCGTCCTTCGTTCAGGACGTAGTCGAAGAGATCGCGGGCATTCGTCTTTTCGACGATCTCCGCTTCTTTGGCGCGACGGGCGGGCTTAGCGGACTTCTTCGGCGCGGCTTCGGAGTCGGCGCCATCTCCCTCAGCTTCTTCCGCTGCCTCCGCTTTTGACGATGCACGCGGCACGCTCTCCACCACGAAGGGCGGTTCCATGTACTGCTCAATCTGCTTGAACTTCGCAATCAGCTGGCGGCATTCCGGAGTCGCGGCAAGTTCCCAGCTGATCACGTGCTCGGAACCCTGCGAATTCACGTAGTGCACTTCCCACAGGCTGTGCTCTTCGTCGAAGTGCGTTCCAACGCTCTTCAGGCCCAGGTCTTTGGTCAGCTTTTTGAGTTCCTTCTCGAGCTTCTCAATTTTCTTCGACGCATTCGCCTTGTCGCCTTCGAAATCGACGCGTTTGGAGAAGTCGAGCCTCGGTAGCAACTCCGTGATCTTCTCTTCGCGCAGCCGCTTGTTCAGCTTGTCGAGGAACCCGAGGTACTCGTTGAGTACGGTAATGAATTTTGTAAGGGCAGAGCCTTCCAGCGTCGCGGCGCCTTCGCCATAGCGGATGACGAGGCCTTCGGAAGCGCGCTTAACCATCACTTTCACGAACTCATGCTCATTTTTGATGTACTGATGCGACTTGCCCTTCTTGATTCCGAAGAGCGGCGGCTGCGCGATGTAGACGTTGTTCCGCTTGATGAGTTCCTGCATGTGGCGGAAGAAAAACGTCAGCAGCAGGGTACGGATGTGCGAGCCGTCAACGTCGGCATCGGTCATTAGGATGATCTTGCCGTAGCGGACCTTAGTCGGGTCAAAATCTTCTTTCGAGATGCCGGTGCCGAGCGCTGTGATCATCGCGCGGATTTCTTCGTGCGCCAGCATCTTGTCGTAACGCGCTTTTTCTACGTTGAGAATTTTTCCCTTCAGAGGCAGGATCGCCTGAAAGCGGCGGTCGCGGCCCTGTTTCGCGGTTCCACCTGCGGATTCGCCTTCGACCAGGAACAATTCGCAGCGGCTGGGATCTTTCTCGGAGCAGTCGGCGAGTTTGCCGGGAAGCCCGCCACCATCGAGGGCACCCTTGCGGCGCGTCAGGTCGCGAGCCTTGCGGGCTGCTTCACGGGCGCGGGCTGCATCGATCGCCTTGTTGATGATCTTTTTTGCGACGGCGGTGTTCTGCTCAAAGAATCCGCCCAGGCGTTCGTTGACCACCGCCTGCACGACGCCGGCGATATCGGAATTCAACTTGCCTTTGGTCTGACCTTCAAACTGGGGCTGCGGCAGTTTCACGCTGATGACCGCCACCAGTCCTTCGCGGACATCGTCGCCGGTCAGGTTTTCTTTTACGTCCTTGAACAGGCCCATTTGCTGGCCCGCGTAGTTGATGGTGCGGGTGAGCGAGGTGCGAAAGCCGGAAAGATGCGTGCCGCCGTCAATCGTGTTGATGTTGTTCGCGAAGCTGAATACGGATTCCGAATAGCCGTCGTTGTACTGCAGGCCGATTTCGATGTGCACCTGGTCTTTGTCGGCTTCCATGTAGATCGGCTTGTCATGTAACACGGCCTTGCCGCGATTCAGATGCTTGATGAACTCGGCGATGCCGCCCGTGTACTTAAACTCCGACTTCTTGGCTTCGCCGGTCTTCGAATCGGTTTGCCTGTCGTCCGTGAGCGTGATGAGCAAGCCTTTGTTCAGGAACGCCAGTTCTCGCAAGCGCTGCGAGAGCGTATCGAAGTTGTATTCCGTCGCGGTGAAAATTGTTTTGTCCGGGACAAAGTGGACTTTGGTGCCGGTCTTCACTTTCGCGGCGCCCGCTTTTTTCAGTTTGCTGGTGGGTTCGCCCTTGGAGTACGTCTGCTCCCATGTGAAACCGTCGCGCCAGATTTCGAGATCGAGTTCTTCGCTGAGCGCATTGACGCAGCTCACGCCGACGCCGTGCAGCCCGCCGGAAACTTTATAGGAATTGCTGTCGAACTTGCCGCCCGCGTGCAGCGTAGTCATCACCACTTGCGCGGCAGGAATTTTTTCTCCGTCGATATCCATGTTGTCCACGGGGATGCCGCGGCCGTTGTCGATGACGGTGATGGAGTTGTCGAGGTGAATCGTGACTTCGATCTTGTCGGCGTAACCGGCGAGCGCTTCGTCCACCGAGTTATCGACCACTTCGTAGACGAGGTGGTGCAATCCCATTTCGCCCGTCGAGCCAATGTACATCGCGGGCCGTTTGCGCACCGCTTCCATGCCGCCCAAGACTTTGATGGAGTCGGCAGTGTAGCCGGCGGGATTGCCGTTCTTATTTTTCGTTTCTGCGACCGGGGTCGGTATTTCTTTCGTGGCCATTCCGCTCCGTGGAAATGCCGGTTCGAGCGCTCCGGCTGGGTAGGCGCTACCAGGGTGCTCAGGTGACCTCAAACTATTGAAATTTCTGCTAGTTAGCTGTCACCAGAGATGTTTCTATTTTAGCACAAAAATGCACGCTCACGGAGCCCGTTTTGCACCTCTAACTCATGCTTTTTCTAGCTCTTAGAGGGGTGCTTTTTCGGTAATCAGAGGGGACGAGTGAACATCACGTTGCAGGGCCGTGCGACTCACTTTGTTTTCGATTTCAACGCGCTAAAACTGAGGCCGTCGATCAGATCGTCGACTGCGTCCACGCTCTCTGCGATGAATGTGAACGAAACGATTTGTCCCTTGCTGAGCAGCACGAGCGTGGACTGATGCATGGTCAGTTTGTCGTTCAGGGCTTTCGAAGAATCCACGCGCACCAATCGTTGACCGCTGATTTCCGCTTCCGAGGGATCGCCCTCGACTTTGAAACCTTGTGCTGTCGTGAGTTCCGTTAACGGCGCGAGGTAGTCTTCCGCTCTTTTGAGTCCCGGAGACGCAGTAGCTTTTTCCGAGGCAATCACGACCGCGGAATTCACCGTGTTCCCGGCCGCCTGTGGGGGACGCTCAAAGATGGCCAGCAGGACTTCTCCCTTGGCCGCGTCGTTGCCATCCTGCATTTCCTTGGTGCGATCCACCCATCCGTAGGGGATGCGATAGCGGAAGCCGAACGTGGGGTTGCGGTAGACGGTGAGCGCAGAATCCTGGGGTGCTGATTTCTGCGCGAGCGCGGACCCAACCAAGATCGCGACGGCCAATGCGAACGAAGAACGGAGAACTGCAGAGAACATCTTTCTCAGTGTACTGTGATTTGCAGAGATGCCGAACTGGGTCCGACTTCGCTCAGAATAGCAGTAGGGCCACAGAGGGAATCGCTGAAAACAGCGAGATCAGGAAGAAATGTCAGGACTTGACTCAAACTGGAGAGGTGATGCGCGCACAGCGACAGGCGCTGGCATGCGGTGCCTTCGGCATTGCGCAGTCGCGCTGGCTTGGGTTTGGGCGCTGGCGCTTACGACATGGTCTGCGGCGGCTTTGTACTTCGACCTTTCGCCAGCCGCGTATGCCCTGATCGTCGCCACCGTTTACCTGGTGGCGTTCGCCGCGGCGGTGGCGGTGGTCAAGCGGAGGGTGTGGCGGCTTGGAATCTGTCATGCGGGATTCTTCGTGGTACTGAGCTGCTGGCTCGCGTTGCGGCCTCCGAATGATCGCCCCTGGCAGGCGAACGATGCGCAAACGCCGTGGGCAGAGGTGGCGGGCGACCGGATCACGATCCACAATTTTCGCCACTGCTTCTACCGTAAGGAAACAGATTTCACGTGCGAGTGGCTCACGAAGGAAGTCTCTCTCGCGGACCTGCGGGGCGTGGATTTGTTCGTGGATTACTGGGGGTCGCCGTGGATTGCGCATCCGATCATCAGTTTTCAGTTCGGCGACCATGACTATGTCGCCGCGTCGGTGGAAGCGCGCTACGAGATGGGACAGGCGTACTCACCGGTTCGTTCATTTTTCCGGCAGTTCACAATCATTTACATATTCGCCAGTGAAGGCGACCTGATCCGCCTGCGGACCAATTACCGCTCGGGTGAGAAGGTGTACCTGTTTCACATGAAAGCCAGCCCGGAGTGGGCGCGAGCGCTGTTTCTGCAATACCTGGCACAGGCGAACCGCTTGCATGAAAAGCCGCGATGGTTCAACGCCGTGACCAACAATTGCACGACCAACATCTTCGCCAACATGGCCGCTACGGGGCGGATGCCGGCGGGCAGCTCGCGCTACGCTTGGTGGGTGCTGCTCAACGGTCGCGCTGCGGAGCATCTTTATCGCGGAGGCAACCTGGCTGGCGATCTGCCTTTCGCGCAGCTGAAGGAACGGGCGTATATCAATCCGGTAGCGAACACGTTGGGCAACACGCCGGAGTTTCCGGAAAACATTCGCGCGAAGCGGCCGGGATTCGAGTCTCTGATCCGGCCCGAAACCACCGGGCCGCAGCCGTGACCGGTCTTCGGAATCTGCCGAACCGGGCAACCTTCACCGCAGGCTACAATTCCTTAACGCCAATTCGCGTGGTGCAATTCGAACGTTATGGAACTGACACTTTCCGCCAATGAAGTCCGCGTGCTCGGGTCGCTCGTTGAGAAAGACAGTACGACTCCTGAGTACTATCCGCTTTCGCTCAATGCGCTGGTGAATGCGTGCAACCAGAAGTCGAATCGCGATCCCGTGATGCAGCTAGACGAAAGTGCCGTCCGTGACGCGCTGGAAGCACTGCACGATCGTCGCATGGCCGGCCCCGCTGGAGGCGCGGATAGCCGCGTCACCAAATATGAACATCGCATGCAGGAAGTTTTCAACTTCACGCGTCCTGAGATTGCGGTGCTCTGCGTATTGTTGCTGCGCGGACCGCAAACGCCCGGAGAACTTCGAGGACGCACGGAACGCCTGCATTCGTTCGCGGCGCTTGATGACGTGCAGTCGGCATTGCAGAAACTCGCGCAGCGGGATCCGTCACTCGTGAAAGTATTGCCGCGGCAGCCGGGGACGAAAGAGTCGCGCTGGGTGCATCTGATGTCGGGAGACGTTGCGGGGACGGAGCCGACGCATCAGGCAATGCAAGCAACGGATGGTAGCGCGGAAGTCGGAGAACGTGTAGCGCGTGTCGAAGAAGAAATCGCCGCGCTCCGTCGTGAACTCGGGGAAATCAAAGATCAGATGGAGCGGTTTCGCAAGCAGTTTGAATGAGGCTCTGGTTCGACGCCAATGAACGATCAAAGAACTCGGCAAATCTGCTTGTATGGAGTGCTGGCAATCGGTTTCTTCTTGCCGGTTGTGAGGTCTGTTGGCGTTTTGGTGGGCCAGATTCACTTGCATCCCGCAACGCAGGGGCGTCTTTTTTTCAAAGTCGTCTATCAGATTGTCGGTCTGTTGAGCCTGTACTTCGCTCTCAGATATCAAGGGTGGCGGCTAAAGGATATCGGCCTTTTTCTTGAGCCACGGCTCCTCGAAATTGGGCACGCATTTGCGCTGTTCTTTGGAGCAATTTTTCTAAGTCTGATTCCTTACTTTGCTCTGGGTCAGTTCGCTCCCCACAAGACTTACGATTCTGCGGCGCTGTTTGGAACCAGCGTAGGCTTCTTATCAATTCTGTTTGTGCTACTAAATCCCTTCCACGAAGAACTTCTTGTGCGCGCGTATCTGATCACCGAGATTCAAGGCCTCTATCGCAGTACGACCTTGGCAGTAATCCTGAGCGTGACGCTGCAGACCTCCTACCATCTTTATCAGGGGCTACCCGCCGCGCTCTCGCATGTCCCGGCCTTCCTGTTGTTCTCGGTCTATTACGTGCGCACGCGCCGCATTTTGCCCGTCATTCTGGCTCACATGTTTCTCGACGTCACCGCCCTGGCTGCATATGCTCGCGGCCTTCATTAAACCGATTCGTCATGCGCAATGTAGAGACGGGGCTTGCCGCGTCTCCGGCCATCACTGCGGCCGCGTGGCGCTGCTGAGACGGGGCAAGCCCCGTCTCTACATACAGACCCCGATTGGATTTTTACAGCACCCTCTCCTGCGCATACCCGCTCGCGCCCAACGCCGAGATAATCTCTGCGATGTGATCGGGGCCACGCGTTTCCATTGTGATTTCAATCGCGGTCTCGCCCAGATTTACGCCGTGGTAGGCGCGATCGTAGGCAGTCTCCACGATGTTGGCGCGATGCTGGGCGAGGATCATGGTCAACCGGTTCAGGGCACCGGGGTAGTCCGGCAGATGGACGCGCAGGCGCACCAGTCGCCCGTCTTTTACCAGGCCGCGTTCGATGATCCGCGACAGCAACGTGACGTCGATGTTGCCGCCGCAGACCAGCACAGCAACTTTCTTTCCCGTGAACGGCAACTTGCGATTGACGAGGGCGGCAAGGCTCGCCGCGCCCGCGCCTTCCGCCAGTGTCTTCTCGCGCTCCAGCAACAACAGAATCGCGTTGGCGATTTCTTCTTCTTCTACGGTGACGATGTCGTCCACGTATTTCTGGACGAGTGGCAGCGTACGTTCTCCAGCACGGCGCACGGCGATGCCGTCGGCGATGGTTGAGGCCGCGTTCAAGGTCACCGGCTTGCCTTCGGCGACCGCAACTTTCATGGACGGCAGCCGCGAAGGCTGCACGCCGAAAACCTGAATCTTAGGATTGGTTTCTTTCAACGCGCACGCGATACCGCCAATCAAGCCTCCGCCGCCAATCGGGACCACGACGGCTTCCAGATCGGGATGTTGCTGCATCAATTCCAGGCCGATCGTGCCTTGTCCCGCGATGACTGCATCATCGTTGAACGCATGAACGAAGGTGATGTTCTCCGCGTTGCTGCGGCGGAGCGCTTCCTCGAAGGCCTCGTCGTAGTTGGCGCCATGCAGGACAACATCGGCGCCGTAGCCGCGCGTGGCCGACACTTTAATCAGCGGCGTCGTCAGCGGCATGCATATCTGCGCCCGGATGCCGAGCTTTCCGGCATGGTAGGCCACGCCTTGCGCATGGTTGCCGGCCGAGGCCGCAATCACGCCGTGCGCGCGTTCTTCCGCATTCAACAAGAGGAGTTTGTTTAATGCTCCACGTTCCTTGAAAGCGCCCGTCCGCTGCAGGTTGTCGAGCTTCAGATAGACATGATTCCCGGTTGATTGCGAAAAGGTCTCCGAGCGCGCACAGGGAGAGAGGTAGATTGAATTGCGTATCCGGCCGAGGGCCGAATGGATGTCCTGCAGTGTGATCATGGGATACCACAGCCAAGCCGTAAGAGAATCTCAACATCTTACCTGATGGAGGTGGAGGACCTGGTGTTCTACACAGGCAAACAGCACGAAAGATGGTGTCGGGAGGGCCAATGGGGCGATACGGTAACCTGCCCTCCGGCGGGCATTCCCCTAGGCCCTTCGAAACCTAGCCATCCTTCAAACCGCCCGTCAGAATGGACTTTTAGGAGCTCAGCCCCCTGGGACTCATGAAGAATACATTTGGCGCCTCCCCTGCCCCCGTTCCTGCGCATGTTCTCCGCAAAGTCAACGCGCAGGTCGCTTTGTACAACTTGCCTCAGCCCACGGCCACCCTGTTGGCGGAGTGTTTCCGCCAGTTTGGTATCGATACCGTGCCCATTTCCGATGCCGACCAGGACCGCCTCCACCGGCAGAAGTTCGATGCCTGCGTGCTGCCCATGGGAGAGTCGGTCGGCCACATCATTGAACGGGCGCGCAGTTCCGCCTCCAACAGCCGCCTGGTGATTTACGGCGTGGGTGGGACTTCGCAGGATGCGTTGCGATATTCCAAGCACTGCATCAACGCATTCTTCCACGAACCGCTGGAACGGTCGGCGACTCTGAAGCTGATGCGCTCGACTCGTCCGCTGGTCCTGCATGAATTCCGGCGCTACGCTCGCATCCCCGTAATGACCGAGGTCTCCGTGATCTTGGGAGACAACTCGAAGGTGATGGTAACCAGCCAGGAAATCAGTGCAGGCGGCATGTCCGTGAAAGGTACCGCCACGCTGGATGTAGGTCAGTTGGTGGAAGTGTCCTTCTCGCTGCTGACGCTGCCGCGCATCCACTTGCGAGCGCATGTCAGCTGGAAGAAGCCGAACAAGACTGTCGGGCTTCGATTCGATCCCGCGGATGAGCGGCGCCGTCGACTGAAAGATTGGGTCGTGGCGTATCTGGAGTCGTAACAAGACAGGTCTTAGGTCTCAGGTGTCAGGTTTCAGGAAATGCCAATTGTGCCCGGCTGTCTTCCTGGGACCTGACACCTGACACCTTCTTCCCCGCCTTTCCTCAATTCGCGACTAAAATACTCGCGTGAGTTCTTCTCCTGTCGCGGCCGAGCCATCGCATCAATCAAATTCGAAAACTCGCGATTTTTCTTTTCGTGAACGAATCCTGCTCTGGCTCATCAGCTGGGCCGGGTATCTCGTGATCACGCTGATCGGTTGCACTCTGCGCTGGTCCATTTCCTGGGAAGACGAAACACTGCCGCCCAACGCGCCCTTCGAAAAACCTGCCATCTATTCTTTCTGGCATCGCTCGGTTCTGGCGGCTTCGTGGATCTACCGCAATAGCGGCTTGGTTGGCATGGCGAGCCGCAGTTTTGACGGCGAATACATTGCGCGCATTATCGAGCGCCTGGGATTCACCGCTGTGCGGGGCTCGAGCAGCCGCGGTGGTGTTGCAGCCCTGGTTGGCATGAGAAGCGAGATCGAGCGCGGCGCTGCGGTCGCGCTCACGATCGACGGGCCGCGCGGTCCGAAGTATGTTGCCAAACTGGGACCAGTGGCGCTCGCGAAGGCGACTGGACGCCCCATGATGAGTTTCTACGTCGCGGTGAGCGGTGCATGGGTCCTCGATACATGGGACGAACTCGTGATCCCGAAACCGTTTTCCAAAGCGCTGGTCCGCTTCAGCAAAAGGACTCTCGTTCCTTCCGACGCAGACGAAGCGGCGATCCGCGACTACCATGCCCAACTGCAATCGTCGCTGGAGCGGGTGACCCGGTTCGCCGAAGAAAACGTGGCGCGGGTGGGATCGGATGAATTTCCGATCTGGAAGAAGTGAATGGGCCGGATGTTTGCATTGTGACAGCCACGGAGGTCACGCGGCTCTGGCTTTTGGGTGACGCAGCGGTTCACCGCTGCGGTTGCAATCGCCTCTTGAGTGGGGCTTCAGCCCCTCAAGAGAACACCCGGACATCGGAGCTAAATGAGGCCTCGGCGGCTGAAGCCGTCAGGTGAGTCTTTCCATCGCAGCGGTGAACCGCTGCGCCACCCAAGAACGTCTGCAGCCCTCGAAGTTTGCATTGGGTCCACATCACCTGTTTCTCCTTCAAGTCCTTTTTCCAAATCTCAATCTCCGACTTGATTTTGCTTCTCGCCACGCGGGCGTTTGACTTGCGCAGGTGCTCCCGGTAGATTTGCGGAGGTAGTTTGCTCTTTCCAATATTGGGTTCGCGCCACATCGTAAGCAGGCGTCATGCCGAATTTACGAGGGAAGCGGGTGTAAATCCCGCGCTGCCGCGCAACTGTAAGCGAGGACACAGCGGACGTCCACTGGGAACCATCTTCGAATATCGAAGGCCTGGGAAGGACGCACGCAGAAGACGGACTGAAAGGTCCTTACTCGCAAGCCAGGAGACCGGCGTGAACCATCACCAAGAAACCCTTTCGCGTGTAAAGGAGAATGGTATGGTCCGCTTTTCGAATTTCTTTCTCGCAATTTCCTTCCTGCTTTTTGTGCCGGCGGCTTTCGCTGGCGAATTTCAAATCAAAGTCGTCGATCCGCACTCGGCAGCCGTGGCCGGCGCACAGGTATTTGTCTATCGGGCGGAAGACTCCGCGCCCGCCCAGGTGCGCAGCACTTCGGGTGAAGGAATTGCCGTGTTCAATGTGGAGAGTGCGAAACCGCTGCGCGTGGAAGTGCTTACGCCGGGCTTCGCCGTCGGGCGCGCGGACGTACAGCCTTCGTCTCCGCTTGTGACCGTTTCACTCACCGTTGCCAACGCGTCGGAGACCGTGGTTGTCACCGCGACGCGTACCCCGGTTCCGCAACTGGAGACCGCCAGCAGTATTTCCCTGCTCACATCGGATGAGCTGAACACCATGCAGCCCGGTTCGTTCGGCGACGCACTGCGTTTCCTCCCGGGCGCAGTTGTGAATGTCGCGGGGGAGCGCGGCGGTTTGGGTTCTTTGTTTGTGCGCGGCGGAGATTCGCGCTACAACAAAGTGCTGGTTGACGGCGTGCCTGTGAATGAACCGGGCGGTACGTTTGATTTCGGGAGCGTGCCGATGGGGCAGGTCGATCGCGTGGAATTTGAACGCGGCACGCAGAGCACGATTTATGGTTCCGACGCGATGACCAGCGTGTTGCAAGTCTTTACGCGCAACGGATCGACTGCAGTACCTGAACTTCGTTTCGGCGCCGACGGCGGCAACTTCGGCACAGCCCATGGATATGTTTCGCTGGCGGGAGCGCGGTCTCGGTTCGACTACAACGCATTCGCTGATCAGTACCAGACCAACGGCCAAGGCCCGAACGCCGATTACGGAAATGCATTGCAGGGCGGGAACATCGGCGTCCAAATCAGCCCGACCGTTCTGTTTCGCGTGCGGGCGCGGCATTCCAACCGACGCACCGGCGTGCAGGGAGAGTGGAACTTCAACGGACAGCCACTGCTGGGGCCAGATCTCGATCAGCGGGCGCGTTCCAACAATTTCCTGGCGAGCGCAGAATTATCCATCTCAGGGCCGTCGCACTGGCAACATCGTTTAACGGGATACGAGTACAACACGCGCAGACTGAATGAGGACGACACCATCGATCCCGGCCGCGATTGCGGTGCCAGCTTCACAGATTGCCCGATTACGACTACTGCTCACATCAACCGCGCGGGCTTTCTGTACCAGGGCGACTACACTCCCCGGAGGTGGGCGCAAACAACCGTTGGGTATGAGTTCGAAGATGAAAACGGACGCTTCTTTACGAACTCGCCACTCTTCGACTTTACCCAGACAATTTCCGGATTGCGATTGAATCATGCGGCGTACCTGCAACAGCGCGTGAACTGGAAACGGCTTTTGGCGATTGCGGGCGTACGCTACGCCCATAACGCGACCTTCGGCGACAAGGCGGTGCCGCGAGTAGCATTGAGCCTTCTCGCACTGCGCGGCGGAAACGTCTTTTCTGGAACGCGCCTGCGATTCTCCTACGCGACCGGAATCAAAGAGCCGCGTTTCGAAGAATCTTTCCCGAACGATGCATTTACGAAACCCAATCCCAATCTCAAAGCGGAAGAGACCCGATCATTTGAAGCAGGGTTCGAGCAGAACCTCGTTGCGGGACGATTCTCATTGAGCGCGATCTATTTCAACAATCTCTTTCACCGGCAGATCGACTTCAGCTGCTGCGACGAAGACTTTCGCGGGCAGTATGTAAACGTCAATAGTTCGATGACACACGGAGCGGAAGTACAGATCAATGGACGGCTCACATCGCATCTGTCGCTGAATACCGGTTACACCTACACTTCGACACAGATCGTCGAAGCGCCGCTCTGCACGCCGGACAATTTTTGTGATCCAGCACTGGCAGTTGGAAATCCGCTGCGGCGGCGTCCTAAGCATCTTGCGAATTTGCTCTTCACCTATCAGGGAGCACGTTGGGGAGCAGATCTGGGTGGAACGTTCGTGGGCCGAAGGCCGGATTCTGACTTTTTCGGCTTTAACATCAATCATGCAGCCGGTTACGGCCGCGCCGATTTTGGCGGTTGGTACGCCATCAACTCACGCGTGACCGCCTATGCCAACGTGCAGAACGCGCTGAACAATCACTACAACGAGGTGGTGGGATATCCGGCGCTATCGGCGAACTTCACAGCCGGGATGAGGTTTCGGATCGGCGGAGAATAAATCCCTCCGCTAAATTTCCTGGTGACTGTTGATTTGCGTTAGCGGCGTCGCACAAGGGTGTCCGGCGTGCATTTTCCGGCGCTGTTATAGCTGTGGCGGACGGCCCAGAGTTTTTCAACTTCCTTTTCGCCGAGCGGTTGCGCGCGGCCGAGCAAGTGCGCGACCAGGGCGATGTGCGCGAAGTGCTCGACGGTTTCCATTTTCATGTAGGCGTTTTCGAGCGTGGAACCGTAGGTCACGACGCCATGATTGGCCATCAGCAGAGCGTCATGGGTCGGAATGAGCGGTTCGAGAGCACGCGCCAGTTCTGGCGTTCCGGGAGTGCCGTAACGGGCCAGTGGAATTTCGCCCAATCCGACGACCACTTCACAGACCAGCGGCTGATTCAAGTCGAGTCCCGAAGCGGCGAACCCGGTCGCGGTTGGAGGATGGGCATGCACGATCCCTTGCACATCCGGTCGCAGGCGGTAGATCAGCAGGTGCATGCCAATCTCGCTGGAGACATTTCTCTTGCCCTCAAGCCGGTTGCCGTCGAGGTCCACAATTACCAGGTCGGAAGGTTTCATCCGGCCCTTGCTCATGTAGGTAGGCGTCACTAGCAGGCGGTTTTCGTCCAGGCGGACAGACAAATTCCCATCGGTCGCGGCCACAAAGCCGTTACCGTGCAGCAGTCGCCCGAACTCCACTATCGCCAGACGGTGTTGTCGCTCGCTCGCCATGCACCCAAGCCCCGCCGTCATGGTATCGCAGGTTTTGGAAACCGCACAATCGAATTGAACGCCCGGACCTGCAAATAGTTAAGGCCGCCGGACAATACGGGCCGATGCCACCCGCACCCTATAATTTCCCCCGTGCTTGTTTCCGAGTTCCATTACGACCTCCCGGCGGCGCTGATCGCCCAGGACCCGACGGCGGATCGCGACGGATCGCGTATGTTGCATCTCAGCCGGTCCGCGAGGTCGTGGCAGGACCGCGTGTTCCGCGATTTCCCCGACCTGCTTCGGCCGGACGACCTGCTGGTTCTGAACAACACGCGGGTATTTCCGGCCCGGCTCTATGGACGCCGGAGTGGAGAACGATCGCATCCCTTGAGTCCGCAGAATCCGGCGGCGCGGGATTTTCTCCAGGGCCGCGTCGAGGTGCTGCTGACCCGGCAAACTTCTGCTGATCCGGGCGAGCACGAGTGGGAGTGCCTGGTGCGGCCGGGAAAGAAAATCGGCATCGGCGAGAAGATCTATTTCGGCGATCCGGTGGCACTGGAAGCGGAGGTCGTCGCGAGGGGCGAATTCGGTGAGCGCCGCGTCCGGTTCAAGCCGGTGACGGATTTCTTTGAACGGGTAGAACGCCTGGGACATGTGCCGTTGCCTCCCTATATTGATCGTGAAGACCAAGCTTCGGATCGGGAGCGCTATCAGACGGTGTATGCGCGGGAACGCGGGTCGGTGGCTGCGCCCACGGCAGGCCTGCACTTCACGCCGGAAATCATGCAACGGATTCGAGGTCGAGGCGTGGCAATTGCCGAGGTCACGTTACACGTTGGACTGGGAACATTTCAGCCGTTGCGCGTCGAGAAGGTGGAAGACCACAAGATCCACCGTGAGCGCTACGAGATTTCGGAAGATGCCGCACAAGCCATCAACCAGGCGAAAGAGCAGAAACGCCGGGTGGTAGCTATCGGGACTACGACGGTGCGCACGCTGGAATACGCTGCTCTCCAAGGGGAGGCGGGCCGCGTGCAAGCGGGTAATGGAGAAGCTGACTTGTTTATCTATCCCGGATTTCAATTTCAGGTAGTGGATGCGTTGTTGACGAACTTTCATCTACCGGAATCCACCTTGCTGATGCTGGTGTGCGCGTTGGGTGGCAAGGACTTTGTCATGAACGCCTATCGGCACGCGGTCGACGCGGGATACCGGTTCTATTCTTACGGGGATTGCATGCTGGTGGAATGAGGTGCCTTCTCTGCGGCGTTGGCAGGCAGCAGCGCTCGCGAACCGATATACTCATTGGTTTGTGCCTATGCGCGTGTCCATTGACGAATTCGTACGCCGGCTGAGGGAGTTCCCGCCAACGGCCTTCGACCAGACGGAGGCGGTCCGTGCGTTTATGCAAGACGCGCCGGTCGAGGAAAACAGTCTGTCGCCTTATCTCACGTGGAACCGCCAGCATTACACGCGCAACCTGATCGATAAGACTGCACTCTATGAGCTGATTGCGATCTGCTGGGAAGTTGGGCAAGCGAGTTCGGTGCACAATCATAAAGATCAGAATTGCTGGATGGCGGCGCCGATCGGCATTCTGGTCGTCGAAAATTATCGCGTCGGATTTCAGAATATTGAGGCCGGGGAATGCCGTCTGGAAGCATCCAACCGAGTGGAGTTGACGGCTGCGAACCCGTGCGCCGTAGATCCGCAGGAACCAGTGCACCGGGTCGTGAATCCACGGGAAGCAAACCAGCGCGCGGTTTCTCTGCACGTGTACTCGCGTCCTTTTGATACGTGCGTGGTCTATTCGCCGGACCAGGGAACATGCGGCGAAATTCAACTTCATTACAATACGATGTTTGGGAAAGCAGTACCCAGTGCCTAGTTGCCAGTTGCCAGTTGGCAGTTGGCAGTTGGCAGTGAAACCCGGTGGTCCCAGCAACTGGAAACTGGAAACCAGCAACTGATTCTTAAGGAGGAATCGTGAGGAGAATGTTGGGAGTGTTGGTGGGTGTGGCTGCGCTGTGTGCGAGTTCGTGGGCGCAGCAGCTTCCCGGAGAGAGGCCCGAGCCGACGGTCCTCCCCTATCCTCGCGCGGAACTTTTTGGCGGGTACTCGTATGGAATGACGCAATCGTTCAACTCCGGACACGTTGCCCGTCCAAATGGTTTCAATGTTTCGCTCGGACTGAATGTCGCGAAGTGGCTGGGATTTGTTTTTGAAGGGAATGGGCTGTACGGACCGTCGAAAATTCCTCTGGCCGTTCCTAACCCGTTTCCGACGTGTCCGCCGTTTTGCCCGAATGGCACGGACACTTTCAATGTCGACACTAAGCTGTACAACTTCCTGGTGGGAACGCAGTTCCCTTATCGCAAGTCCGAACGCTTTACGCCTTTCGGCGAACTGATGTTTGGACACGCCGGTGTTCGAGGCGAGGCCCATTCACAGGATGGACGCCTGTTCGCGGAGACAGCTGGCGGCCTCGGTCTGGTGGCCGGTGGCGGTGTGGACTACAACATCAATCCGCGCTTCGCACTGCGTTTCAAGGCTGACTATCTGCAGACACGCTTGTTCCGACAGAAACAGGACAACGGTGTGTTCTCGGTCGGGATCGTGATCCGCACCGTGCACAAGAAGAAGAAGACGCTTGAGGATGTCGATCAGCCGACCCCGTAAAGTTAGCAGCGCCAGCTTTTGGGTGGCGCAGCGGTTTACCGCTGCGATTGGTGCGCTTTTTTGAATTGGGCTTTAGCCCCATGGTCGGGCAGCGAGAAATCCCTAAGCGGCTGAAGCCGTCTGGTTTCTGAATCAAATCGCAGCGGTAAACCGCTGCGCCACCCAAAAGCACGACAGCATGAAGCGCTCTCTGAAGCACGCTCCCACCAAATGCTCCGGCGCCCCGTTCCGCGATGAAGGAACTCGGAATTTCCAAGGCAAGCGGTAAACTGGCAACTGGCTCTGCTAGTGTCCACCGACTCCAAGCTCGCTGAGTACGCGGTTCGCGCGGAAGATTCCCGCGGACGGCGTTATCCGGAAGCGCCGCACCCCTATCGCAATGACTTTCAGCGTGACCGCGATCGCGTGGTCCATGCGCGCGCGTTTCGACGGCTGGAAGCGAAGACGCAGGTCTTTACGCGGCGCTACTCCGATCACTTTCGCAATCGCCTGACCCACACCATCGAAGTCACGCAGATTTCACGCACCATTGCGGCACAGCTTGGCCTCAACGGCGATCTGGTGGAGGCCCTGGCCCTGGTTCACGACATTGGACATCCCCCGTTTGGACACGCCGGAGAGAAGGCGCTCGACACGGCCATGCGCCAGCAAGGATTTTCTTTCGACCACAACCTGCACGCCCTGCGGATCGTGGAAGATTTCGAACTTCGTTACGCTGCATTTCGCGGATTGAATCTGACATTTGAAGTGCGCGAAGGAATCATCAAGCATTCCCACGATTACTCCACGGAGACTCATCCGGAACTCGCGGAATATCTCCTCGACTTGCGTCCGCCACTGGAAGCGCAGCTGATCGACCTGACCGATGAAATTGGATACAACACGGCCGATCTCGACGACGGGTACGAAGCCCACCTGCTTACGATTGAGCAGATCGCGAGCAGCGTGAACATATTTGACGAGAACTACCGCGAGGCGCAGTCGCGCTATCCCCATGCGCCGGAGAAATTGCTTTTTAACGAGGCGCTGAAGGGCATCTTCAATTTCCTGGTAAGCGACCTGATCACAAATTCACGCTTGCGACTGGAGCAGGCGGGTGTGCGATCCGTGGACGCAATTCGCCGCCATCCCGAAAGGCTCGCCGCGTTCAGCCCGCCGGTGGCGCAGCAACGGAAGCAGCTCAAGCATTTCCTCTACGAAAATCTTTATTTCAGCCCCGCGCTGGAAGGAGAAAAAGAAGACGCTGAGCGCATCATCGGAGAACTCTTCGCGCACTGGATGGAGGAACCCGACGATCTCCCGCGAAACTATCGCGAGAAAGCCGGCCACGAACCCTTGCCGCGGGTGATCTGCGACTACCTCGCGGGAATGACAGACCCGTTTATTCATCAGCAGTACGAGAAGTATTGCCGGGAGTAGTCAGCAGATGTGGGGACAGGTCTCTTGTGGGGACAGGTCTCTGACCTGTCCCAGGCCCGCAGGGCCGACTTTTGTGGCGCGGCAAAAGCTGCCGAGCTGAGCTCGGCATGGACAGGTCGAAGACCTGTCCCCACAAAGACCTGTCCCCACGCTCTACCGCTGATACGTCACTCTGTAGATCACGCCTGCCTGGTCGTCGCTCACGTACATCGTCCCGTCCGCCCCAAACACAATTCCTGCCGGACGCCCGCTGCGGCGGCCCCGAGCATCCTGCCAGCCTGTGATGAAGTCTTCGGTGCTGCTCGTGGGCTGGCCCTTGTCATCGAGCTTCACGCGCACGACTTTGTCGCCGGTTGGGACGCTGCGATTCCATGATCCGTGGAAAGCGACAAAGATGTTGTTGCGATATTCCGCCGGGTAGGCTGTTCCCTCGTAGAAGGCGAGCCCCAGCGGAGCGGAATGGGCCTGCATTTTTACTTTCGGCAGGATGACGCTGTCACAGCGACCGTCACCAGGCTTCGTGAAATTCGGATCGGGCACGCGATCGCCATAGCAATACGGCCATCCGAAGTCACCGCCGCTCGCGCCGAGGTCGTTGATCACTTCGGGCGGCAGATCGTCACCGAGATTGTCTCGTCCATTGACCGTGACCCAGATCGAATCGGTTTTCGGGTTGACTGCCATGCCGACCGCATTGCGCAGCCCTTTGGCAAATATCTTCATGTTGGTGCCGTCGGGATTAAATTCCATCACGGTCGCGCGCCTTGGATCTTTTTCGACGCAGGCGTTACAACTCGAGCCTGCGGACACGTACATCTTGTCTTTGTGAAACAGAACGGTGCGGGTGGAGTGTCCGCCGCGTCCGGGAAGATCAGTCAGCAATTTAGGATTGGACCCGCGCAGGTTGGCTTCGTCCCAATCATAGCTGCGTACTTTGTCCCGTTCGGCGATGTAGAGTTTGCCTTGATAAAACGCGAGCCCGTGCGGTTCCGTAAGACTGTCGACGACGACTGCGGAACGCTCCGCCCTGCCGGTGTGTTTCGAATCCGGCAGCGCGACGATGCGGCCTTCATCGGGCTCGCTCACCAGCAGAACTCCGCCTGGACTGAAAACCATCATTCGAGGTGAACCGGTTTGGGCGAAGACAGAAAGATGAAATCCGTCAGCTACTGTGAGCCGGCTTGGATTGGAATCAGACTTCTGGGCCTGTGTGCACGCCGACAACAGAAGCGTGAATAGAAGAAAAGGGGTAAAAAGTCGCATGGTTCTGCAGATGATACCTGCTTGTTGCAGGATGTACCAACCTGCCGCGCCGATAGCAGTTTTTATATCGGAGGTCCCCAAAATTACCGCCAAAGCAATACCCGAGGAGCGCCAAACGCGGCAGCAAGGTAGAATATGTTTGAAAACAAAGCATTTGTATTCCCGTCTCCAACCTAGGCATTTGGCATGCAACCTGTACTTAGAGAGACGGCCGACAGGCCCGCTTTTTGAGGCATCCAATGCGTCGCCGATGCCTTCTGAGTTCCGGTAGGTTACGTAAGCGGTAGGAAGCGAGACGCAATTTAATGCGCTGTAAGGCGCCAGGGTGGAAAAACCACTCTTCACTTGGAGGAAGTTAAAATGAAGAATCACATTGTTCCCGCGTTGCTGCTGGCAGGAGTTATGACTCTCCCCGCATTCGCGCAGAGCACCACGCAGCCTGCGACCCAAAGCGCGCCCGCCGATCAGGCCGCTCCCAAGGCTGACAACGCCACCGGCAAGACTCCCTTGCAGCCGGACACACATGAAGGTTTCTGGGGCAAGATGAATCCGTTTGCCCGCAAGAAATATGTGCAGCGCCAGACCGCGCCGATCCGCGATCGCATCAACGAACTGGACGAACTGACGGCTTCCAACAGCAAGATGATCAAGGACGTCGACAGCCGCGCCCAGCAGGGCATCCAGCTGGCTTCCGCGAAGGCCAATGAAGCCGATCAGCACGCCGTCGAAGCGGGCAACAAAGCTACCGCCGCGCAGCAAACCGCGCAGTCTGCTCACACCCGCCTGAACACGGTCGAGCAGGTGGTTACGAATATCGATCAGTACCAGGCGTCGACCCAGACCGAAATCCGTTTCAAGTCCGGTCAGACCCTCCTCAGCCAGAATGCAAAGACGGCGCTCGACGAGATGGCGACCCCGCTGAAGAGCCAGCGCGGCTACATCATCGAAGTGCAGGGCTTCTCGTCCGGTCACGGACAGACGGCAATCGCGAACTCGCAGAAGATGGCCGAGTCGGTTGTCCGCTACCTGGTTCTCAATCATGAGATTCCGGTCTATCGGATTTACCTCGTAGGCATGGGCAACGCTCCGGCGCAGGCCACTGCCAGCGATGCGAAGCCGGTGAAGCGAGTCTCCGGTGGGCGTGTCGAGATCAGCCTCCTGAAGAACAACCTGGAGCAACTGGCTTCGTCGGGAACCGCCCCCGCAACCACCACCGACCAACAGCAGCCAGCAAAGTAACGGTACCCTCCCACAAGCGAACGAGCCTCCCGCGAAAACGGGAGGCTTTTTCTTTGCACCCTAATTCTCGCGCTGAGCAAGTTTGGGGAGATGGTATTCTGCTGCAACCATGGAACGGATTTTCTACGCCCGCACCGATTCTCCTGCTGGTCCGCTGCTTCTCGCACTTTCGCCCAGCGGCTTGATGAAGCTGGAGTTTGATCGCGGCCAGCGCACCGAAGGCATCGGCGTCGATCAGGACTGGCAAGAATCCCGCAGCGCGCTGCAACCGTGGCTGACCCAGCTCGACGAATATTTCGATGGGCAGCGGCGCGAGTTCTCCCTTCCGCTGGATTTGCGCGGGACGGAATTTCAACTCAAGTGCTGGCACGCGCTACTCGACATTCCTTACGGCGAAACGTGTTCCTACCGGGATATCGCGCACGCGATCGGGCATCCACTGGCTTTTCGCGCGGTGGGAATGTCGAACAACCGCAATCCCATCGCGATCGTTGTTCCCTGCCATCGCGTGATTGCCGCGGACGGCACACTGTGCGGGTACGGTGGCGGACTCGATATCAAGCGCAAGTTGCTCGATCTGGAAGAAGCGGGCGTCCGGCCACGGCTCCCGCTGGCGATCGGCGCCTAGTTCCTTGCACCGTTCCCTGCAGCCGACTACCGCGGACTTCCCTTCAAATTCCTGTACACTGTCCTGCCATGTCGAAATCAAGAGCGTTGGTGTGGTCCGTCCTGCTCGTTCTGGCTGCTGCTTTGCCGGAGTGGGGCCGTGTGCAGACGGGATTTCTGGATCGCGCCGTTACGGTTTCGGGGACAAGCTATCGCTACCAGGTTTTTGTCCCGTCGGATTTCTCGACGAAGAAATCATGGCCGGTCGTACTTTTCCTGCATGGCTCCGGCGAACGTGGCGATGATGGACTGATTCAGACGGACGTCGGCATCGGCCACGCAATTCGAGTGAAGAATTCGCGGTTTCCGTTCGTGGTCGTGATGCCGCAATGCCGGAACGAAAGACTCTGGGGTACTCCGGAAATGGAAGCGCAGGCCCTGGCAGCACTCGATGCTTCGATCAAGGAGTTCCACGGCGATCGCAATCACGTCTACCTCACCGGGCTCTCCATGGGTGGATACGGGACGTGGGAAATTGCGATTCGCCATCCAGGACGTTTCGCCGCGCTCGTGCCGATCTGTTCTGGACTGCGTCCTTTGAAAGAGATGCCGGAATTGTTCGTTAGCGTGGCCGGCGACCCGAAGATCGCAGACCCTTTCGCTGAAGTAGCGCGCCGGGTTGCGAACACTCCCATCTGGATGTTTCACGGCGGTGATGACGACACTGTGCCCGTGACCGAAGCGCGTCAAATGGCGGAGGCCCTCACTGCCGTCAAAGCGAAGTTCAAGTACACCGAATATCCCGGTGTCGGGCACAACGCCTGGGACAATGCGTACGCCGAGCCTGACCTGATTCCGTGGATGCTGGAGCAATCGCTGAAACATTAGACTTGTCTGCGGGTTGCGTTCTCGCGAAAGATCGCACACTTTGACCACGCCCAAACCATCGACGACTTCCACCGTCCGCAAAGCCAGTCTCTTCTACTTCGTCTTCGTAATGTTTTCGTATACGACCGGAGGCCCGTTCGGCCTGGAGACGATGGTGACCACCAGCGGACCGGGCATGACGCTGCTGTATCACCTGATCATCCCAATTTTCTGGTGCATCCCGGTTTCGCTGGTTTCCGCGGAACTGACCTGTGCGATGCCGGTTGAAGGCGGCTTCTATCGCTGGACCCGCGCGGCCTTTGGCGACTTCTGGGGATTCCTCGCGGGATGGTGGAACTGGTCGGCGTCATTTCTTCTGGGCGGTTCCTACGCAGTGTTGTTCGCGGACTACCTGACGTTCTACTTTCCGGGGATTGTTGGATGGAAGCACTGGCTGGTCTCGTTTGCGCTGATCGCGCTCATCACGTGGCTGAACATTCGCGGCATCCAGATGGTTGGCAAAGCCGCGACTGCGTTTGAGCTTTTCATTTTTATTCCGGTCATCGCGATGATTGTGATTGGCCTGACGAAATGGCATCACAATCCGTTCGTTCCGTTTGTTCCGCCAAACCGTCCGCTCTCGCAGGTATTTGGAGTGGGCCTGGCGCTGGGCCTGTGGCTCTATTCAGGATACGAACAGTTGTCTACGGTGGCGGAGGAAGTGGAGAATCCGCAACGCACCTATCCGCGAGCGCTCGCGCTGGTGGTGCCGCTTTCGATCGCTGCCTATTTCCTGCCGACCCTGGCGGCATTGGCTGCGCTCGGAAATTGGCAGGAATGGAAAGACGGGTACTTTTCGACGGCGGCACAGCTGATCGGCGGATCGTGGCTCGGCAACCTGATGACGCTGGGCGCGATGGTGAGTACGGTGGCGCTACTCAACAGTACGGTGCTGACCACCACTCGCATGCCGTTCGCACTGGCCGAAGATGGTTACTTACCGCCATTTCTTACGCGCAAACATGCGCGCTACGGAACTCCGTGGGTGGCGATTCTGATTTCGGCGGCGATCTACGCTTCGCTAGCGCAACATACGCTCGGACAGCTGATCAGCATTTATGTCTGGCTGCGGGCGGCGACGACCGTGATGACCGTGCTCTCGGCGTGGGGGCTGCGCCACAAGCGTCCTGACTTGCCGCGCGCCTTCCGGATTCCCGCCGGGAATCTCGGTTTGGTTTATGTGATCGCCCTGCCCACCGTGATGACGGTGGTCGCGCTTTTGTTCAGCGATCCGGTCGCATGGCGCTGGGGTCCGTGGGCACTGGCGGTTGGTCCGATCGTGTATGTGGTCGTGAAATGGTTCGCGAAGAGAGCGCGAACGCACCTCCACGGCTAGAGTTGATCGCTCCGACCCGCGTCGCATCTCCGCACTATTCCAATGGCTCGACTTTCGCGTCCCAGCCTCAGTGTTTTTATTTCCCACGGTTACTTTTGATCGGACGTGAGCATACCGCTATGGTGGGAAAACGGCCTGAAGGGCCGATAAATAGGCGGGAACCACAACCATAATTTGAAAGGCAAGTCGTGCTTAAGTTTCCGTTGACTGCAGGTTTCGTTCTGCTGAGCCTTTTTGCGGCCGCACAGACAAGCGACTGTCCGAGCCAGGTAACTCCAAATCATCTCCTCGACTACGTGGATGCTCTCGGTGTACAGCACTCGTGGCTGGGTATCGATGTCGTAACAGCAGACCCCGTCAACGGTCCGTCTCCCATACCCGGCACCGTCACCCTTTGCGCGCGAACTTTTTTCAACGACACCCACACCAAGCAGGGCTTCAAGAACTCAGCAGTCTCCATCAATCACCTTTTTGGCAGCGGAACACTCCACACCAATCAAGATCGAGCTCTGTCGGTATACGCCTTCAATAATGCCAACGATTCTGGCCCGTATTGGGGCCTTGAATCCATCCAGACAGAAATCGACCTGTGGGGAACGCCACAGTGGTTGCAAGTCCCTGATAGCGAAGTAGCCGGAATGAGCGTCCAAGCTTCCGATCACCACGTTGGCACCATTCCTTCCCCCAACCTTGGTTTTCACGCCGCTCGCTTCAATACCATTCGCGACGGCGGCAACATGGGCTCCTGCTATATGGCGATATGCTGGGCGGGCGTCACGTCGAATGTCATCAACACATACAACTCAGTTCCTGGCACCGGCCAGATTCTGGCGGCCTATGTATCCACGTATGTCGACTTCCAGGGATACGATCCAGCCAAGGATGGTTCCTTAACGGGAGTCGGCTTTTTTGCTGCCCCAGCCATTTCCGGCAATGTTTTTCCCAATACATGGGGCTTCTACTCTGCCGACCAGGGCGCCAAGATTGGGACATGGAATTTTTATTCATCCAGCAAAGATGTAAACAGTGGTCGATCGTACTTCGGCGGGCCGGTCGTGATCGCTCAGGACATTCGCACCAACACGTCTGCACCGACGGATTTGGCAGGTCAGGGTATCTTGCCTTTAACCCACAGATTCGCTGAGCCCTACACAGTTCCTCCAATTTGTGTGGCGCAAGACATCACGACGGGTCAGAACGTGCTGCAGAGCACGACCAAGACTCATATCCATTTGGAAGGCGTGACTGGAAACACGGTCAACTACATCTGCATCGGACGAAAAACTTAGTCGGGAACAATCTCCATTTCACTCCTTGCGGGTCAACGAGTGCTAACGTCTGATTCCAACAGCCGCGCATCGGACGTACAATGATGCCCGGCTATGCGCTATCAGTTCCGATCGATTCTTCCAATCGCACAATTGTTTGTATGCCTTCTGGTCTTGTGGCCTGCAAGAAGCGACTTGCTGGGTAGCGTATTACTGGCAAAACGAACCTACGCGTCAACACACCAAGAAGAGATTCCACTCTCAGAGCAGCCACGTATCATCGTGTCGCCACAATGGACCGAGGGCCTGCAAGAACTTCATGCCGCAGAGAAAAAGGCAATGGGGCGTATGAGGGTGCCAGTCGTGTTGAATTTTCCAGTCGTGGTTGCTCAGTTGCCCTACCTCCTCATTCGACGCCGGGAATGGCTTCCCCAAGGAATGCTTCTTGGGGCGTGGCGTGCGTTGACCTGGCCTTTGGCGGGCCTTATCTTTTGGTGGCTCGCAGGCAGAGGAATCGATGCTCTGCTAGCGTCTTTTCGGTCCACCGTGCGTCCGCGACTCAACTGGATGGAAGTCACGTGGGCCAGCATTCTCCTACTAGTCGGTGCGATGACCCTCGTGGGGATTCTTACGACCACTCCAGACGATCGGCGCGACAGCGACTTTATGGCTCTCCTGTATGGCGGATTGCTCTGGGGAGTTCTGGCCGCTTTGACCATCACAGCACGCTTTCGTCAGTGGAGAAACGGCAAAAAGCAAAGCAGCGGGCTAACGTTGTCGGAGTAGCTGACGAAAACATCGCGATTTCATATGAAATTAGTAGAGGCGCCACGCCGCAGCCGTCGCGAGTTTCTTGCCAACTGGCGATGAGCCCCCTGCTGGCCGCCGCCGTCGGCGGTGATTCCCAGAGGGATCCGTCAACACAGCCTGTAAAATCTGTTCGGTCAAGTGAGGCCTTCGTGCGCACGACGATCCAAGAACTGAGCCGCCAAATTCGCGACCGTTCCCTCTCTCCTGTGGAACTCACGCGCAATTGCCTGCAACGCGTCGAAAGTCTAAATCCGAAGTTGAATGCGTTCATCACCGTGCTGGCGGATTCTGCGCTTGCCGATGCGCGACGCGCGGAAGCGGAAATTCAAAGTGGACATAACCGCGGGCCGCTGCACGGGATTCCGTTGGGGCTGAAGGACATCGTGGATACGGCCGGTGTGCGCACCACCGCAGCCAGCGCGCTGTTCAAGGACCGCATACCGCCGGAAGACGCCGAAGTTGTGCGCCGGCTTCGCGAGGCCGGAGCGATCATTCTAGGGAAACAGAATCTACACGAATTCGCCTACGGCGGAAGTTGCATGGTCAGTTTCTTCGGCGAAGTTCACAATCCCTGGGATACGGCACGCATCACGGGAGGTTCCTCAGGAGGCTCGGCGGCGAGTGTCGCTGCGGGTATGGGCATTGCCGCGATCGGCACGGATACTGCGGGCTCGATCCGCTTGCCGGCGGCGTACTGCGGGCTGGTCGGGCTCAAGGCGACGCATGGACGCGTCAGTGCTCGCGGCGTGATTCCACTCTCGTGGTCGTATGATCACGTCGGCCCGATTGCGGCGTCGGTTCATGATGCGGCGGCGATGTTACAAGTTCTGGCCGGTTACGATCCTGCCGATCCGGCGAGCGTGGACATGGCTGTGCCGGACTATACAGTTGCGATCGATCGCGTCCCAACGAAATTGCGCATCGGCATTCCGCGGGCATTCTTTTTCGAGGCACTCCATTCCGAGGTCGCGGCCGCAATCGACAAAGCAATCGAAGTGTTCCGCGGTCTTCGCGTGGAGATTCGTGAAGTGAAACTCGACGTCCCAACGGACCGCACGCTCTCGAGCGCGGAAGCGTACGCTTTCCACGAACCGTTTGTTGCCAAGACACCGGAACTCTACCAAGCGGCGACGCTGGGGAGAATCCAATCGGCCGCGAATACTTCGGCGGCGGCGGCATTGCGGGCGCGCCGCGAACTTGATGCTGAGCGGCATTCCATCCGCAAGATATTTGACGAGGTGGACATTCTGCTGACGCCTGCAGTGCCCGTACCGCCACCGGCGATTGCGGATCTGAAGGCCAAGCCTGAAACCCTGCGCCCGGCGGAGCTTCTCATGCTCCGCAACACGAGGCCTTTCAATGTGTGGGGACTTCCCACGATTTCGATACCGTGCGGATTTACATCCGACAAGCTTCCGATCGGATTGCAGCTCGCGGCGGCACCGTGGCGGGAAGAGTTGATCTTGCAGGTGGCGAGTGCGTATGAGAAGGCGACGGATTGGCACACGCGAACGCCTTCCGTCTGAGAATATCTCTTTCGCCCCTTCGGGGCTGCCGCTTGTCTCGCGTTACCCACGGCTTACGCCGTGGGCTGTAATCTTGCGCCGCTTCGCGGCTGGAACATGTCGGACGCCGCAAAATGTTTGCGTGCACCCGCGGACTGCTGAGCGCCAACTGGCATCTGCCTACTGAATGCTGAATGCTAACTGCTGCTCTTAAAATTCTTCTCCCATCCAGCCCTGGAATGCGGTCATGTTCTGCGGACGTCCCAGAAAGTTTTTTACCAGATCGTTCGCGGATACCGAGCCACCCGGTTCCAGCACAACCTTTCGATAACGCATGGGAGTCTCTCCTTCCAGCATTTTCTTCTGGTCGAACTGATGGAAGAAGTCCAAGGCAATCACTTTGTCCCACATGTAGGTGTAGTAGGCCGAAGAGTATCCGCTGAGATGCCCGAACGACGCGTACATGTGGGTGCCGGAAAGCGGCGTGAAAAGAGTGTAGCGTTCCGTGTCCGCGAGCGTGACGGCATCCAAGTCAACATCCTTGGGGTTGCCTTTGTAGAGATCGTAGGAAAGGGCGGTGTAGCTGACCTGCGCGGCAATCGAGTTCGCGCGCCCGAATGCTCCGGCGCGATTCATGCGCTCGACCAGTTCGGTCGGGATCGGCTCGCCGGTCTTGTAGTGATGAGCGAATGATGCCAGCACTTGCGGGCTGCGAATAAATTCTTCCAGCATCTGCGAAGGCGCTTCGCCGAAATCCGCTTCCATCGAGATGCCGCTAATCCCGGCCCAGGGCTGTTGCCCGCCGAGGATGTGGTGCATCAGGTGGCCGAACTCGTGGAAGAACACTTCCACGTCACCGTACTCCATCAATCCCGCATCACTCGCGGTCGGCTGCGGGAAATTGCAGACGAGAGTTGCTTCCGGCATTTGCTTGCCGCGGATACCATCCAGCACCTGGACCATCTCGGCGTGGCTGAACTTGCCAGGGCGCGGATGCATGTCGAGATAGAAACGCCCGACCATCTTTCCGTTGTCGATGACCTCCCAGGTCTCGACCGTTGGATCCCACGCCGGCACATTCATTTCCTGCTTGAAGGTCACGTGGAACAGTTGCGCAGCCGTATCCATGATGCCTTTTTTCACGCTCGGATATGGCAGGTAGGGGCGCACGGATTGGGAATCGAAGTTGTACTTCGAGCGGCGGAGCTGCTCGCGAATGAAGCTGGTCTCGTACTCCGAGATTTTCGTTGCGCCGGGATCGGCCTTCTGCTTTTCCGCCAACAGCATGGCGAATTCGCGTTCGGCCACGGGACGGGATGCGGCGTCCAGGTCGCGAATGAAATCGGCGATGTGCTGTCCGTTGACAGCCATTTTGTCGGCTGCGTTGTAGTCAGCCCATGATGCGTAGCCGAGCAGGGTCGCAATTTCGTAACGCGTCTGCATCATCTTCATCAGCAGATCACGATTCTTGGGATAGGCGCGGTTGTCGAATTCGGAATACAGGCGCTTGCGCAGATCCGTGCTCTTGGCGAATTTGAAGACCGGGAATGCGTCGGGATAGTCGGTTGTTATTTTGATTTTGCCGTCTGCGCCAGGTTTATGCCGGTCAATGTAATCCTGCGGCAGTCCGTCAAGTTCAGCGGCACTGGATATGTCCACGCTGCGCTGATCGTCGGCAATGTTGCGCTCGAACAGAGTCACTTCCCCGACGAGATCGTCATTGAGTTGTTTAAGGCGTGCGCGGGTAGCATCGTCTTTGTCCACGCCCGCCAAACGAAACTCGAGCAACTGACGCTGCACATAGTAACGGGTGACGGGATCGGTCTTGGAGAGATCCAGATCCGATAGCGCCTTGTAAACATCTCGATTCAACGATAACGCGGTGAGCACAGCGTTCGCTTTCTGCGTCATGGTGCTGGCGCGGTCGCGAAACGCGGCATCCGGATGCACCTGAAACATCAGGTTGGCGAGATAATTTCCCGTGTTGATCTGGCGGATCGCCTCGTCGTAGGGGACCAGCGTGTTCTCGATCGTCCTCGAGCCTTTCACGGCAACAATCTTGTCGATCGACTTCTGTCCGTCCGCCAACCGATCGTTCACGATCTTGTCGAAGGCATCTGCGTTGGGCCTGGTGGCCCACACGGTCGGTTGCGAGGCTGGTCCTTGCGCAAGCGCAACGACGGCCAGAAGGAATGTCAGGAAGAGAGCAATTGTGATTTTGGACATGAGAACCCCTTGGGACATGGCAGCCCCTGAACTCAGACGGATGAATCGGCAACAGGTGAGCGGCGGCGGCGATTTTGTGCCAGGAACGTTGCTTCGGGACACCCATTCCCCACCAAAACGGGACGATTTTCGGCCGGAGGCTCGCAAACCCAGGCGGGCGCGGATCGCGGTCCTCACACATCAGTTTTCCGGCGTGAATGTAAAATAGACGTTTCTTTCTGACAGGGGCTTCAAACATGAGCACACAATCCGCTGTTTCTCAAAAGACGATTTACGTCACGCAAAAAGGGCTTCCGCTCAGTTTCAAGCTGGAATGGCCGTTTCACCCATCAACCTCGGGCGCGGATTTTCACGTTCTGCATAGCGAGATAACGCTCGAAGGCTCCGACGGGTTGCGGGCACTGGTCGCAGTGAACCTGTCCGCTACGCTGCGGGAAGTGCTTCCTTCGATGGAGCCGAAAGACGCAGAGGCGCCGATCATCAACGCGCTCCGCAAAGATGTTGACCGCAAGCAGATTGAATTTGTGAAATCGGGGAAGCTGGTTCCGTTGCCGTTTTCCAGCCGGCACTATGACTTCAAGCGCAGCCAATGGGTATTCGGAAAAGCGACCGACGAGGATATGGTCCGAATGATCGAGCGCAAGGTCTACTGGCAGACTCGCCTGGTGGGTGGCGATGTGTGGCTGGGAGATCCAACGGAAGCACTCTATGTGCAGACGACTACCGATCATGTTGCCGGGATCGCGGCGGGGATCGCGCAAAAAGGATTGTTCACAATGGCCCGGCAGTACGCGACGGCGTTGCCCGCGCTGATGGATCAGAAAGAAAGATTCGAATCCGAGATGGCAAGCGCGTTGGGAGAGTTGGAGAGGAAGCACGCGTTCGAACGCGGATAACCGAAGATAGAAAAGGGCAAGGATGATCGCAGCGGTGAACCGCTGCGCAACCCAAGAGCAACGACGACGTTGCGGCCGGAGCCGCACCCTTTCAAAACACCCTCACCAGACGCGACACGATTTTTCCCGCACCATGGGCTGGCCCTGCTTGCACTGAAAGGCCTCGCGAAATTCGGGGAGATTGGATACGACTCCGTTGGCGCGATAGTTGTCGGGAGAGTGCGGATCGAGAGTGGCACGCAGGCGCTTCTCTTCTTCGCGGGTATTGGCGCACCAGCTCTGGCCATATCCGACAAAGAAGCGTTGCTCGGGAGTCAGGTCGTCGATGGGTTCGAGCTTTTGATTCCTGGTATCGCCCTTCCACGCTAGATAAGCCAGCAATGTGCCGCCCAGGTCGGCAAGATCTTCGCCGTTGGTCAGCTTGCCGTTGATCTTGATGTCGTCGACGATGGTATATCCGGAGTATTGGTCGACGACGCACTGGGCTCGCTCTTCGAAAGCTTTGCGGTCGGCCTCGGTCCACCAGTTCCGCAGATTTCCTTTTTCGTCGAACTGGCTGCCTTCGTCGTCGAAGGCGTGCGTCAGTTCGTGGCCCATCGTGGCGCCGGTGTTGCCATAGTTGGGAGCCGCATCGGACTTCGCGCTGAACAATGGTGGCTGCAGGATTCCGGCGGGAAAGTTGATGTCGTTTTTCTGCGGATCGTAGTAGGCGTTGACGGTGGGCGGAGTCATCGTCCACTCCCCGTGGTCAACGGGCTTGCCGATCTTGGCTAAAGTCCGGCGGATCTCAAACCACGCTGCGCGCTGTGTGTTCCCCATTTCATCGCCACGCACGATCGCCAAGGTGCTGTAGTCGCGCCATTGATCGGGGTAACCGACTTTGTTGGTGATGGATTGCAACTTGATCAGTGCCTGTTGGCGGGTCGCAGCGCTCATCCATGGCAGAGCCTGAATCTCACTCTGCATCGCGGCTTCGATTTCTTTGACCATGTTCACGGCTGCGAGCTTCGCGTCTGGACCGAAATATTTTTTTACATAGGCCTGGCCGAGAGCTTCGCCAAGGTCGTTGTCGATATCGTTCGTGCATCGTTTCCAGCGCGGCGGGAGTTCCTGGCGTCCGCGCAGCGTCTTTCCGTAGAAGCTGAAATTTTCCTGATCGAAGGCGGAGGAGAGATTACTGGCGGCGTTGTGCGTGGCATGCCAGCGCAAGTATGTCTTCCAGTCGGAGAGACTCTCCTTCTCGACCACTGCATTCATGGTTCGGAAGAAATCGGGAACAGCGACATTCAACGATTGGATCGAGCCCAGCCCATTCTTAGCCAGGTAAAGTTTCCAGCGGAAGGCCGGCGCGAGTTTCGTGAGGTCCTGCACGCTCATCCGGTGGTAGAGCTTTTGCGGGTCGCGACGGTCGACACGGGTGAGATGGCCCTTAGAGAGCGCGGTCTCGATGCGCAGCACCGTGGCCGCTTCGGCTGCAGCTTGCTCCGGCTTGTCGCCGAGCAATTCGAATATTTTCTGGACATGGGCCACGTAGGCTTTGCGAAGTTGTTGCGACTTGTCATCGTCCTTGAGGTAGTAATCACGATCCGGGAGACCGAGGCCGCCCTGGTCGGCTTCGGCGATTACTTCGGCGGAATTCTTGCCGTCCTGGGTCGATCGAAAATTGAGGAGTGGCCCACTGCCTCCGAGGGCGGTCGGGTACTGCGCGGTGGCGAGATATTCGGCGAATGCATTCTTCGTTTTCAGGTTGGCGATGCGTTTGAGTTCGGGCGCGAGGGGCTCGGCACCTTTCTTGTTGATCGCCGCTTCGTCCATGCAGGATGCGTAGTAGTCGCCGATTTTTTTCGCGACGGGGTCTGCGGGCGCTGTGCTGGCTTCTTCGAGGATCGTGCGCAACTGGGCAAGGTTCTCGTCCTGAAGTTTGCCGTACCCGCTCCAGCTGGACTGATCGGGCGGGATGGGGTTGCGCTTCATCCAGCCGCCGCATGAGTAAGCGTAGAAATCGACGCAGGGATCGACACTCTTATCCATTGACGACTGGTCGAGCACCGGTTGGTCTGGTGCGGGCGTATTCTGCGCGGAGAGAGAAAACAGAGAAACCAAGACGAGGGCCAGGAGTAACGCAAAATTCTTCAGAGACATTTTCTATTCCTTAAAGAAATCGGCGAACTCCAGACCCTAACATCGCGGGCTAGGATTTATCCACCGTAATCGATCCGTCACCGGTGTGGACGACGACCCGGTTGCCACCACCATTCAGCTTGCCGTGAACATCCTGGTTGTTGAACTTTCCTTCAACGGCGAGTGGAAGATTCAAAGTAATGTGGCCGTCACCGGTGTGAAGATCCATATCGGCAGCGAGATCGGTCGGGATTTCCAGGTTGACGCTGCCGTCGGCAGTTCGGACATCCCAGGAATGCGCAACCTGGGATCCACGCCGGACAGAAAGGGAGACGTGGCCATCGCCGGAAGTCACGTCGACCGAGTCAAAGCGTCCGGCAGCGCGGATGGAGCCGTCGCCGGTGCGCGCGCGCAAGATCCCGTCCGCGTCGTCGACTTCGAGACGACCGTCGCCGCTGTAGAAATCCATTTCACCTTTCAAATGGTTGACCGAGATGCGGCCATCGCCAGTCCGCAGAGAGACTTTGCCTTCACGCGGCATGTGGATCTCAACCTGCACGCGACGCCTGCCAACGTCGAGCACAAAATTGCGGTGCGGAAAGCGTACTTCGATTTCGACAGCATTGCCGGTCTGGCGTTCGAGAATCTTGATGCCGTTTTCGCCGATCTTCCAGTTCTCGGTGACGACATGGGCTTCAATTTTGTTCTGGTCCCAGGTATCGAGGCGAATGTCCGCGTCGGAGGTGTCGACGCGCAGCTGCGGAGCATGCTCGACGGCGTAAGTCTTATTCCACTCGTCGGCGCGAGCGACGGTTACGAGCAGAGCGGCTGCGAATAGGGTAATGGCGAAAGTGCGCATAGTCGGATTCTCCGGAACCTGGAGACATACGAGTACCCCAGGTAGTCAGACTTAGGTACGGAGCGTTGGTGAGGTTGGTTCCGGAGAAATTGTTGGGTTGAGCCAATTTAAGGGTGATTCACGCCGCTGAGGAAGCCCCCAAGATGTCCGGTCAGGATGACGAGAACCACAGCCAAGGCCTGCAGAGGCCAGCGAAAAGCTGGCAGGAGGCCATCGTGGCGGCGATGGCTGCGGCTGTGAATCCACGCAACGACGAGGATCAACAACGCAGAGGATGCCCCGAATAGGAGATGGAGAAGAAGGATTCCTTTGAGACGACGGCCTTCGAGTTCCCATTGCCAGGCCAGCAGTCCGGTTAGCGCTGCTGGGACGGCCGAGGCGGCAGCGAAGATGAAGTTGTAGCAGGCGGCGAGTGCCCATTCTCTGCGCCGAGTGATGGTGGCAACGAGATCGAACCCGACACCAGCGAGGAAGAGTGCAATCGGAAAATGAATGAGCACGACGTGTTGGGCGTGTTTCGCGGTCAGTAAGGCGTGGATATCCCAGGGATTCATTGTGGTTCTCCGGTAAGAATTTGGGACGGGCTGGTCCTTGAGCGTGCCAAGGTGCCCGTCCCGCGAGATTTATTCGACGATCACTTTCGCGGTCATCTTGGGGTGGATCGAGCAGAAATAGTTGTAAGAGCCGGGCTTGGTGAATGTGAAGGTGAATTTTTCGTCGGTGTCGAGAGCGCGCGACTTGAAGGTGGTCTTGTCGTCGCTGACGACGGTGTGCGGGATGTCATCCTGATTTGTCCAGGTGATTTGCGTGCCTGCGGGTACCGTGATTGTTTGCGGGCTGAAGCTGAAGTTGTCGATCTTGAGGGCGACAGGTGGATTGTCGGCGGCGAATGATTGTTGCGGTGACGCGATCACCAGCGTCAACAGCGTGAATGCGACTATTCCCAAGTACTTCATGCGCGATTTCATTTACTTCCTCCGTAAGATATTTTTCGTTTTGGAGCGAGGCTCCGCCGTGCAGCGTCGTAAGGACAGCAGGTCCTTCGCTTCGCTCAGGATGACAACTTCTCTTTTTCTTCTTTCTCTTTACTCTTCTCTCTTCTGGTTTTGTGGCGACCTTCAGCCGAGTGTTGAGTCGGTGATGGCGAGAGAGTGCTGGCCTTTCTTAAAGTGCACGTCGGTTACTCCCAGCAGACTGCGCAGTTGCTCGGCGGGGACTTTCATTGGACCGGGAGATGGTGCCGCGCCCGGCTTCGGTTGCGGGAATGCTGTGGAACATGCGGTATGAAACGTGATGTTCCCTTCCACTTTTTGCATGGTCTGATGGATGTGTCCGTTGAGAACGGTAACGGATCCAAAGCGCTTGAGATAGCCGAGGGCTTGAGCGCTGTCTTCGGTGCCCCAGCCCCAGTCGGGATAGATCGTCCACAGCGGAATGTGAGCGAAAACAACGATCGGCGTGCTCGACTTCAGGTGCCTGATATCGTCTTCGAGCCATTCGAGTTGATCGGCACCCAGTGATCCGAGGCCGCCCGCTTTCAGGTTGGCGACGTTGACGAGTCCAATGAAGTGCACGCCGTTCTTGTCGAAGCTGTACCAGCCGGAGCCCTTGCTGGATTTGCCGAAGCGATCGAGATACTGCTTGCCTTCGTCACCCACAAAATCGTGTTCCCCGGGAACGTAGAAGATGTCGGAAGTGTTCGCAGATTTCAAAATCTGCTCGACGTTATCGAATTCGGCGGGTTTGGCCAGGTGGCTGATGTCGCCGGTGTGGAGAATGAATTCCGGCGCGATGGGAAGCGCATTGATCTTATCGATCGCAGCTTTGAAGGTGCCGATCACGTCGGTGTTGGCCGGCTTGTCGAATCCCATGTGGCTGTCGCTGATTTGTACGAATGCAAGTTCTCCTTTGTGAATCTTGCCCGGCATGTTGCTGCCATGGCCGAGAGCGTAGCTTTTCAGGACTCCGCCTTCGAGGATGCAGAGAGCGCCGGTGCCGGCCCAAGCCATACAGCGCAGGAATCCACGCCGGTCGATGCCGTCATGCTGGTGGTCGAAGAGAATTTTGTCTTTGCCTGTTTGTGTCATATTTCCTCGGGGGATACGTAATTTGATGGATCGCTGCCGAAGGGGTCTTGTTGGCCCTGTTTCATTGCCTGCGGTGACAATCCGTCTACGGTATGAACCAGCGGGCTCTGGATTTATTCCGAAGAAAGAAAACTTTTCTGGCTGGGAATAAATCAGCAGCTCACTGGTTTACTCTTGTATGCGTGGCAGAGAAGCGGTCATCGGCGGTGTTCGAGCAGTTGGCAATGCCCCTGTTTGACCGGATGTACAACTTCGCGCACTGGCTGACGCAGAATCGCGACGAAGCCGACGACCTGGTGCAGGAAACCTACGTCAAGGCGCTCAAGGGGTTTGCGTCGTTTGAGCTGGGCACCAACTTCAAGGCGTGGATATTTCGCATCCTACGGAATACGTTTCTAAATTCGCGGACGGGGCTGAAAGCGGCAATGGTCCCGCTGGGCACGGAAGACGACGATCCAACGCTGCCAACGGAAACCGAAACGCCGGAAACGATTCTGATTGATCGATCGAATGAACGAGTGATGCAGCACGCGATCGAGGAACTGCCGGTTGTGTATCGCGAAGTGCTCCTGTTGTGCGAGGTGGAGGAGATGTCGTATCAGGAGATCGCTGCGACTCTGACGGTGCCGATCGGAACTGTGATGTCGCGGCTGTCGCGGGCGCGGAAGGCATTGCGCGTGGCGGTAGAAGGAAAAATGAAAAGGAGTCTGGCGTGACACACGGGACATGGCTGGCCCAACTCGATGCTTACCTCGACGGAGAGTTGGAGTCGCGGGCGATGCAGGAATTGGATCGCCATCTGCGGGAGTGTCCGGAATGCGCGGCGGAGAGCTTGCGCAGGCTGCAATGGAAACGGTCGGTACAAAGCGCGGGACGGCGTTACACGGCGGATGCGAGCTTGCGCGAACGCGTGCGCAAGGGCGTTGGAGGAGAACGATCAAACCGATTTTCCTTCTCGTGGCGGTGGGCATCATTTGCAGCAGTAGCCGCGATGGTGATAGTAGGGGTGGGTGGGTTCTTCATGCAGGAGAGTTCGCGGCGGGTGCGGGACAACCAGGTGATCAGTGAACTGGTTGACTTGCATGTATCGACGCTGGCTAGTGCATCGCCCGTAGATGTGGTGTCCACGGACCGGCACACGGTCAAGCCATGGTTTGAAGGGAAAATTCCATTCAGCTTCAATCTGCCGGAGTTACAGGGATCGCCATTCGAGTTAATCGGAGGGCGAGTCAGCTACCTGGAACAGTCGGCGGGCGCGGAGCTTATCTATCGCGTACGCAAGCATCAGATTTCGGTATTCATTTTCCAGGAACGGGCGGTGAATACAGGCTCCCGCTTGGGTGAAGGCACGGATGCGAGATCGTTTCATCTGGAAAGCTGGGCGCAGGGTGGACTGCGGTATTTCGTGGTCGGAGATGTTGGTGCGGAGGATTTGCGGGCTCTGAGGGAGTTGCTTAGCAAGGCTGGGTAGGCTTAGAGTTCCTGGCTAACACTTTGTTTCCCAGCAAATCGAAACCGTAGATCAACTGCAAAACTAGGCAACAACAAAACCAACAACAACTTCAACCCCAACACCAACCCCATCCCCAACCCCATCCCCAACCCCAACGGCAGCGGGCGGGGGCGCCCGCTCCACATCCATCCATCCATCGATTAGGTTTCTATTCCTACGTGACAGACGCGGCCGACTATGTAGTCGCCGGGTTTGGTTCCTTCTTCGATCGGCAGAACTTCCACTGGGTAGGCGGGGTTGTGAGGGCGCAGGACCAGGTTGGCGTTGGCCACTTCCACGTACTTGATGGTGCAACCCTGCTCTTCGTTCTTGCGGACGGCGTACATGTTCTGCTCGCCCTTGCGGTAGGGAGTGAGGGAGTTGTAATGGCGATCGATGAGCAGCGTAGCACCGGGGAGCATGCGGGGATACATGCTCATGCCCTCACGAGCGTCGACTTTGATCACGACGAAACGCTCCCAGGAATCGCGGTCGCCCTGCATGTCGTCACGAAGGCGGCGAAGGAAGGTTTTCTTGAATTTCAGGATTTCCTTCACGTGCATGCTCATGATGAGTGGTTCCTGCGCGGCGACCTGGGGGTCGGCGACTACGACGCTGTCGAATTCGTCGGCACTGGGAGCAACGATGGAGGCGCGCTTGTTCACTTCTGACGGGTCGAGGAGGTCGAGCACCGAAATACGCTGGACAGAAAGGACCTTGTCCATGCCTTCGATGCTGAGTCCGCGCTTGCGATTGAGGAAGTTAGAGATATGGGCCTGTTTGAATCCGGTCTGACCTGCGAGATGGAGGCCGGTGAGCTGGCCTTCGTCGATGCGCTGCCACAAGGCCTTGCGCAGGTTTTCCTGTAGAGTGCGGAATTTCATGGCGAGAGTATAACAGGCGTTATAGCACCAAGCTATTACTTAGATAACTACAACATCCACAAGGAAATAAAATTCTTGACCGAGATTATATACTTGACACAGGGTTGATCCATCCGCTATATTCCTTTCATGGACTTGCGGCTCACAGACTTAGCAGGCTTTTTGGGGGATTCGTTCTCCGCCAAAATGCGCTCTAGGGCCTTCCGAACAGGCCGCTTAAAAACCCGTTTCAACGCTTGCTCCGTAGTTAATTCGTGCGCTTTTTTCTTAGCCAAGGGATAACTCCAATGAAACCGCAAATGGACTTGATGAAGTTAATGGAAGCATTCGATACAGAGTCAGAATGCCGTGAGTATCTTGAAGGCTTGCGCTGGCCGAAGGGACTCTCTTGCCCGCGTTGCAGCGGTAAGACGATCTCCAGAATTGCGAAGCGCGACCAGTTTGATTGCGATTCATGCCGCTATCAGTTCTCCGTAATGAGTGGAACGATCTTCCATGATTCCCACTTGCCCCTTCCGAAGTGGTTTGCTGCTACGTATCTGCTCTGCGAGTCGCGCAAGGGAATGTCCGCGAATCAGATCAAGCGAATGCTTGGTATCTCTTACAAGACCGCGTGGTACCTCTGCCATCGCATCCGTGCGGCCATGACCGAAGTCGAACACAAAATGACTGGCGTAGTCGAGATCGACGAAACGTACATCGGCGGCAAGCAGCACGGTCACAAAGGCCAGCTTAAGAACAAGGCCGCTGTAATCGGTATCCGTGAGCGCAATGGGCATCTGCACTTCATTAAGGCCGAGAACGTGAATCAGGCCACAATCTACGAGATCATCAACCGTAACGTGGATACCTCGGTTGATGTAATCATGACCGACGAATCCAAGCTCTACAATTTCAACCTGACGAAGTACCGCAACATTCGGCACGAGAGCGTGAACCATAGCGCAGACGAATATGTCCGTGTCGAAGGCGATCTCTGCGTCACCACGAACGCGATTGAATCCGCATTCTCGTTGCTCAAGCGCGGGATTGTGGGAACTTGGCATCGCGTCTCTACAAAGCATCTCGGAGCCTACCTGCAAGAGATGACGTGGCGTTTCAACAATCGCAAGAATCCTTACCTGTTTCGGGACACCATGCTCAAACTCATTGCGTCATCAAATGTGGAATATAAAACCCTCACCGCATAACCCGTCTCTGGGAGAGCTGGATTTCTACTTGATAAAACGTCAGTGCCATATCAAACAGAAAATCTAGTTCATATTTCTTTCCCTTATAGTCATCGAATGTTAGCGAAAGTGGAAACTTGACATGATCGTGACCGCGCACATCACGAAAGAACATATCCTGAGGAAGTTGATCCCAAGCCTTTTTAGCTCCAAAGATAATCATGTCAAAGTCATCGCCATATTCAGGGGAAAAATTATCTCCTTCCACTTGAACAATAGGCGTATCCGTTTGTCCGCGTCCCAATAGTGGGAGTAATTTGAACGATGCTCTCGCGAACCCATCTCCTAAAGCAGCGTCCGCAATTTGCACGTTGTATGCATCTTTGTCGGGACTACGATTTTCAACCTTAAGTTGATGCCGATGCATTCCTCCCAGCGGCACATACAACAACCACAGCTCTGCCCCTTCGTCTTTTTGTTCCGCTCCAATTCGCGCTTTGTGCTCCAGGTATAGAGCGCGATAAACCGTGCCCACGAACAGGATGAAACAAAGACCGATAGCAGTTCTGCTATTAGGCCATGGAGGCAGCCCAATATAAGAAGCAACGTCGCCCGCCGCAAAAACCAGCGATGAAATCGCGAACGTCATCGATGAGTCCCAAAATTGTCGTAGAGTTGACATGGTTTTGGAGTATACCACCCTTGCGTGAAGGTGATAATCTCGTTCTTGACTAACAGTCAGTCGAGCTATAGTATGCCGCAATCATATAACTCATATCTGCAGGGAAAGGTTGTTGGCCATGATTGCAGTCCAGCCTCATGAAAATAATGAAGAACAGAGCTTTGGGGAGTTTCGCCGCAAGGTGCGCTCCGCCGAAGTATTGTCGGCCGCGATGGAGCGGCTGCTTCGAAACCTCCACTTCAGCGGGAAGTTGAGCGTGGTTGTGCAGAACGGCAGTGTGCTGAAATCGGGATACGAGGAAGGTTACTTCCGGCAGCCCGAGCCGAGTGTGGCGTGCAGCCCGGAGTAAGCTAGTAGTTCCCAATTACATAAAGAAGCAGGTCATCGTAAGAGAAACGAGCCCTGGGCCGAGAGATCGGCGCCGGGGCTTTTTCATTTTTGGCGTTGTGTGAGGGGTGTCAGCCCCTAAAGGGGCGCTTGGTTGCGGGCATGCGGCATCGCTAAAGCGATGCCCTGATACGAAGCGGGATTTCGATTCCGTTCCAAGAGCGGGTTTCGGTGAGTTGTTGGTTTCATACGTTTCTTTCATATCCGGAGATGCCTTTATGAATTTCATCAGCATGATGCGGCAAGAGGAGTTAGCAGTGGAGTTGAAGTATTGCGAGCGGTGCGGCGGATTGTGGTTGCGGCGATCGGAGCAGGATGGGGTGCATTGCGAACGGTGCCAAGCGCAACGAGCGGCGTTGCTGCAAACAGGCCGAGGGCGAACGGCACAGAACCCCCTGCAAGTCGAATGTTTGCGTGGAGTGGCGGAGATGGAGGTGCGTCCATGACGGGGGCGGGTGCGTGGTTGATGGCACAGAACAGGAATCAGGAGATGCCCCCGTGGCTGGGAGAAACGGAAATGGACATGTGGCCTTATCGCGCCCGGACGGTGGCGCTGTTGCGGCGCTATGCGCGGGCGTCCGTCGAAGTGGGACGGCTGCCGTCGTTGTTGGGACGGGAATATTTTCGAGCACGGGCCAGTTCTTATCCGATGGCCAGTTTTGAAGATGTGGTGATCTTCGTGCATGACATGGACACGATGCTGCACCGGTTGAATCCATTTCAACAGCAATTGATTGCGATGAATGTGCTGGAGGAGTACAGCATGCCGGAGGTGGCGCGGCTGGTGGCGTGTCCGCTGCGGACGGTGGAGCGGGAGGTGCCGGATGCGTTGGATGTGTTGTCGCTCGCGCTGTTGGAAGGAGGGTTGATTCGGCGGATGTGATCGCGGCGAGAGTGCCGTCCCTGGCGGGACTCGGTCTTAGCTCCTGCTTACCCGGCACTTCCGTGCCGGGCTTTCCTGTTTCGCCGCCTCGCGGCTGGGATTGGAGCGACTCCGGGGGAAGTTGGGGCCACCGAAAACTGATTTGTCTTTTCAAGATGAAGTTGTTCCGCTGGTGCGTTTCGACTTCGCGACCATAGACTCGCTCGAAGTCGCGCAGACATCAAGAAACGGGCGCTTATGTGGGGATGAACTGCCGGTTCAAAAACGTGTCAAGAGGCGAGAAGATGGAAAATGGATGTAAGTGGTAGCAAGCAGGGCAGAAATAAGGGCAAATATATACTTGACGCACATGCTGTTCTGCGTCATGCTTGCCCTTGCCGTGACAGGGTGGGTGGCGCTATTGAGCGTCTACCCAAGGGTTCGGGTCAATCTCGGAAATGGAGTGATCGAGCGCGTAAGTGATGTGGTAAATAATTCGGGTTTTGTAGACTTTCCCAGTAGGCCCCTTGTAGATGACGCACCCAGAAAGGTAGTCATACAGAACGGGGCTGCTGTGTGGGAACCCTTGGCCGACTTGGGCAATGATTTCTTTCGGTGCCTTTGGGAAAATTGGAATGGGAAATCGAGTCCATCCCTCTGGACCTTCCACCCCCGGCATTCTTTCAACGTAGTCGCAAACATCTTTACCGCCGTTGACGGTCCACATACGAGGCTCTTTCTTGAGCAGATCCCCAAGGGTGAAGTGTGGCCACCCGGCGACAATAGCCGGGGAGTTCCCGTGGTTCGTGAGGATCACGTCAAATCCTTCCATGGACTTAGGGTTAGGAAAATTCCCTACCATTTCTATCCATGGTCGGCTAGTGGCCTCAAGTTGGTCTTTGGCGGTGCTCCATTGCTTCGCAGCGATTCCAGCATAAACAGCGGCGGCTATGAAGGTGAGCCACGTTCCTACCGTCAGCCATATTTGTACGGTGTGGCTATCGTTGTGCTGTTTGCGCTTCTCAGCCTGTTCTGCTTCTGGAATCTGCAATTCAGCCTTAACTGGCAGAGGTATTGGCAACTGGTTTTGCTTGCCCTCATTTGCTGCTTTTTTGCATTGGTCTATGGCTTCAGTTTGATTCTCGATGCTTCGCTGGATCGCAGAGAGTTGCGAGGGGATTCCGGCCAACTCCTTCATCTTGTCGGCAAAATCGAGCCACAGTCTATTCATGGTGGCGTACCGCAAGTATCGAATCGTTCCTTGACAGGGACAGCGCTATTGGGCATTGGCATATTCCAGAGTGAAGTCGCTCAAGGTGGTCCCCACTTCGAAGGACTTGGGAGTGCCTACGTATCTCACTACAGTCCGATGCATGTCTTTCGGGTCTCTACCGTAGTACCAAACACACCCGATTATGTGAACCCGAGTACCTGCGGAAAAGATGGACTTGAAGCCTACCGGGTATGCAGAAAGAACTTGCTTTCCAGATTCTCCAGGGAAAATTATGTTCGCCACTGGAGTGACGGATTTAGCATTGTGCTCCTCAACCTCGTTCCGGGCAGCGGAACATTTGGTTTCGTTGTAGAGAAGTCCCTCCTGTCCCTCTACCGGATCTTGGACAAAGGCGAATCCTGCTTTGAGGGCTGGGTGGATTCCGGAATTCATCAGGGCAGCATCCACGGAATATCTAAGCTGCGCCTCAGCGCCCTCTTTCCCGCTGATCTTAATACCACTTATAACCAAGTTTACCCATGGCCTAGTTTGAATATCCAAAGCATCTCTGGCAGTATCCGCTGCACTCTTAGCAGCCGTGGCAGACTTCTCAAGTTGGGGGTATTGCTTGATCATTTGATCGAGTTGGCCTTTCATGGTGTCCAGTTGCCGCCAATAGATGATGGCTACGGCAATGCCGACGAGAACAGCGGAAATTTCGAGCGCATGCTTCCACCATGGCGTTTGATCTGGACGGCACTCGCATCTTTCGCTATCGCCTTTTGGGGGTGGAGGAACATAAGAACTCGGAGAAGGGAGGCCTTCGGATTCTTTGCCTTCATTTGCGGGTGTATCTTGTGGGGGTACAGCATCAACGAGATTATCAAGTGGAGTATCCATAGCAAATGACAATTAAAAACGAATATCTAGAAGGGCCGAAAGCACTTGAGAACTTTGAACAGGGAATGACAGCCCTATTCAGCGTTTCCAAAGACGCAGTTGTACGGGCCGAGAAGAAACACAGGGGGAAGAAGAAGGCTTCTTCTCGCGGCCAGAGTATACGTAAACCGAAGAATTCCGACAAGGACTAGAAGGGGATTTGCGTTTCCCCCGCCCCTGTCGCTTCGTGGCGCGGCGATTCGTCTTTGCCTGTCAGTTCGCTGTACGTGAGACGCTTCGCGCCGATGTTGGACATAGCTAGAGCGAAGCGCTGAGAGTCGCTTATGTTTTTGCGGTTGTTGAAACGAAACATCTGTTCGTCAAGGTAGCGAAACAAATGGAATGGCTCAACGCTAACGTAGGTACCACCAAGGCCGCGCTTCAACAGCGACCAGAAGTTCTCCATTCCGTTTGTGTGCACGCCTCCATTCACGTACCGTTCGAGATGGTTCACGATGCTGTGAACGTACTCCGGAGAAATGTCCATGTAGCCAACGTGCTCATCGGTATAAATATTCGCTCCATGTGCAATCACTTCTGCGATGGCTCCATGGAGTGCAGGCTTCTTGCGGTTCGGGATCACCTTGGCCTTGACGTGACCGCCGCGCTCCAACATGCCCATGACGATGGTCTTTCCGAAGTTCCCTTCGCGCACCTTGGTCTTGATGCGTTTCGCCTTGTGCATGTTCCGCGCTTTGCCACCAATGAACGTTTCGTCTACTTCGACTTCGCCACCACCGCCGCCCAGTTTCGATCCGTAGAATTCATCGCGCAATGCCAAGCGCAGACGTTGGAGCATGAACCATGCCGACTTCTGAGTAATGCCCAGAGTCCGCGCTACTTCGCAACTGCTCACACCATTCTTACAGTTGACCAGCATCCAGAAAGCAGTCATCCACTTATCGAGTCCAAGCGGGGAATCTTCGAAGATCGTGGCCAGCTTAAGCGTGAATTGTTTCTGGCATGTGTAGCAGAACCAGATTTTTCGCGTCTTGATAAACGAGTGTTTGTCCTTGCCGCAACGGGGACAAATCACCTTTCCATTAGGCCACCGGAACTTCTTCGCATACTCAAAAGCGCGGTCAGGATCGGCGAAGTAAACGATGGCTTGCTGGAGTGTTCGGGGTGCTTCCATGCTTAAAATGTACGCTCTTTGTTCGTGTGTGTCAAGTATATATTTACCGAAATAAGTTTGGGAAAGTTGGCGGGATTGCCTGGTTGAATTTGATATTCTAAAAATAAGGGCAGAGAAAATAAATACAAGTTCTTGGGGCGCGATCAAGATGGAATCGGGCGAAGGCTCGATCCAATCGATTGCGCTCTTTTCTTTTGGTGGAACGATGGGTCAAGCAAAGGCAAGAAAAGCGACATCGAAAAAGGACACGCCAAAATCAGATTCACCGGGCACCCACGGCACGGGATCCAAGGCAAAGACGGCAGACGAGGTCCAGCAAATACGGAACGTGGTTACGAATCTGATCCTTGATGGTTCCGAGGACATGGCGAAACGCGTGATGAAATCGGTGACCGAGGGCGGGCAGGTCACGGCGCTGAAGTTTCTGTGGGAAATGTCGGGGATGTTTCCGTTTGAAGAAGGGGAAAACGGAGAGAGAGAGTCGCTGGCAAAAATCCTATTGTCGCGAATGGGATTACAGGGGCAGGTGCCGGTGATCGCGGGGGATGATGAGGGTGACGTAGAATCAGAAGACGAACTACGGAAACCTGATTGACGATTCGAGGATAGGAGAAGACGTTCGCATGGATATGTCGTGGGTGACGGACCGGATCGCGCTGGGAGGCGGGATATGGAATGCCAAGAACATGACCGAAGTGGCGCAGAGCGGGATCAGCCACGTGATCGACATGCAGATCGAGTTCGATGACACGCCGCTGGGAGAAGCGGCGGGTGTGCAAGTGTTGTGGAATCCTACGGACGATGATTTTCTGCCGAAGCCGGCGGCGTTGCTGGAGCGGGGAGTGGAATTCGCGCAAGATGCGCTACAAGATCCGGGAACGAAGGTGTTCATCCATTGCGCGGCGGGAGTTCACCGGGCGCCGATGATGACGCTGGCGGTGATGGGCGCGATGGGGTGGGACCTGGAAGAGGCGATGGTTTTGATCGAGACGCGGCGTCCGGAAGTAGATTTTGCGGACGTGTATGTGGAGAGCGTGCGGCGGTACCTGGGATCGACGAAGGCGAAGGTTTAAGGTCAGAGGTTAGAGGTCAGATTGCAGAGGTGAGAGCCTCTGATCGGAACGCGGAGTGACAAGGGATCAGGAGTGGGAGGGGATATGCATAACAGAGGCCGCTCGGTGGAGCGGCTTTTTTATTGGCCGTCGCGGATTCTGTTGGGACTGAGTTTACTGACACTCGCGGCTGTGGCCGGGTGGGCGCAGGGGCCTGGGGTGACGACGATCAGCGACACGGTGTATCGCGCGGACGGGACGATGGCTCAGGGTGTTGCGCTGATTTCATGGCCGGCGTTTCTGACTGCCGAAGGCAACGCCGTGGCAGCCGGTACGAAGAGCGTCGCGATTGGAAACGCTGGAGCATTTTCAACTGACCTGGTTCCGAACGTGGGAGCGATGCCTGCCGGGACTTACTACACAGTGGTATTCCAACTGGATGATGGCACAGTCCGTGGGGAGTACTGGGCGGTACCGACGACGTCGCCGGTGACGCTGGCGGGAGTACGGACGACGCCGGGGTCCGGCCTGGCAAGCGGGTTGGTATCCAAACAATATGTTGATTCGGCGGTGGCGAATCGGGCGGTGGATACGGCGGTGGTACATCTGTCGGGAGCGGAGGTGATCCAGGGGGCGAAGCAGTTTGCGGCAGCGCCAGCGATCCCTCCACCGACGGGAGCAAGCAACGCAGCCAACAAGGCGTACGTGGACGCGGCAGTAGCAAATGTCGGCGCAGGGAATTTTGTCGCGAAGGCGGGTGACTCGATGACGGGACCGCTGACTCTGGCGGGTGATCCGACGGCGCTGAATCATGCGGCGAACCGCCACTACGTGGACACTGGGTTTGCCAGCAAAGCGAACCTGGTGAACGGAGTAGTGCCGACGAGTCAATTGGGGTCGGGGACAGCGGACGGGACGTTGTGCCTGAAGGGGAGTTCGTCGTGGGGCGCGTGCGGCACGAGTGCAGATGCGGTTTCGATCCGGGGAACGACGGTGGGCTCGCTGGTTCCGACGGAGGGACAGGTCATCACTTATGAGGCGGCGTCCAATACTTACAAACCGAAAGCCGGTGCGAGTGCAGGATCGGCGTACCAGGTGACCAAGTACGCGGTGGACTTTCAATTTTCCGCGACTTCAACGACTGACTTGCTCACGGCAGGAGCAAAGACAGTGACATTGAGCGCTTGCGCCCCAGGCGTGCGAGGGGACGACGCTGACTATTGGGTCTACGTGGCGGGCACCGGAACAGCGGAAGCCGTGAAGGTCACGGGCGGGACGTGTGCGGGTGATGGAAATCCGGGAACGCTGCAGTTCACGACGGTAAACGCGCATGGGGCTGGATACACGATCGGTTCGGCGTCGGCGGGAATTGCGGAGGCATCGATCGCGGCACGTTACCGTCCGCGGGGAGTGGGACAGTTGACGGGTGGGTGGATCGTCGCGCCGACAGGAGACATTGCAATCTATGGCCAGCTGACGATCAAGAGCGTGGGGCAGACGGTCGAGTTCAACGGTGGAACACAAGCGTGCTACTCGGCAACGACTCCGTGCGTGTTTGTCGGAGACAAGAGTAATTCCAACATGGTGTTGGATGTGACGTTGCTCGGCTTTCGAGGCCGACCGATGGTGGTGGGCGGAACAAAGCCGATGATCGAGGTGAATGCGCAACACACGCGTATTCAAAATGTGCAGGGATTGTTTGAGCCAACCGGAGGAACATTTGGCAGCTGGGTGAAAGTGGATGACGATCAGTCGTTTCTGCTGGATGGATTGGATACTTCGGGAGGGTTGGGGACGATTAAGTGCGACACAACTTTTTGCGGGGCGTATGTCCAGTCAAACGGAACGTTCAGCGGGAATCCGCAGGTTGCGCCGGTGGGATGGTTGCAGCATCTGAACCTCAATATCCAGTGCAATGGAAACGGTGTGGACTGGCTGTCCGGCAATACGCTCCGGATCTCGGACTCGGTGATCCAAGGGTACGCGCAATTCGGAGTTCGCTATTCGACTTCGACAGGTGGATACGGCGGATTGAGTCTAGAGAATGTGTACGAGGAATATGGATCGGGCTGTGGCGCCGGGTTGGGACCAGGGGCGATCACGAATGCGGCGGCCGGCGTCATCATGCAGGGCGGCAGCAGCTATACGAATCCATCGATGAGCATACGGGGAGGAGAGGGTCCGGCGGGAAACATGCCGGCGTTTGCGAGTGGAGGCAGCACCTTTTCTCAGTACTATGTGATCGCGCGGAGAGCTGACGGAGCGGTGACGATGCCACTGTATTTTGGCAACGCTTCGCCAACCGGTGGAGCGGTTCCGATCCCTCTGCAATGGTATGACCTGGCTCCGGCCACTTCGTACGACATCCTGGTAGTGAGCAGCAGTGTCATTCCGGCGCCGCCGACGGGGACGGGGAATTTTGCGGTGGTGGCAAACGTTCCACAATCCTCCGTGTGTTCGAACGGAATTTGTTCCTACACCGACACACAGGCCGCGCGGAGCAGTTACACAGTACCGGCTTACTGGCAGGGGACGGCATCGTTCTGGGCGCCGAAACTTAACCTGTGGCCGGGAGGCGTAATCCTGTCGCCGCCAGTGAATTCTGATTTCAATACGTCGGGCCATCCGGTCCTTTATACGGACCTGCTGAGTTCGTCAGTGCCGTATATCTCGTCGGCGGGTGGAGTATTTCCGCAGGTATTTGCGTTGCAGTGCCAGAGCGGATTTGGGACCGCTACGTATGTGTGGCCAGTATGTCTGGGATCTTTTTATCCGCAAAATCAGATGCGGTTGATGGCGGGCATGCCGATTGGGGGTAATTCCGCTCTTCAGAACCTGAAGGGTGTGCTGAACGTCGGAGGCAATACGGCAGTGACTGGTCCAACGCATCTGATCACGCTGTTTGATTTTGAACCGGACAAGTCGGCGGCTTACGGAAATACTCGGGCGCCAAATTCGACTCACGATAGCTTCATCGGGATTGATTCCAACAATACAAATGTCGCGGTGGGACTTAGCTTCGGCTCGTTCGGATCGATCAGCCAGTACATCGCGAATAATGGAGACGGAACGAATTGGCTGGAGCGCCTGACCGCGTCCTTGAAGGAATTCAAGACAGCCACGAAGTTCGACAGCTCGGTGACGATCGCAGGACTGACGGCGGGATGCCTGACGATTGCGAGCAACGGAGTGGTGGGATCGACTGGGGTCGCGTGCGGCAGTGGTGGTGGCGGCGGGAACGTTTCGTCGGTGTTCGGCCGCACTGGGGCGGTCGTGGCCGCGACCGGTGACTATACGGTGGCACAGGTGACGGGCGCGGCGGCCGATTCCGCAGTGGCGCACAACACTGGGACCGAGACGATTGCCGGGGCGAAGACATTTTCGAACGACATGACGCTGGGAGGGAATCTGAATATCGCGGGAAACATCGTGCAGACAGGGTCGGGGCCATGGAGTGTAGAAGGGGCAGCCGGGACGATGACGGCGGCAGGCTCCGGGAAATCGAAAATTGGATTCATGCCGGGCGGAAAACTGGCGGTCTCGGAAAACGCGGGAGCCGTCACGGAAGTGGCGAAAAATTATCCGCAGGAATTCACGTACACGTTTTTCGATGCGAATAACTTGCTGACGACCACGTTGCAGGTGCCCTCCATTTATGTGAACCGGGCGGCGGCTTTTCACATCGTGGAGGTGTATTGCGAGATTGATGCGGGAGCGATGACCATCAATCTGCAAAACGCTGGAGCGAACTTGCTGAGTTCGGATCTTGCATGTTCGACGGCAGGGGCAACTTCCACCTCGTTTGTCGCGGGGAAGGATGCGGTGGGTTCGGGCGTGAAGATCGGACATGCAACCGTATCGGCGTCCGGAAGCGTACATCGGGTGAATGTGGTGGTGAAGTATATGGTCGACTGAGGAACCAGTTCTCGGTTCTCGGTTCTCGGTTCTCAGTTCTCGGTTCTCAGTATTTGGAGGCGCGCTGCGGCGCGCTTTTTTTATTGGGATTGAGAGTGCTCTTCTTTGTAGCAAAGATGAGATTCGTGGGGAGATTGAATGATGCACATAAGACTTGTGCTTGCGGTCGCCAGCGTGTTGGCGGTCGCGGGGTCGGCGGGGGCGGCTACGTTCTATGTGGATTCTGCGGGCGGAGTCGATGCGAATGATGGGCTGTCTCCGGCTACTGCCTGGAAGACGGTCGCGAAGGTGAATGGGAGCACTTTTGCGGCGGGCGACCAGATTCTGTTCAAGCGGGGAGGGGTTTGGAATGAGAGCCTGGTGCCGCCGTCGAGCGGGGCGTCGGGGAATCCGATTGTGTTTGACGCTTATGGGACGGGAGAGGCTCCGACGCTGACTGGATACGTCGGTTTGCCGGCGGCGAGTTGGACGCTGGATTCAGGGAATATCTGGAAGACCTCGATCACTTCCAGTTCGTTCAACTACGTGCTGTTTGGGTATATCGGGAGCGACGGCAGCGTGGGAAGTGTTTGGGGAACGAAGTTTACTACCAGCAAGACGGCGCTGGTGGCTCCGTACCAATTCTTCTTTGCCAGCAACGTGTTGTATGTGTATGCGCCTTCGAATCCGGCTACCTATTACGGAAGCATGGCGGCGATGCTGATGACGAACGGACAAATTATCTACGTCAATGGCAAAAACTGGCTGACGATCCAGCATTTCAAGGTCACGTACTTCGATACGTATGGGGTGAGGATTGGCGGGGCTTCCGATCACATCACGATTGCGAATGTGTATTCGGATGGCGTGATTCCGGCGGGGACTACACCACATGGGTTTTATGTGAGCGTGAGTCCGGCAGCGACGGACATGAAGTTCTACAACGTTGAAGGGCTGTTTGGAACACGAGCGGGACAAGAGAAGAAAGAGTCTGCAATTTCGTTTGTCTCCGCGGCGCTTCAGTTAGGCGAGGCCGTGAGCAACCGCGACATTGTTGACGAGGAAAAATTCAAAGCGGGGTTGTCGAAGGTGATCGACGGAACTGTAGATTGCCTCAATGCCTCCATTTGGTCGCAAGCGAGTAAACCCTGATTTGCGAACAGTTTGATCAAGGAGAATCCAATGTCAGTTGGGTACAAAGGGAAGGCAATTTTGGCTGTCATTCTTGCGTTACACGCAGCGGCGTTGGCCAAGCCAACGCACGTGCTCTATCACGCCGGAAAGAGTGTCGCTCATTCGACTCGTCATCCCCGGAACATGACACGCGGGTTGTGGAACTTACTGAAGGTGGTGTTTTGATGAGAGGACTGACTGTAGTCCTGCTTGTGACTTGCCTGCTGTCGATGCTCGGTTGCTCTCCAGTGGAGAGGCGGGCGCGGGATACGGCTGCAGCGTTGTCGGGGTCGATTGTCGCTGCGCAAACGAAGTATCAGGCAAGCTGTGCGATACAACCCAAACAGGAGATCTGCCAGGTTATCAACCGAGGAGTCTCGGGACAGAACGCTCTTGTTACCGCCATCGAGACGTACTGCGGGTGGGCGCTCGCGCCTGTACCTCTCGAGCCGACGGCGACCTGTATCCCCGTCAAGTCAGCCGAGATGGCGCTGCAGGTAGCTATTGCTAACGCCACAACTCTAACGTTGCAAATCAAAGGAGCACTCTGATGGGGGCAACGACCTTGATCAGCCTGATTCTTACTTTGCTTCAGTCCGTTCTAGCCTCCGCCAAAGTTGGAGGAGCAGCTCCGGAATTAGTCGCAAATATTGAAGCGGCGGTGGCGAGTTTGCTGGCCGTGCAAGGAACTCCGGTCACGTTCGCGCAATTGGAAGGGCTGAGAGTGACGACGAAGTGGTGAGAGTTACCGAAGCCCACGATTGTGGGCCTCGTAGAGAACGCGCCGTCCCTTGGTTGCACCTTAGCCGACGTCTTCGCTCCAATTTTCCAGAGTCTTCTTTACTACGACCATGAATTGGTCGGCGACGGCGCCGTCAAGGATGCGGTGGTCGTAGCCAAGAGTAAGGTGGACGACGGAACGAATGGCGATGGAGTCGGCACCATCCTTGTCGGTAATCACGAGCGGTTGTTTGGTGATTCCGCCTACGCCCATGATCGCCACGTTGGGCTGGTTGATGATGGGCAAGCCGAAGACAGCGCCGAATTGTCCAGGATTCGTAATCGTGAAGGTGGCGCCTTCTACATCGGCTGGCATTAACCTCTTGGTGCGAGCGCGCTCGCCGAGATCGGTGATGCCGCGTTGCAGTCCGAGGAAGTTGAGTTCATCGGCGTTCTTGAGGACGGGGACGATCAATCCGTTATCGAGTGCGACCGCAATGCCGGCATTGACGTGGCGGTGGTAGCGAACGTTGTCGCCTTCGAGGGAGGCGTTCGCGATAGGGTACTGCTGAAGTGCAATGATGGCGGCGCGCACGAAAAAGGGCATGAACGTGAGCCGGGCACCGTTGCGTTGCTCGAAACCGTTTTTCAATTTGTTGCGAAGGTTGACGATGCGAGTCATGTCCACTTCAAACATGCAATGGACGTGAGCGCTCGTCCTGCGGGACTCGATCATGCGCTGGGCAATGATGCGCCGCATCTGCGACATCGGAACGAGGTCACCGGGAATCGAAACCGGGGCCGGAGTGGGCTGGGGCCGGGAAGCCTGTGCGGGAGCAGCCGCGGGTGCCGAGCTACGGTGCTCAACGTAATCGAGGACGTCCTGCTTGGTGACGCGGCCGTCAGTACCGGTGCCCTGCAACTGACTCAGATCGACGTTGTGCTCACGAGCCAGTTTTCGAACGAGCGGTGAGGAGCGAACGTCAGATTCACCATCGGACAGGGCAGCGGAAGCAGGCGGCGCAGCAGCGGGAGCTTGCGCTTCCTTTTTCGGAGGCGCGGGTGCGGCGGCAGCAGCTGGCTTCGCAGAAGAGGAAGCTCCGGCGCCGTCGCCAATTACGCCGACTACGGTGTTCACCTGGACGGTGTTACCTTCCGTGACTTTGATTTCCTGGAGGACACCGCTGGCCGGGGCGGGGATCTCGGCGTCCACCTTGTCGGTGGAAATTTCGAAAAGTGGCTCATCGCGCTGAACCTTTTCGCCGGCCTTCTTTAACCACTTGGTGATCGTGCCCTCGAAAATCGATTCGCCCATCTGGGGCATAACAACGTCTGTCGGCATAGCTTCCTTCCCGTAAAAAGGCCCCGCGAAGAGCGGAGCATGCGTAAAACAACATTATAGCGAAGGCAGGGATTGCGCGAGTTTGGCGCGGGAGACACAAAAGCAAATGAAATTGTTTAACAGGCTGTTGGCAATCTGGCTGCTTGGCGGACTGGCGGTCGGGCAGGCTACGTTCAGTGGCGGGAAGTATTCGGGGAACGCTACATACCGCGCGCAGAGCCAGGAGATGATCGGAACAGGAGAGAACTTCTACTGCCCTGCCGGGGTAGGCGAACTTACCGAGGGGACTCCGAACTGGGGAATCACAGATGGCGCGGCCTCCATGCCTACTCGCTGCATGAATACTGCGATGAGTTCGACGCCGGGCGGAACCCACATCGGAGGTGGCGCGGCTTCGACCTATACTCCGGCGGATGCCACGGCTTTGAACACTGCGCTGTCGGCGTTGCAGTGCGGGGACACGATTGTCCTCGCGGCCGGGAACATCTACACCGGCAGTTTCCTGATACCCGCTCCGGCGTGCGATGGCGGGCACTGGATTACGGTGAAGTCTTCCGGTGTCAACAATTCCAATTTCCCTGCCGAGGGCGTCAGAGCCACGCCCTGCATCGCGGGAATTTCGAACGATTCGGCGAATGGACGGGGCAACCCGGGGTACCCGGATTACGCGTGCCCCTCTTATCCCGCTGTTTTGAGTGCCCGGATTACAACCGGCAGCAACAATCAACCCGCGGTCATCTTCGCAGCGGGAGGGAATCACTACCGGTTCATTGGTATTGAGTTCACGAAAGTGCCGGAAACGAAGATGGGGGCTGGGATCGTGTCACTGGCTGCCGATGGCGTAACGCTGGGAGCGAACCACATCATCTTTGATCGCAACATCATTCATGGGCAACCTTGGAACCTTTCGACCTCGACCAATGCGGAGACGCAGGACGGCGTTTCGGCGAAGAATTCACAATGGATTGCAGTGGTCAATTCATGGATTTACGACACCTACTGCAATTCCGCTTGCGTTGATTCGCACACGTTTGGAGGCGGGACGGGTCTATATCAGGATGGGCCATTCAAGCTCTATAACAATTTGCTGGCGACTTCGGGTGAGACGTGGCTTTTCGGGGGTGGCGGCCAAGGGGGCAACACTCCAAACACGAAGGATTTTGAGGCGCGCGCCAACCATGCGATGAAGCCTCTGGTGTGGATGGTTCCGATTGAGAAGTGCTCCCTCTATAACGCGGTGACGACGAAAAATCTGGGCGAGTACAAAAACATGACGTACGCGCTGGTCGAGGGAAATTACTTCGAAAACTCATGGCAAGGGTGTCAGTCGGACCAGGTTGGATACGCGCTCGCGTTGAATCCGAGCAACCAGAACAATCACCAGTCGATGTCAGTCACGTTCGACGGCAGCACAGTAGTGCAGTCGGCGGACGCAAATAGCTTCTCGCATCACAATGGAAGTCCGGCAGACGCGGTCAATTGTCCTCCCGGTGGGTGCGTGCTGGAGATTTCCGATCCTACGCGCGTGGGTGTGGATCAGAACGCGGATTACATCTTCTGCAATGGCGCGAATGGCTGCGATCAGAGTGGGATGAACCTCACCGACCACGCGCGGCTCACTTCCGCTCCGCCGGCAGGAACGGCGATCGGCGTCAACGCTTGCGTGCCCGGGGACTGTCCTTCGTGCAAGGCGGAGAACGTGATCTGGCGGTACAACGAAATCTATAACACCACGAACGGTTTTCAGGTTAATTCAGGATTGTCATCGCACTGCCACGACGAGGCTTCCGGGATGGATCGTGTGACCATCCGCGACACGCTGCTGCATGGACTGTCCCGCGAGTTGTCGAATGGGAGCGATCCTTACCAGGCGAGCTCATGTGCGGTGATATCTTCCAACACGCAACGATCGATCAATTCGATCGAAGTGGCGCACAACACATGTGCGATTGAAACGGGGAACGGTTCAGGATTCGGCGGGCTGGGCAATCAAATCGATCACACCGACATTCGTTATCTTCGTGCGCTCAATATCCACGACAACATTGCGCCGGCCCCATGGATCATTTCGCGTACATCAGGTTCGATTGTCACGAAAGGCATCGGCGGTGCGAGTGGTCTGGCGAACACTTATGCCACAGACAGCTGCCATGCTTACTATCCGGCGCAGGCTCCAACGGGGATTGTGCAGGCAGGGAATCTTTCGGCATTCACGTTTTCGCCTTCGTTGACGTCCTACATGGTGACGCTGAATGGACAGTATCGAGCGATCAACGCGGGCTTTACTGGCACGGGGTTCACGCTTACGGCGGCCGCGTCGCCGGGAGATACGATTGCTGTGCGCGATCTCACAGATTGCCCGTGGACATTTCGCGAAAACCTGCTGGGCACCAATCTCGCGGGCAGTGGCAGTGGCTATGATCCTTATCCTTCGACAAGCAATACGAATTGCGGGGTGACCGGGACAGCGAATTGCATCCTGGATGGGGCGGCATTTACCAGTCTATTTTCGAACTGGGGTACGGGACGAACTGGCAACTTCGCTGTCACCAGTGCAACGTATCTGAACTCGGCTAGCGATGCAGCATCACGCGCTGCGACCGGCCAGAGTCCGGGAGCGGATCTTACGATCGCCGCGCAGCTACTTCAGGGTGTGCACGGTGCAACGTTTTATCCAACGTTGACGATTACGACCTCCACGCTGCCGGCTGCGACTGTCGGGACGGTTTACCAGGCCGCTCTGCAAGCGTCGCCGGGTGCCTCACCCCACAAGGCCTGGTGGATCGAGACTGATCCGACACAGTGTGGAGGGAATTGCGGAGTGTTCCCGCCGACTGCGGGAATCATCATCGGAAGGGGCGGAGTGGTCAGCGGTCCGTTTATCGTGGGAACGGTTTCGCGGACTTCGAACGTTTCGACCTTTGCTGCGCAGCAGACGATCATTGCCGGCACCTGGCAACCCAATCAGACGATCACCCTGAGCGGATTTCTCAATGGCACAGGCAGCCTTGCCAATGACGGCTCGTTCAATGGCTCTTGCGTCATCTCAGCGGTGACCACAAACAGTTTTGCGTGTGTGCAGAACGGAGTGGATGTTGCCAGCCATAGCCCGAAAGACGCGTCAGTCGTCAGTTTCGCGCCCGTGACTTCAGGGAGTTACAGCTTCTGGGTCGGGGCGCGGGACGGCGGTTTTCAAGTTGCCCGTCAGGCAATCACTCTGGTGGTTACGCCGTGAAGCGCTGTCTCCCAATCGATCGTCAAGTTATGCGGCCGCGATGCGCCGCATCAAGTCTTCCTGTTCCTTTTGGCTCTCCGCGCCGATCGTAATAGCGTCCAGCACGCCCAAGGACAGCGCGTAACGAAGCGCATCATCGACTCTGCCGCGAAGATCGCCCTGCCCAAGTATCTTCATGCCGATTACGCCCTTCCCCGCAGCCTTCATTTCCTTCAGCACGCTGACCACTTCCGCGGGCGACGCATCCATGTGGGAGCCAATCGGGTTGATGCGTGCGAGGTCCACTTCCACCCATGGAGATTTCGCAGCAGCGCGGAGTGCTTCGATTGAGTGACAGGAGCATCCATGCGCACGAATGATTCCTCTCTCCTTGGCTTCGGAAAGCACATCCATCACGCCTCGGTAGCGTTCGGTCCAGTCCCCTTCGGTTAAACAATGCATGAGACAGACGTCAATCATCTCCGTGCCAAGCTCCCGACGAAAGCGGTCGAGATCTTCACGCGCGGTCTTCGGATCGCGTGCAAAAGTCTTGGTTAGGACGGTGACTTTGTCGCGAGGCACATGTTTCAGCGCCTCGGCGACGTGGGGATGACTTCCATAAGCATCGGCGGAATCGAAAAAGCGCAGACCATGGTCGTAGCCATTGAGTAGAAGATCCGACAAGCCTTTCATTCCGAGCGCTGTTTGATTGGAGTGATGACCGGTCCCGATGGTGCCGGTCCCCATCGCGAGACGACTGGTGCGAATGCCAGTCTTGCCGAGGACGACGACATCCGAAGCGGAGACTTTGGTCGCAAGCGGCGCGGGAGAGGCGAAGGTGCGCGAGAAGACGCGCGAACCCAGTGCTTCCACTCCGACCCATGCGCCCGCTGCTGCCCCGGCGCTGCCGAGAAGAAAACGTCTCCGATTCATGGGCCACTCTCCCCGAATGGGATGTCCTTACTTTACAGCGTTAGACGCTGGTCGAGCGGGATTGGTTACCGGGTCACGCGAATCCTGCGATTCGAAATGCCAGAGGCGAAATGGCCATGTTTTCAGGTACTTATGTAACTGAATCCCGGCATTTTGTTTTGTGGACCTCCTCGCCCACTGAATACTCTTTAAGGATATGAAAAACGTGGGCCTGCTCGGGCTGTTGATGATTCTGTGCGCTTCCGGTGTATGGGCGCAGCCGCCGAAGACTTTCGATTGGGTACGGGCGAGCGACGAAATCGTGCAGCTCGATCCCATGGATTTCCACGCCGGCCGCGTCTACCACGCCGGTCCGGATGGCGGGAACATGCACGTCATCATTCACTCCAAGCAGCCCGTCACCATCGCGATGACCTGGGCACGCTCTTGGGACCAGGCGCTATTGCATCCGGAGTCGTTGGGGAGTCTGGAGTACCGTTGCGTTCGGGAACATGTCACCGACACGACCTACGAGTGCCACCTGCCTCCGTCTACTCCGATGGTCCTTGTGTTACACGATGAACGAACCGCGGACCGCGTCATTGTCCAGGGCATTCGAGCCATCGTCGGCAAGGCGGGCGGACGGCAGCTGGTTTCTCCGAATGATGTCCAGATCACTTACCACAGCTGGTCCTGCGTGCAGAACTGCATACAGCCGGAATACAAATGGATTCTGCTGGCGCGCGAAAAATATGATGTCTCGACCTCAGCCAAGCTCTACAGTGTGATCCCCGAATACGACGGACAGCGCGTCTGGGTAAAGATCAAGGCGAAAGTTCCCATGACGCTTGCGATTCTTCCTTCGGCTGCAGCAGATCAGGCCTTCGACAAGCCGGACACGATTGCATCAGCCCTCGCGCAGACCAGTTGCAAGCAGCGGGGCGTCCAGACCATGGAATTTGAGTGCAAACTCAATCGCGGCGACGGTCCGCAGTCCTTGATCGCGATGCCGGAGTCACCAACCCGGTCGCGAAAGAAAGCGGAAATTGAGTTTCAGACGTTGAAGTGTGTGGAGAACTGCGATCTGATCGCAAGCGAAACAGCGGATAACAAGTAGACAGCCAAAGTCGAAAGTCGCTGCGCTGGATGCTGCGGACTCGCCCCATGGCCTAACCTGTAGCGTCACAGATAGTACAATCCCTGCTCTACTCCCACGCGGGGACTGGTGACCTCATGACAGCAGCAGTAACGATACCTACGGAGTCCGCACGCCCGACTTCCACGCGACTGCTGTCCGTGGACATCTTTCGCGGCATCGCAGTGGCAGGCATGCTGCTGGTGGACTATCCCGGCGACGAAACTGCCGGCTACCGCCTCATTCGCCATGCTCCATGGAACGGATTAACGCTCGCTGACTTGGTCTTTCCGTCGTTCGTGTTTTTGATGGGAATTTCGATCGTGTTGTCGTTCTCGGCTCGACTGGAGCGGGGTGAGAAACGCCAGGATATCGCCTGGCATGCCGCCAAGAGGTGTCTGATCCTCTTTGCGCTGGGCGTATTTCTGAACGGGGTCCCGCAGTTTCACTTGGCCACCTGGCGCATCGAAGGAGTGGTGCAGAGAATCGCGATCTGTTACCTGGCGGCGGGACTCTTGTTTCTCTGGTCGGACCTGCGTGGATTAGTTGTCGCGGCGCTAATTTGTCTGCTGGGATATTGGGCGTTGATGCGACTGGTTCCGGTTCCAGGATTCGGGTTGCCCGGTCGTGATATTCCCGTGCTCGCACCCGATCAGAATCTCGTCGACTGGATTGATCGCGCGCTTTTCCCCGGCCGCCTCTACAACGGCACGCGCGATCCGGAGGGCGTGCTCAGCACCATCCCTGCCATCGCCACCGCGTTGATTGGCGTTCTGACTGGGCTGTGGCTGCGTGGTGCGCGAAGCGCACGCTCGAAAGTTCTGGGAATGCTCGCCACCGGCGTAGTCGGATTGGTCGTCGGCGTAGTTTGGAATCAGTGGTTCCCAATCAACAAAAACGTCTGGACGAGTTCATTCGTGGTCATCACGGCAGGGTTTGCGCTCATCTTTCTATCGCTGCTTTACTGGATCGTCGAAATTCGCTCGTCGCGTGGCCGCTGGACCATGCCATTTCTCGTATTCGGGATGAACGCCATCGTCGGGTTTTGTTTGGATGAACTCCTATGGGTGCCATTGTCCTACGGTCACGCAATCGCACGGGATGGAAGCGCAGTCACCTGGCAACAATACCTGAACGGACTTCTGAAGGTCGCCAGCCCGACTGTCGCTTCGCTTCTGTTTGCGATTGGGACTGTTTTGTTTTGTTGGCTGTTGATGGGGCTGCTCTATCGGCGCCGGATTTTTATCAAAATATGAGAACGATGCCTGGTAGTTGCACACTCTTTTTTACGTTCTGTTGACACCCATCTGGCCTTTCCCCTGCTATGCTGCTAGTCGCTTGAGAGCGCGGGTTTCGGTGCCCAGCGCCTGAAGTGACGGGGGAGTCACACCATGTGCCAGTCTGCGCTGCGGTCCTTGATCCTTACTTTCTTGCCTGCAATCATCTTTTTTGCTTTGGCATCGAATGCCAACGCGCAAACCGGCGCGTGGCTCACGCACTCTCACGACGAGCAACACACGTCGGTCTCCTCCGTTGCAGCGCAGCCACTGTCTACAGTTCACTGGCATCTGCCGGTCGACCTCGCCCCTCCGCAAGGCGAGATTTTTATTCACTACGGCTCGCCGCTCGTGACGGCGGCCAACACGGTCGTTGTGCCGGTGAAGACCACGACCGGCTTCCGCGTCGAAGCTCACAACGGCGCGACTGGCAAAAAGATGTGGACGCAGGCCACCAAATACCAGGTGCCCAGCGCATCGTTCTTGCCCGCGATGAGCCCCACGATCTCGAATAATCAATTGTTCGTTCCTGACTATGCGGGACGCGTGATTGTGCGGCAGACTCCAGACCAAACGAAAGGTACAGTCTCGCGCCTTGTTTTCTATGGCAAGAAAAATTACGCGAAGAACCCGACCACCTATCAGCAAAACGTGTTGATCAATACTGGATTGACCACCGACCCGGCCGGCAATCTCTATTTTGGGTTTCTCGTGGTTGGTCCAACGCCGATCGGGCTCCAAAGCGGCATTGCACGCGTCGCTCCCAATGGCACGGGCACGTGGGTATCCGCAGCTTCGATCAGTGCCGACGCCGGCGTCACCAACGTTGCCATGAGCTGCGCGCCCGCACTCTCCAATGATGGAAACACCCTGTATCTGGCGACCACCAACGCCAACGCCGGATACGGATACCTGGTGGCGCTCAACAGCACCACGTTGGCCGTCGTAAATCGTGTTCGCCTGAAAGATCCGTCGTCGAATCTCGACGCCCTGATTTTCGACGCGAGCAGCTCTTCTCCAACCGTTGGGCCGGACGGCGACGTGTACTTCGGCGTGCTCGAAAATCCCTTCCCTGCTCATAATGACCGGGGATGGCTCCTGCACTTCAACAGCGATCTTTCCGTGAAGAAAATTCCCGGAAGTTTTGGATGGGACGATACCGCGTCGGTTGTTCCTGCTTCGATGGTCCCCAGCTATCACGGCACTTCGACTTACCTTCTGATGAGCAAGTACAACAACTATGCCGGAGCGGGCGGCGACGGGCGCAATCGGGTTGCGATCCTTGACCCGAACGCAACCGAGCACGACCCCATTCTCTCCGCGACACTCGTGATGAAGGAAGTTCTGACCGCCCTCGGTATCACTCCTGATCCCGAATTCCCGAACGTTCCCGGAGCGGTGCGCGAGTGGTGCATCAATACTGCGGCGATTGATCCCGGCACGAAGTCGGTCATGGTAAACAGCGAGGACGGCGCTCTCTACCGCTGGGATATGACGACCAACACACTGTCTCAGTCGATTCAGCTAACCACCGGGATCGGCGAAGCCTATACGCCGACCGTCATCGGCGCGGATGGCACGGTGTATGCCATCAACGGCGCAATCCTAGACGCAATCGGAAAATAGCCAATGTGGAGCGGGCGCCCCCGCCCGCTGCAGTTGCGGTTGATGTTGTTTTTGGTTTTGGGTTCCCTCTCCAGTACCCTTTAACCCGACGATGCATCTCCGCCGCTAGCTTTTTCGCGGGCGGGGGCGCCCGCGCCACACGTTACCAGACGCGGCACGCATTCGCGTGGACCATCGACTGCCCTGCTTTGCAGCCGAATGCGTGGGCAAACTCGGGCATGTTTTCGAGTACGTTGTTCACACGGTATCGCCCGAGCGAATGCCCCTGCGACAACACGGCGGTGCGCGCTGCCTCCGGACGTAATTGTCCGCACCACACGTGGGCGTAGGACAAGAAGAACGTCTGCAGTTCGGTGAGACCGTCTTTGGTCATGCTGTCGAGGTCCCTGCCTTCGGCTTTGAGTCTTCCTTCCAGTCCGTTCAACGCGATGTGAACACCGCCATTGTCGGCTGTGTCTTCCCCGGCGGAGAGTTTGCCGTTCTGCTTGACTCCCGCCTCGGGTACGTCTTGCGTGTATTCGTCGGTGATGCATTCGTCGCGTTTGTCGTAGTTCGCTCCATCTTCCGGCGTCCACCAGTCGCGCAGGTTTCCCTGCGCATCGAACTTTCGGCCCTGATCGTCATATCCGTGGATGATCTCGTGACCAATCACCGCGCCAATCGCGCCGAAATTCACAGCGTCAATTTGCGCGACCTCGAAGAAAGGCGGCTGCAAAATTCCGGCAGGGAAGTTGATCGTGTTCGACGTCGGATCCTCGTACGCATTCACCGTCGGCGGAGTCATATTCCACTCCTGCCGGTCCGAGGGACGCCCGAACTTCGACAGGCGGCGATTGATCTCGAAAGCGGAAGCGTGTTGGACGTTGCCGAGATAATCGTCGCGCTTGATAGCAACCGATGAATAATCGAGCCACCGGTTGGGATATCCGATCTTGTCTACCTGTGCCGCGAGTTTTTCGAGCGCCAGCTTCTTGGTTTTCGGCGACATCCAGTTGGAGCTTTCGATATCCGCTTGCAGAGCTGACTTGATGGCTTTCACCATCTCTAACATTCGCGCTTTGTTTTCCGGCGGAAAATAGCGCGCGACGTACGCTTGTCCAACCGCGTCGCCCAGATCGATGTCGGCACTGAATGAACATCGCCGCGCCCGAGGCTGCATGGTTTGCGCCCCGTTCAGCGTGCGCCCGTAAAAGGCAAAGTTTTCCTCTACAAACGCCCGGCTGAGAAAAGGCGCGGCGTCATGCAGTGCCGAATAACGTAAATAGGCGCGCCAGTGATCCAGTGATTCCGAGGCGATCAGTTTGTCCAGGCCGCGGAAGAAGTCCGGAGCGATGACCAGATACTGAGAAGAAGACGGGGCCCGCATGGCGGCAAAGTAACGCTTCCAGTTGAACGCCGGTGTCAACGCCTGTACTTGTTCAGGCGTCATCTTGTTGTTCTGATTCTTGGGATCGCGTCGCAGGACGATATCCATGGCCGCATTCGCGAGCGCAGTTTCAATCGCCAGAACAGATTGCGCATCCGCCGCGGCTTTCGCGTGGGACTCACCGCTCAACTCGAGCATGCGCGTCACGTGCTGGACGTATTGGCCGCGGATCTCCGTCGATTTCGCGTCGTCCTTGAGGTAAAACTCCCGCGCCGGGAGATTCATGCCCGCCTGATCGAGCGCCGGCAGTGTCACGCTCGCATCGTCAAAGCCCGGCTGCGAGTAGATTCCAAACAGTACTCCCTGATATTGCGCTTCGATGAAATTCAAATTGGCCGGACGAATGCGTTGCTGAATATACGCAATCAGTTCCGGGAGCGCCGCTTTATCGTTGAACTTGGCAATACGCTCCAGCATGGGCTGCAATGGTGCCAACCCGGCCCGGTTGATGCCGGCTTCGTCCACGCAGGACGCATAGTAGTCGCCTACTTGCTGCTGCACGGTTGTGCGATTTCCAGTAGACGTGGCCGCTTGCTCAAGCGTCTCTCGCACGGCCGCGATGTTCCATAAGGCCAGCGAATTGAAAGTACCCCAACTGGGCTGGTCGGATGGAATTGGATTCGCCTTCAACCACTTGCCGCACGAGTACTGGAAGAAGTCCGCGCAGGGATCGAGATCTTTATCCGCCATCGCCGGCGAGAAGTGTTCCAGCGTGGGCATCGGTTCAGCTAACGAACGCGTCTGAGTAAGTAGTCCGCAGCAAAGGGTCAACACCACAATCAGGGTCTTGGGCAGGCGCACAGATAGATTCCTCCGAACACGGGTGATGGACGGCGTACCTGCGAAAAGGTAACCGAAATCAGTACTGTCCGTATCGTCCCTTCACCGAATCCAGCAGCTTCTGCGAATCATATCCAACGCCATCTTTAAACACGATCTCAACATTCTCAACATCCGAGATCTGTTTCGAAGGATCTCCTTTGATCACAACCAGGTCGGCGTGCTTCCCCGCGGCGATGGATCCGATCTGATCTTGTCGTCCCAGGTATGTCGCTCCGTTGAGTGTGGCGATCTTGATCGCATCGACCGGCGAAAATCCGGCTTCAACCAGCAATTCAATTTCGCGCTGGTCTCCGAAGCCGGGCAGGACGTCGCCCGCGCCGGTTGGATCGGGGCCTGCGATCAGCAACCCGCCAGCCGCAACGAATGCACGTTCCAGATCCATGTCACGCTTGAAAAGCATGTCGCTATCGATCGCGGGCGCTGGCCGCGACGCAGGTCGTTGCCGCAGATAGAAGAAGTCCTGCCGCGCCTCGGGAGTCATCGCATCCAGTGCCTGCTGGCGCACCGGCGGGCGTCCAAATTTGCCGCCACCCTCAAATACCGGCAAAGTCGATGTGATCGCGACGTGATGTTTAACCAAAGTGTCGATAAGATCCCGCGCATCCGCGCCACCGGGCTCCATATGCGCGAGCGTGTATTCTCCAGCACTCTGGCTGCATTCGTCGGGCTTCTTCCCCGGATCAAGTTGCGTGTTCACGAAGAAACCGTGCTCGAGATCGTCGATGCCCAACTCCGCAGCTTCTTTGTACGTGACCGAGCACAGATGCCCGGTGACCTTGATGCCGCGCTTGTGAGCCGCATCGATCGCAGCCTTGAGTTCAGCGCGCGTGATATTCATGTACGCCTTGAATGAAGTCACGCCCCGGTCGGCCCAGTAGTCGACGAGTTGGCGAGCCTCGTCCGGATTGTTCAAGTGAGGCATCTGGACGAAATAACTCTGGGCTCCTTCGAGATATGGGCCCGTCACGTCGATGCGTGGGCCGGGAAGTCTTCCAGTGTCGATGTCGTGTTTCAAATTCAAGTCTGCGTACGTTTCCACGCTGCCGGTTGTGCGCATGGTCGTGACGCCAGCCGCAAGATACATTCGCGGAGCCGAGAACGTCATCTGCGGGACCACCACGGGTGCCGCGTATTTCCACTGGCTGTTCAGATTCGGGCGGGCAATATAGAAAAGATGATTGTGCATGCCAACAATACCCGGCATCACCGTGTATCCGCGCAGATCGAGAGCCGTTGTACCCTGCGTGGCCGAGACGTCTGCTCCCCTCTCAATCGCCGTGATCCTACCCGCTTCAATCACGACGTTTTGATCTTCCACCGCGGCGGCGCCTGTGCCGTCGATCACGCGCACGTGCGTCAGGACAACTTTCGACGACTGTACCCGAACAAATTCCGTTACCGTCTTGGAAAGCTCCGGCGCCTGCGCCGAAGAAAGAGTTCCGATCCAACACAACGTCAGCACAGTCACTAGTCTGCGAAGCTTCATCGATACACTCCTGGCGTCCGGCTTGCGTCGGACATTGTAGCCGATGCAGGGCAAACGTCTGCCGCCATGTTCGGGCTAACCTGCAGAACCTTGCCGTACCAAATCTCCGTACCGGACTTCTCCGTAGCGCGGCAAAGCAGCATAGCCCAAGGCAAAGGGCCACGCCTCTTGGACGTGGCCCTTGATCTGGCTTTGACACAATCGACCGCGCGACTTGGTTATCTACTTGAACCGCTGAGCGGTAGCCACGGCGCAACCGCTCGCCAGCAGGTTTCCGTTGGGATCGAAAAAGCTGACTGTTGCGGTACTCGTGAATTGATTGCCGTCGTTCCCCATCTGAATCGCCTGAGCGATCTTCTGCGTCTTGACCAAGACCCCGTTACTCGTAATGAACGCAGTGGAGACTGCTGTAAAAGCGTGGTGGTCATACGCCCACACACCGTGCCCCGGGCCCCGTTCCGCAGGAAAGAAGGCGGGATTTGCGGTAGTTTCCGTCAACGCCCCGCCGCGCGCAAAGGTCAGCAGTGACGGAAACGGATTGCCCAGCGTCTGGCCGCTCGTACAATCCACGATTGATACCTGGACGGTCCATGTCCCCTCCAACAGCCGCACTTCCGGTGCGCGGTTCTTCACGTCGGCGGCGAAGCTTTGTCCCAGCAGTAGAAACAATGTCGCGGCCACAGATAGAGCGAAGCTTCGGTTCACAAACTTAGCAGTCATATTCATTTTTCCTCTCTCGAATTCGTTGCCGGGTTGCTCTCCGGCTGATCTTCCGCAATACTCGTTCAGGTCCCGAAAGAAAGTCCTTAGGCGGTTCTGAAAGTTTCTGAAATCGCTTCTGAAGTGCGCTCGGGCAATCCAGGTCTGATCATGGTCGAACCACCGCAGATCTACGAATTTGGAGATTTCCGCATCGATGCCGCGAAGCGCCTTCTTCTGCGGGGAAGCGAGACTGTGCCTCTCACTCCCAAAGTGTTTGAGACGCTGCTCTACCTGGTAAGGCGCCCGGGGGATTTAGTCCAAAAAGATGATCTGATCCGTTCCGTGTGGCCCGACACGATCGTTGAAGAGAACAACCTCAACCAGAATATTTCTACGCTCCGCCGCGTGCTGGGAGAAACGCGCGGCGAGAACCGCTACATCGCGACCATCCCTGGACAGGGCTACCGTTTTGTTGCGAATGTGCGCAGGCATGCTGTGTCCGGACCCACTGCGTCGGTCGCGCACTCTGCCACTCGCTCGCTTGCGGTGCTGCCCTTCAAACCTCTGACGGCGGATCTGCGAGACGAAGCCCTCGAACTGGGCATGGCCGACACTCTGATCGCCCGCCTCAGCAGCACTCGAAGCACCAGCGTCCGTCCCCTTAGTTCCGTGCGCAAATATGGAAGCCTCGAGCAAGACGCACTGGCCGCCGGTCGCGAGCTGATGGTCGAGTCGGTTTTGGACGGCAGCATCCAGCGCGATGGCAGCCATATACGAGTGACGGCCCGGCTGCTTCAGGTTTCTGACGGCACATCCTTGTGGACGCGAAAGTTCGACGAAGAATTCACCGACGTCTTCACGGTCCAGGATACGATTTCCGAAAAAGTTGCGGCCGCTCTCGCTCTCCGCCTGAGCCAGGAAGAAAGAAGGAAGCTTACCCACCGGAATACCCAGAACATCGAGGCCTATCACAGCTATCTGAAGGGCCGGTACCACATCGGCAAAGTCATTCGTCCCGCGATCGCAAAGGGAATTGAATTCTTTCAGCAGGCGATCGACGCCGATCCCACCTACGCGCTCGCCTACGCCGGGATTGCCGACTCGTATCGCAGGCTCCCCATCACCAGCGACGTCGCCCCGAAAGACGCCTTCCCGAAAGCCAAAGCCGCCGCGATCAAGGCCCTGGAGATCGACCCCAACATCTCCGATGCCCACCTGGCACTTGGCTTTTGCAAGCTCTGGTTCGATTGGGATTGGTCCGGCGCCGAACAGGAATTTCAACACGCCATTGAGTTGAATCCGAACAACGGCGAAGCCCACATGGGATACGCCGTCATGCTCACCGCAGTAGGCCGCCACGACGAAGCCATCATCGAAGGCCAGCGAGCCATCGACGCCGATCCCCTCTCCCTCATCGTGAACGCCAACCAGGCGCAATTCCTGCATTGGGCAAGACGCGACGACGAAGCCGGAGTCCAAGCCCACAAGACGCTCGAACTCGATCCCAACTTCTGGGTGGCAAACCTCGCATTAGCTCGTGTGCAAATTCAGCGGGCCGAATATGAAAATGCAATCGCAGTGTTGACGAAAGCGCGAGATTTTTCGGGCGGCAACTCGGAAACAATTTCTCTGATTGGATACTGCTGCGCACGAACCGGGGATCAGCCTCGAGCGCGAGCCGTGATTGACGACCTGAAAACGCGCTTCGCGGACCGCTACTTGCCTCCGCAAAGCGTTGCGGTAATCCATTGCGGCCTCGGCGACGCGGATGGAGCATTAGATTGGCTGGCGAAGGCTCACTCCGAACGCGATGTGCGGCTGACATTTCTCAAAGTCGATCCCAAGTGGGATTCGATCCGCACCGACCCAAGATTCGGAACTCTATTGCGGCAAATGTATTTGGGATAAAACCCCCATGAAACGCCCACGACAGAATAGATTTTGGGTGGCGCAGCGGTTCACCGCTGCGGTAACTGCCGAGTGTGGAGTAAGGCTTTAGCCGCTGAGGGCATGCCCAGTCCTCATCACAAACGGAAGTAGGTCGACTAGAACGAGTGCCCCTTCCCCACCCTCACCGACGCTACGAGACCAGCACATGGTCGTACACGGTTACAATACGCCGTGCATTTGTGCGCCTTGCTGGGCATACGCTGTTCTGGTCGGAATCGAACCGACTAGTGCTTGCCCTCGCACTACCCGAGTCGGCATTGCCCCGCCGGAGGGTTGTGCTCACTTCTCGTGTCGCCGACTACCTTCTCGCCCTAGTCCAACAAAACGGTCAACCAATCTGCTTCTTGTATGCGCGTGTCGAGTTCACGATACTGCTTGGCAAGATCATCTGCCTTCCGCTGTGTGGCCGCGACGCTCACCGTGCTGACGTACTTCACTTCGGAACGTGTAGTACGGCTTTGACTGGTTGAGGCCGCGGTCGCAAGCTCTCGATATGTGTTGTATCGGATCTTCAGGACATCGCGTTCCGCCAGCGCGTCCGCCAGCGTTCCGTCCCCGAATCGCGACGCTGCATTCGTCCGGTTAATGCGCTGAATCAGTACCGTCAATTCTTTCGCCAACCTTTCCAGCTCAGACTGGAGTTCCGCCGGATCTTCCTCCGGCTTGTCGCCTTCCTGAATGCGCGCGTTCTTGACCAGACGCTGCTTCAACTGCTCCAAGCGCCTTTGGAGGTCGGCGCGGAGCGCCAACGCTTCTGCGATTTTCATCCCGAGATTTCCTTTCCGCCGGGGACAGTCTAGCAGGATACTGAATCCAGACTATTTTAAGCGCCTACGTTCCGCCACAAAGCAATAGGTCACGCTGATTTCTCAAACGTGACCTTTATTTATGGGCAATGACCTACTCTCCCACACACATGTGGCGCGGGCGCCTCCGCCGGCGAGAAGGCTAGCAGCGCAGATGCACCGTCAGGTCGAGTGCCTGGAAAAACCACACCAACCCCAACAGCAGCGGGCGGGGCGCCCGCTCCACATCACAAACACATCAAATCCCAAAAGGAAAAGGCCGACCATTTTCATGATCGGCCTTTATTTATGCCGGCAACGACCTACTCTCCCACACACTTTCGCGTGCAGTACAATCGGCCCAGCGGGGCTTAACTTCCGTGTTCGGGATGGGAACGGGTGGAACCCCCGCGGTAAGATCACCGACAACTTGAGGCGCTTGCGCGGCGTTTGAGCCGCGCGCCGAAATCCCGAGCGCCTTGCGGCGAGGGATCTCTACGCCATCTCGGTGTCGCTTTCGCGACGAGCTTTCAAAGATCCTGAGGACGAAACCTCACAACTGAATAGATTGGGTTGAAGCGGTGTAACCCGCTTCGATATTACTTTGGCAAAATTTCGTCGGCGCACAGTCATCAGTATTGCTTCTCAGTCATCCAGGTTCGAACGACTTCCTAACAACATTGCTGGTTCCAGTTCAGGTTCTAACTGAGAACTGGCAACTGAGAACTGATCACTGTTTTACTGCACCGAGTAAATTTTATGGTCAAGCCGAACGGGCGATTAGTACAGGTAAGCTACACGCATCACTGCGCTTCAACATCCTGCCTATCAACCAGGTAGTCTACCTGGGCCCTTCTTGACCCTTATGGGTTGGGAGATCTCATCTTGAGGAGTGCTTCCCGCTTATATGCATTCAGCGGTTATCACAACCGAACTTCGCTACCCAGCGGTGCCACTGGCGTGACAGCTGGAACACAAGAGGTTCGTCCATCCCGGTCCTCTCGTACTAAGGACAGGCCCTCTCAAATCTCCTGCGCCCACAACAGATAGGGACCGAACTGTCTCGCGACGTTCTGAACCCAGCTCACGTACCGCTTTAATAGGCGAACAGCCTAACCCTTGGAACCTTCTACAGCTCCAGGATGCGATGAACCGACATCGAGGTGCCAAACCGGAGCGTCGATATGAACTCTTGGCTCCGATCAGCCTGTTATCCCCGGCGTACCTTTTATCCGTTGAGCGATGGCCCTTCCATACAGAACCACCGGATCACTAACGCCTACTTTCGTATCTGCTCGACTTGTAGGTCTCGCAGTTAACCACGCTTATGCGTTTGCACTCGTCGGCTGATTTCCAAACAGCCTGAGCGTAGCTTCGCGCGCCTCCGTTACAGTTTAGGAGGCGACCGCCCCAGTCAAACTACCCGCCTTAGTATGTCCCTTTCCCGGATCACGGGAATAGGTTAGAACCACAGAACTCGCAGGGTGGTATCTCACCGGTGGCTCCCCCAAGTCCGAAAACCTGAGTTCCAAGCCTCCCACCTATCCTGCGCAGCAAGTGCCATAGTTCATACTAAAGGTATAGTAAAGGTGCACGGGGTCTTTCCGTCTAGTTGCGGGCAACCGGCATCTTCACCGGCACTACAAGTTCGCCGTGTCAGTCGGCAAGACAGTCGCACTTTCGTTACGCCATTCGTGCAGGTCGGAACTTACCCGACAAGGAATTTCGCTACCTTAGGACCGTTATAGTTACGGCCGCCGTTCACTGGGGCTTCAGTTCAAAGCTTCGCCTTGCGGCTAACCTCTCCCTTTAACCTTCCAGCACCGGGCAGGCGTCAGCCCCTATACGTCGTTTTCGACTTAGCAGAGACCTGTGTTTTTGTTAAACAGTCGCAGTGCGCATTTCTCTGCGGCCTCTTCGGGCTTGCACCCTAGTGAGGCACCCCTTCTCCCGAAGTTACGGGGTTATATTGCCAAGTTCCTTACCAACTGTTCTCACGAGCGCCTTAGAATATTCTTCTCGTCTACCTGTGTCGGTTTGAGGTACGGATCCCACATGTTCTCCTTAGAGGATTTTCTCGGCAGCGTGGAATCAGCAGCTTTCCTCCATACGGAGTACTGTTTTGCGTCTCAGTGATAACTCCTCGACGGATTTTCCTATCGAGAACACCTTACACGCATCAACCGTCATAGCCATAGGACGGCCTGCTTATCCTTCTGCGTCTCCCCATCGTATAACGACCACATGGGAGGTCCGGAATATTAACCGGATGTCCATCAGTTACGCCTTTCGGCCTCACCTTAGGAACCGCCTGACCCTGAGCGGATTAACCTTTCTCAGGAAACCTTAGACTTTCGGCGCGGAGGGTTCTCACCTCCGTTATCGCTACTTATGCCGGCAGGGTCTCTTCCCAACCGTCCACCAGTCTTCTCAGTCTGGCTTCTAACTGTTGAGAATGCTCTCCTACCACGCATGGCTGTTACACCATGCATTCGCTGCTTCGGTAATCAGCTTAAGCCCCGTTAAATTGTCGGCACCGGACCGCTTGACCAGTGAGCTATTACGCTTTCTTTAAAGGATGGCTGCTTCTAAGCCAACCTCCTGGCTGTCTGGGCGTTCCGACTTCCTTTCCCACTTAGCTGATATTTTGGGACCTTAGCAGGCGATCTGGACTGTTTTCCTCTCGACAACGAAGCTTAGCCCCCGCTGTCTGACTGCCGTATTGGTTGTTCAATGGCATTCGAAGTTTGATTGGATTCTGTAAGCTGGAAAGCCCCATAGTCCATTCAGATCTCTACCGCCACGACAAATCATACGACGCTAGCCCTAAAGCTATTTCGGAGAGAACGAGCAATCACGGAATTTGATTAGCCTTTCACCCCTACCCTCAGCTCATCGGAGCTTTTTTCAACAAACACCCGTTCGGACCTCCAGTAGGTTTTACCCTACTTTCATCCTGGCCAAGGGTAGATCATCCCGCTTCGCGTCTAATCCCAGCGACTGAACGCCCTATTCAGACTCGCTTTCGCTGCGGCTCGCTTTCGCTTAACCTTGCCACTGAGATTAACTAGCCAGCTCATTATTCAATAGGCACGATGTCAGGCGTTCCCCTTGCGGGGCATAGCCCTCCAACTGCTTGTAGGCGTGTGGTTTCAGGTACTATTTCACTCCCCTCGCAGGGGTTCTTTTCACCTTTCCCTCACGGTACTGGTTCACTATCGGTCGCAAGTCAGTATTTAGCCTTGCCGGATGGTCCCGGCAGATTCCCGCAGGGTTTCTCGTGTCCCGCGGTACTTAGGATACCCCTAGGGAGACTCGGATTTTCGTGTACGGGGCTATCACCCTCTTTGGCCGGCCTTTCCATGCCGTTCGACTAACCCTTGTCTTCCCACATCGAGGTCCTGCAACCCCCGGCTCTCCTTGCGAATCGCCGGGTTTAGGCTGTTCCGATTTCGCTCGCCACTACTTTCGGAATCACGGTTGTTTTCTTTTCCTCCGGGTACTGAGATGGTTCACTTCCCCGGGTTCGCTCCGCCGCCCTATGGATTCAGGCGGCGGTGGCGGGTGTTCTCACCCGCCGGGTTTCCCCATTCGGACATCCCCGGATCACAGGTTGCTAGCACCTTCCCGAGGCTTATCGCAGCTGGCCACGTCCTTCTTCGCCTACTTGCGCCAAGGCATCCACACACACGCCCTTAGTAGCTTGACCATAAAATCAACTCTGAACACAGAGTGTACTTCTTGAGCGCTATGCACTTACTTGTAGTTGTAAATGCCCGTCAATATTCAATTGTCAAAGATCGGCGCCCGAACCCCTCCGAGGAGGGGCGGGCGGAAACTTGTGGTGGGCCTGGGTAGAGTCGAACTACCGACCTCACCCTTATCAGGGGTGCGCTCTAGCCACCTGAGCTACAGGCCCGGGCTACTCCCAGAACTGGTGGAGCTGGTCGGGATCGAACCGGCGACCTCCTGAATGCAAATCAGGCGCTCTCCCAGCTGAGCTACAGCCCCTGGTAAGAAACTAATCGAGGCCAGTTGGACGCAGGGTCGCGGGACCAGCCCGCTTCCCCTACTGAAAACCGAAACTCCGAGCAGAGAATCCGGAACGACGATTTGGAGTGGAACGGCTGCCGCCGTGTACTTTGTCGGCGGCTCCACCCACGGTCTCTCTTAGAAAGGAGGTGATCCAGCCGCAGGTTCTCCTACGGCTACCTTGTTACGACTTCACCCCAATCATGAATCATACCTTGGGCCGCTGCCCCCCTTGCGGGTTGGCGTGCAGACTTCTAGTACAATCCACTT